>CATLJA010000068.1 GCA_949959305.1 uncultured Oscillibacter sp.
TGCGGGCAATGCGCCCCAGGAAGGGCCGAAGCCGCACGGGCCTTTGGGGCGGCATGGCGTTCCAGGCCCCCAGCCACGTGTCGCTGAGGCACTCCTCCGCGTCCCGGCCGTCCCCCAGCACCCGCCGGATGATTTGGCCGCAGTAAGCGCCGTATTTTTCCGCCGTTTGGCGGATGGCCTCCTCCGACCGCGCCCAGTACAGGGCGATGATGTCCTTGTCCTCCATGACATGGGTCCCTCCTTTGAAAGCCGCTTTCACCCATATAGTCGGAAAACGGGGGCCTCCGGTTGCGGAGATGGACAAAAAACGGACAGGGAACACATTTCCCTGCCCGTCTTGTGGTTTTCAGAGCATGTCGTCCAGAGAATAGCGGTGGAGCTTCCCCGGCAAATCCTTGCTGCGGGTGGCCACACCCGCGGCATAGCCGGGGAAGGTGTCCAGCGGATAGTAGTACTCCCCCGGCTGAAGGGGCGACTCGGAGCGCATGATGGTGCCCACGCCTTCCCCGCTGCGCTTGGCCCGGGCCTCCCGGCGGACCCAGCTTTGAAAAAACGCCTCCTCCGTGCTCACGCGGGCCATGCGGAGCATCATCCTTTGGCCCATGGGGCGGATGCGCTCGATATCCACGCCAATTTCCTTGTCCGAAACCCCCACCAGCACCGCGCCGCTGGAGTGGCTGATGTTGAAATGCACCTCCGGGTGCTCCGGGAAAAAGGGCTTGCCCAACCGGCCCAGGGCTACCTCCGGCAGCTCCTTCCAGCCGTACTTCTGCCGCAGGGCCAGGCATAAAATCAGATAGGCGCAGAGGGGCTCCCTCTGCTTCTTCACTTCCTTCATGCGCGAAAGCCGCTCCCGGCGCTCCGGGGGCATCAGCGGCAGGATGGCCTCCCGTTCCGCGTCCGACAGAGGACGCTCCATCCGGGCCGTCCACAGTTCGATGGGCATGGCGTTCCTCCTCCCTTCGTTTTTCTTTTCTATTTTAAGCGCTTCTCCCCGGCCTGTAAAGCCCCCGCCGGAAAATTTTCAAAAATTCTCAGGAAAAAAAGAGGAAATTTCAAAGGCACGGCGTATATAAAAGCATCACCGGAAAATCCGCCTTCGCTGGCATCCTCACTTTTTCGGTATGACGGGAGCAGATTTTGGCTAAACTGACCGAAAGGAGGGGACGGGCCATGGCGTTTCCCCAGAGCTTTATGGACGAGCTGACCGCCAGGTGCGACATTGTGGACGTGGTGGGCAGCTATGTCCAGCTGACCCGCAGGGGCTCCAACCTCTTTGGCCTCTGCCCCTTCCACAGCGAGAAGACGGGCTCCTTCTCTGTCTCGCCGGACAAGCAGATTTATTACTGCTTCGGTTGCAAGCGTGGGGGCGGCGTGATTAACTTCATCATGGAGGAAGAAAACCTTCCCTTCCCCGACGCGGTGCGGTTTCTGGCCAAGCGGGCGGGACTGGAGGTGCCGGAGGAGGAGGGCGGCCAGGAGGCCGGACGCCGCCGCCAGCGGCTTTTGGATTTGAACCGGGACGCCGCCCGGTTCTACTACCGCCTCCTTCAGCAGCCGGAGGGCCGGGCCGTCCAGGAGTATCTGGATCGGCGGCAGATTCGCAAAGCCACCGCCGTGAACTTCGGCATGGGCGCCTCCCCGGACGCCTGGGACGTGCTTCTCAACGAGATGACCGCCAAGGGCTACAGCAAGTCGGAGCTTCTTTCCGCAGGGCTGATTGTGGACAATAAGAAGGGCGGATTTTACGACAAGTTCCGAAACCGCCTCATGCTCCCCGTCATCGACACCCGGGGGGACGTGGTGGCCTTCGGAAGCCGGGTGCTGGACAAATCCGAGCCCAAGTATATGAACTCGTCGGAGACCCCGGTGTACAGCAAGCGGCGGGTTCTCTACGGGCTGAATCTGGCGAAGAAGTCCAAACGGCCCAATATCATCCTCTGCGAGGGAAATCTGGACATCGTCACCCTCCACCAGGCGGGCTTTGACAACGCGGTGGCCTCCATGGGCACCGCCCTGACCCCGGAGCAGATCCGCCTTCTCTCCCGGTTCACCAAGGAGCTGGTGCTGTGCTACGACAACGACAACGCCGGAAAAACCGCCACGGAGCGGGCGCTACAGCTGCTGAACGGCTCCGAATTCTCCGTCAAGGTTCTCCAGCTCCCCCGCCGCCGGACCGCGGACGGGGAGTTGGTGAAGCAGGACGCCGACGACTTCATCAAGAACCAGGGCCCCGCCGCCTTTGAGCGGCTGCTCAGCGGCAGCGAAAACGGCGTGGAATTCCGCATGGGCCAAATCGCCGGGAAGTACGACCTGGAAAGCGACGAACAGCGGGTAGCCTACAGCGGGGAAATCAGCGCCCTGCTGGCCGGGCTCCCCGGGGCGGTGGAGCGGGAAATCTACGCGGCGAGGGCCGCCGAAACCGCCCGCATCACCCCCGAGGCCATGAAGCTGGAGGTCCAGCGGGCCAGAAAACAGAAGCTTGCCAAGGAGAACCGGACGGCGCTTCGGAAAGAGCTGAACCCCGCAGCCCAGTCCCAGCCCCAGGAGCGCTCCCTGCGCTATGACAACCTGCGCTCCGCCAGAGCTGAGGAAGGCGTGCTTCGGCTGCTGCTGCTGGATGACGGGCTGTTTCCCGCCGGGCCGCCCCTGAAAGAACCGGACTTCTCCTCTCCCCTGCTGGGCCGGGTTTTCTCCCTGCTGTGGCGGGCGAAGGAGGAGGGCCGGGGCACGTCCCTGCCCGCCCTGGCGGCCGAGCTCACGGCGGAGGAAATGAACCATGTCACCGCCGTCTGCCAGCGTCCGGAGTCCGTCCAAAATGGAAAGCAGGCCCTGGCGGATTACATACGCATCATACAGGCGGAGGCCGCGAAGCGCTCCGGCGCGGCGGCGGACCCCCTGTTGGCGGCGGCAGAAAAACATAAAGACAAAAAGGGAGAAAAACGGAATGTCTAATAAACAAGATGCCAAGGATCTGGAGCGTCAGGCGGACGCCACTTTACCCGCCGCCGGAACGGAAGATGCCCCCGGCGCGCCCGCCCCGGCGGAGGAAGCGCCCCGGATCATGACCGACGAGGAGGCCAGAAAGGCCGGCATCATCCGGCTGGACGACAAGCAGGTGGCCGCCCTCCCCGCCGCTTCCTGGCTCATCAACAATGAGAAGCTCCGGGAACTGCTGGCCAGAAGCAAGAAAAAGGGCAAGCTGGAGTCCGCCGAGCTGATGGAGGCTGTGGACGACCTGAACCTCGAGGGCGAGCAGATGGACCAGCTCTACGACTCCCTGGAGGCGCTGAATATTGACATCAGCGCCGAGGAGGACCTGCTTCCGGAGCTGCCGGAGGAGGGTCCCGCCGCCGAGGAAATCGCCGGCATGGAGGAGGAGGAGCTGGTCGACCCCAACACCCTGGTCAACAGCTTCTCCATCGACGACCCCGTCCGCATGTACCTGAAGGAAATTGGCAAGGTGGCCCTGCTGACGCCGGAGGAGGAGGTCAACCTGGCCCAGGCCATGTCCGCCGGAAACGAGGCGGCGGAAAAGCTGGCGGAGCTCCGCCGCCAGCGGGAGGAGGGGGCGGAAGTCGACCCCGTGCTGGAAGCCGCCCTGCGCAAGCAGTACCGGGCCGGAGAAGCCGCCAAGCAGAAGCTGGCGGAGGCCAACCTCCGGCTGGTGGTGTCCATCGCCAAGCGCTATGTTGGACGGGGAATGCTGTTTCTGGACCTGATCCAGGAGGGCAACCTGGGCCTCATCAAGGCGGTGGAGAAATTCGACTACACCAAGGGCTATAAGTTCTCCACCTACGCCACCTGGTGGATTCGCCAGGCCATCACCCGGGCCATCGCCGACCAGGCCAGGACCATCCGCATCCCCGTCCACATGGTGGAGACCATCAACAAGGTCATCCGGGTCAGCCGCCAGCTTCTCCAGGAGCTGGGACACGACCCCTCCCCCAATGAAATTGCGGCGGAAATGAATATGCCCGTGGACAAGGTCCGGGAGATTATGAAGATCGCCCAGGAGCCTGTGTCCCTGGAAACCCCCATCGGTGAGGAGGAGGACTCCCACCTGGGGGACTTCATCCCGGACGAAGGCGCGTCGGAGCCCAGCGAGGCGGCCTCCTTCACCCTTTTGAAAGAGCAGCTGATGGACGTGCTGTCCACCCTGACCCCCCGGGAGGAAAAGGTGCTGAAGCTCCGTTTCGGCATTGAGGACGGGCGGACCCGGACCCTGGAGGAAGTGGGCAAGGAATTCAACGTCACCCGGGAACGCATCCGGCAGATTGAGGCCAAGGCCCTGCGGAAGCTCCGGCATCCCTCCCGGAGCAAAAAGCTCAAGGACTTTTTGAATTGAGCAAAAAGGAAGCCCGCCGGGCCGGCAGGCATCTCCCCTTTACACCTCTTTATTTCAGGTAACTCAGAAGACGGCCCGCCTCCAGGGCGGCCTGGGCCCGGACGCCGTCAAAATCCACATAGGGGTTAAAGACCGCCTCCAGAGCGTCGTGGTTCCGCTTGGCCTCTTTCAGCGCGTCCACCGCTTCCTCCCGGAGCAGGGCCGCCATCCGGCTTTGGAAACGGAGGCGGGATCTTCCCTCCGTCTCCGTCATGGCGTCCAGGCGGACCCGGCGGTAGGGCTTTTTGCCGTAGTCCATCCCCGGGCAGGAGGTTACGAAAGCCAGCCCCAGGCCGGGAATCAGCAGATGCTCAATGCGGTTCAGGTCCTCCGGCGAGGGGCAGACGACCGTATCCCAGCCCTTCTCCGCCGCCGCCTCATGGAGCCGGGCCAGGGCCCCTCCCGCCAGCTCCCAGGTGTCGGCAAACTCGTAGACCCTGGGGCACAGAACATCCACGCTGTCAAAGCGCCAGACGAACCCTCTGTGGGTGATGCTGCCCAGGAAGCGGCGGACAGTTCTCCCCTTCTGGCCTCCTCTGGCCCGCAGCTCCCGGGCGATGACGCCCCGGACCCGGCGGTCCAGCCGTTCAGCGTCAAAGGACTTGGCTACGGAAGCCACCGCGTCCAGTTCCACCTGGCGGGCGGCTTTCAGGCTGTGATAGGCCCGGACATAAGCGGCCTTGTAGGCGTGGGTGCGGACCTTGACCTCCTCCGCGGCCTTCTTGGCGGCGGTAAGGTCGTAGAAGCGGCCCAGGTCCACATAACGGTCTACGGCGGCGGGATATTGGGGTTCGATGACGTGGGCGTGAGTAACGGAAGAACACTTTTTAAAATTTCCAGGTGATGCGTACCTGTTGTTCTCCTGTATCCGGGTTCCGTTCGCCGATTTCGATTTTGTCAACCAGTGCGGCAACCAGTTCCCGGGGAACAATTTCCAGCTTTAGGAGTTCTTTTGCCCGCTCCGCCAGGTCCTCTTGCTGTTGGGGCTTTTTCTGATCAGCCAGTTCAGAATTGATTTTTGCAAGCCGCTGTTCCAGGCGGGACTTTTCTTGCAGAAACGATTGGTTCAGGTTGGTGAATTCACCGCCGGTAAGAATGCCGGAAACCTTGTCTAAGTACAGTGTTTTCAGCGCTTGACTACGCTTTTTCAGTTGAGCGGTTAAAGATTTTCGTTCCTGCTCCAGGGCTTCCCTTCTGGCGTCCCGCTTTGGCTGAATGTCCAGCGGCTCCAGCTCGTAGTAAGTGTGGACATAATAGCGGATGCGGTCCGATACCAGCTCCTCCAGCTTGTCAAGCCGGATGGAGTGGCGGGTGCAGAGCTTCGCCTTGCCGCTGCCGGCGTAAAGCTTACAGCGTAGGTAGGAGGTACGGGGTCTCCCCTGCCTGCAGTTAGTGACTTTGCTCATGGTGCTGCCGCAGTCCATGCACTTCACCAGCCCAGACAACAGGTGGACTTCCCCTCCGCCGTCGGTCTTCGTACGGAGGGAAAGGCTTCGCTGGACGGCGTTAAAGGTCTCCAAATCAATGATCGGTTCGTGAGTGCCCTCTACCCGGTACCACTGTTCCTCCGGGACATCAATCAGAACCTTGGATTTATAGCTGGCTTTTTTGCGGCGGCCCTGAATCATGGTGCCCGTGTACATCTCATTATGGAGGATTCGCCAGATGGTGGTCTTGTTCCAAAGTCCGTAACCGTTTTTCACCGGATGGTTACAGGTCCAGCCCCGTTCCGCTTTATACCGGGCAGGGCTTGGAATCCCCTGCTCATTGAGCATGTGGGCGATACTCTGCTTGCCATGGCCCTCCAGGGACCATCGGAAAATCTGGCGGACTACCTCGGCGGCCTCGGGGTCGGTAATGATATGGTTTTTGTCTGCGGGGTCCTTTTTGTAGCCGTAAACAGGAAAGCCGCCGATGTACTGGCCCTCCCGGCGCTTCAGGTCTAAGACCATGCGGACGCTTTCGGAGAGGTCCTCCAAGTACCACTCGTTTACCAAACCATTGATTTGGCGGGCTTTTTTGTTGCCTTTGACTTCCGTATCGGCGTTGTCGGCCACGGCGATAAAGCGGATGCCCCAGATGGGAAACAGGCCGTGAATGTACTTTTCCACCAGCTCCATGTCCCGGGTAAAGCGGGACTGGGATTTGCAGAGGATAATCTGGAACTTCTTCCGCTTCGCCGCGGAAAGCATCCGGTTGAAGTCCGGGCGCAGGCTGTCGGCCCCGGAGTAGTCCTCATCGCAGTAGACAGCATAGATATCCCAGCCGTGGTCAATCGCGTAATTGGCCAGCAGGGATTTCTGGTTCTGGATGCTCTCGGATTCGGCTTGGCGCTTATCTTCATCCTCCTTGCTCAGGCGTACATAGAGCGCACAGAGAATTTGCCGCACCTCCTTGAAGGCCGAGCCGCTCATCTCCGGGATACTTTATGAGCGGCCGCAGCGCAGGAAGTTATTTGAAATACCTGTGCCGGAAAGTCTGGCGCAGGCGTCATTTGTGCGGGGTATTGAGCTGGGCGGTGAGCCAGGCGGTGACGGCCTGTTGGATAACATCGCTGGTTAAAGGCCCAAAAGGAACTTTTTGTACCTCGGTTAACGTCAAATGCAAATCTTTCATCAGCTTTACCTCCCATAAAACCTATGCCAGGCTGCTTTTAAGTATGAAAAAGCAGATGCGCGTTTTGCATCTGCTTCTTCAAGCTTATTTCATTTTCAAGCAGGGTACTCCGGCGCGGCAGGCCGCTTCGCGGCGCTCTCCCTTCCGCAGGAGGCTGCCGGAAGGCAGGGAGGCGCGGAGGCGCTTGAACTGCTACGCGGCGCGGCCGCCCTTCAGGCTTTCGGCCAGAATGGACAGGAAACGGGCCGGAGGCGGAGCGATGTGCAGCGTGACGCCCGCCATTTTAGACAGCCGCTCCGGCGCGTTCTTCCAGGCTTTCACGCCGAGGAGGCGGACGTTCCGCTCTACGGTCTGTGGATTGGTCCGGTAGCGCCGCGCTGTTTCCGGGTACAGCCACGACGGATTCAACAGCCGCTGGGGCTGGCATGCCGCCAGCCGGACGGCGTACGCCAGGTGGAAAAAGGCGGTGGAGGTCGCGGCAAGCCCCAGCCGGTACAGCAGGTCATAGATTTCTTCCAGGGCGGGACCGGGCTCACGCCGCATCATGCCGCCCCGCCTCCTCCAGCTCTTCTCTGGCGGCGTGCAGCAGCTGGAGGACTTCTTCATCCTTCAACAGCAGCAGAAAAAGCATCACCGTCAGGCCGGAACAGCCGCATGCTCCGTGCTCCAAATCCGCATACGACCGGGGCGCCATGCACAGGCGCTCCGATATCTGCTCCTGCGTCAGCTGGCGCTGTGTGCGGTACTTTCGTATTTCCTTTGAGAGAAAGCCGCGCAGAAATGATTTATATTTTTGGCGTAGCATAAAAGAACCTCCCGATTACAGAATTTTGGTAAAATTCTGCCGGAAGCCTGTCAGCGCCGCCATGAGGCATACCTCATGAATGTATAAAATTGTCGAAAAAAGGCGAATGCCCGAACGCCGCCTTTTATACTGCCCTCTATGCGGCGGCGTTTCTTCATGCCGTGCTTCATTGGCCGCCGCCAGATTGCGGGGGCGGTATGCCGCCGGACGCCCCGGCGGCGGAGAAGAAGCCCCGGCAAAAGATGAAATACTCCTCCTAAATTTTCTATTTGTTGAAAAACATAAAATGTAACCAAATTTTCCAAAATCAGGAAAAATTCTTTGAAACGCTTGGAAGTACAGCGCTTTTTTTAATAGAATACCGCTATATTTACCCTTGGTAAATATTTTCGAACCCTTTGGGCCGTTTCCATCTCTACTTATGGACAATATAATTTAACCATAGGGAAAAAGGGGTGGAGGCATGAAAAGAGATCCGCGGGCGGTGCTGGTGGGGCGGAATATTCAGCGGTTTCGAAAGGACGCCGGAATGACGCAGGCTCAATTGGCCGAAAAAATCAACGTCAGCACCGCGTTTGTCTCCCGGATGGAACGGGGAGAAAAGGGCGTGAGCGTCAAGGTCCTGGACGCCCTGGTGGAGGAGTTCCAGGTCAGCTATGACGCGCTGATGCGGGAGCCGGCGGCCAGCTCCAGTCTGGAAACCATCCTGGTGCTGCTGGAGGGACGGTCTGAGGCATACATTGCCTGGGCAGAGAAAATCCTCCGGGCCTGCGGAGAGCGGCCGGAGGAATGAAATACCGCGTATTGTCAGGTTTCAGGAGAGGGGGAAAACTCGTGAACGATTTGGACGCTTGGTTCAATCCAATCTATTCCGCCAATTATTCCAGGCTGGTGAAGACGGCCTATTACATACTGTGGGATGAGGACCTGGTGGAGGATATTGTTCAAAACGCGTTTTCCGCTCTTTTAATCAAACGGGAACAGCTGCGGGACCACCCCAATATTTCCGGATGGCTGGTCAAGACGGTGCGGAATATGGCGGACAATGAGCGGAACAGGGCGCGGTATACCCGGGAAGTCCCGTTTCTCCCGGAGCATGAGCCCGCAGCGGGCGAGCCTCTACCGGACTTTTTGTCGCTGCTGCCGCCGGAGCTC
This sequence comes from uncultured Oscillibacter sp., assembly GCA_949959305.1. Taxonomy (GTDB): domain Bacteria; phylum Bacillota; class Clostridia; order Oscillospirales; family Oscillospiraceae; genus Oscillibacter. The sequence continues at coordinate 8,964 of CATLJA010000068.1, forward strand.
AATCAGCGCGAACGGCAGATATTATACCTCTACATTGAAGTGGGGCTGTCCCACGAGGAAATTGGCGCCCAGATGGGCTGTAAACCGGAAACCAGCCGTATGCGCCTGTACCGGGCGAGGCGGCGGTGCAGGGAGCTCCTGCTGAAAAATTGATGCTCCTGATTTTAAAAAAACCGTTACATTCGACACGCTTCGACAAATATACGGATAGGAGGTGAACCAATGTCCGAAATCCGAAGAGAGCCGGCTTCCAGCGGGGCCGGGGAGAGTTCGGAGCAAATCCAGGGGCATCCCGAAACCCAAATTGAGCGGTTGCAGGACCAATTGGCGGACCTGTTGTATCCATCAGACGGCGGGGAAATCGACGCTGAGGCGCTGGACGCTCTGCTGGAACAGATGGAGGCGGTCAGCCCGCTGCCCGCGTCGCTGTCCACTGATTCGGAGGAGGGCCTGAAACGGTTCCGCCGGAGGTACGCCTCGGTTGTTGAGGCGGCGGCCGGGGCCAAGGCGGAAGCTTCTCCGGATCCAGTAAAACGGCGTTCAATAAAGCCGATTGCCAGGGCGCTGCCCTTCGCGGCCGCGCTGGTTCTGCTGTTCGGCACCATGACGGCCCAGGCCCTCGGCGTGAACGTATTCTCCACTATCGCCCGCTGGACGGCGGAGATTTTCCGCCTGGACGGCGGCTCTGTCCCCTATGACACCGTGACGGCCCGCCCTTTGGAGGTGGGAGAGGAGGCCGCGTACGAGAGCCTGGAGACGGCTGTGGAAGCTTTCGGGATAAACGCGCCCATTGTGCCTAAGGAAATACCGGAGCGGTTTGAATTAGTGGAAGTGCAGGCGGTACAGAGAGAACTCGGTGCCTTAATTTATGCTGAATTTAAAAGTGAAGATGGAACTTTTCAAGTCCGTTATAACGAAGCAAAAGCGCAGGAGCTTAATACGCTGGAAAGGGAAACTGGTGTTGTTGTTTCCTATGATATGGGAGGAATTAAGCATGGGCTGGTATCCGATTTGGGGCGGCAAAAGGCAACCTGGCAGAATGGGGATTTTGAATGTAAAATATCCGGTGATATCTCTGAACAAGAGATAATAAACATGATTGATTCTATTTACAGGGAGTGATTTTACATGAAGCGTTTGGGAAAGAGAGTTTTGAGCGGGATTTTTGCCCTGATTATGGTTTCCAGCCTGCTCTGCATGTCCGCCACCGCGCGGTCCAGCGCGTATCTTGATGGGTATCGGGCTGGAATAACGCCAAAATCAGGCGGCAAGCTTGTTATTACTGTGGATGTGTCGGGCGTTGGATATATGCCGGAAATCGGCGCAAAAACAATCTGGGTATATGAATCCACAGATGGAAAGCTGTTTCACCGGATCGCAGTCTATGAAAGCGATGATTATCCGGAAATGATGGGCTCCGGAAGTATCTTTTACGAAGATGTGATCACCTTTCAGGGGATCGTCGGCCGCTATTACTACGCAAAGGCTTTTGTCTATGCCGGAAATGATACTGGCGGCGATGAGAGAAACTGCGACACCGCCATCAAGCAGGCCAGAGCTTGATGGCCCCCTCCCCCGCCCCACCAATATTTCAGGCACAGCCTGGGCCTCTTTTATGTGCAATGTGGTAATTCACACCCATTCCACAAAGAGGCGCGGGCTGTGCCCTTTTTCCGCTTGAGCGGTGCGCCTTGATTCAGCCGCTGTCCTTTTGACACTATGCCGTGGGGCGCTGTGCCGTCCGCCACCGCACAGCGGAGCTCCGGGAGCACCACGCCGTCCAGAGAATCCGGGTCGCCGGAGCACCACAAATACTCCACCGCCGTTCCCGCCTCCTCCATCGTCCGTCCAATCTCCCGCATGAAGGTGTTCTTCCCCACGCCGGGCCCGCCCTTCAGGACCATGAAATCATATGTATCCTCAATATCCACCATCTCGGAAAACAGGTTTCGAAAGCCCTCGCCGCTGTTGGCCCCTGCAAAAAAGTTGGTCACTTGTGCCATAGGTCTGCCCTCCCAAAGGTTTTTTACATGCTCAGAGTATGCCGGGAGGTCTTGGCCTGACAGTGGTTTTCAGGAAAAAAGCCGCCGGAAGCGGAAAAAGGGCCTCCCAAGGGGGAGGCCCCGCCGCCTTACAGCTCGTCGATTCTCATTTTGTCAATCTGCTCCCGCACCTGGTATCCATGATGTTCAGCGGCAGAACCAGGCCCGGCCAGCGGCTCTCCCGCCTGGAGAGGAAGATTTGCAGAAAGACGCCGCCCGCCAGAAGCACCAGCAGGAACAACAGAAAACCAATCACAAATTTAGATGCGGCAGCCATAGCTCAGCCTCCATTTTCTTTTCGGGTCTCCCGGTAGGCCGCAATCAAAATCTTCGCGGTGTCAAAGTCCAGCTTGCCGACCACCGCAAGGCGCTTCACCAGGGAGACATAGAGGAAGGCCGCCCTTTCCAGGACGGCCTCCCCCCTTCGTTCAGTTGTAAGCGTCAGCCAAACAGGTCCTCCATTTCCGCCTCCGTCATATAGGCAACGCCTGTAATTTCGTTGTCCGCGTTACGGATAACCTTGATATTGACGGTTCCAGCCGGATTCATATCCAGCGTGTAAAAGGATTTGTTGGCGCGGGCGTCCAGGAACACGTTGACAAGCTGCCCCTGGTAATAACGGTTCTTGCCGTCCACGGTAATTCCCACCGCCCCGTACTCCGCCGCCTGTGCTTCCTCCCACTCCTTTTCCCGCTCATCAAATTCGCCGTCCCGGCCCAGCAAATTGAACAGCACCGACTGGAACGCCCATTTTTCATCCTCCAACGCCCTGTCCAGCCAGCCTTCCAGCGTGTCCTTGCTCATGTGCATGGCCAGGTTGGAGAAAAAGGCGACATCGCCGTCCTTGTAGACTGTTTCCGCCAAACGCTGGATTTGGGCGCAGTCTTCCTCCAGCAGATTGACGACGGCTCCCATAAACGCAATGTCCTTATCTGCGTAAATCTTCTCCAGCCATTTTCCCTGGGCCTCCGCGTCCAGCCGTGAAAACGCCATTTGGAACAGCGGCAGGCTCCTGGCTTCGTAGTATTGCTCTATCCCCGCACCCTTCACCGTTTGCGGCTGGGCCGCCTCCCGCCCGGAGTCGGACTTGAGGCCAATCACCCGGTTCTCGGCTTTGGAAGCGCCGCCCGGAATATCCGTACCCTCCCGCCCCGCGGGCGCGGCGGGAGCCTCGTTCATCTGGTAAAAAATCTCGGGATTCTGCAAAACGCCGTTTTGCGAAACCTCAAAGTGCAGATGGGGCCCGGTGGCCATTCCGCTGCTGCCCACCGACGCGATGGTCTGGCCCAGCTCCACCGCGTCTCCAGCCTTCACCAGGAGGCTCCGGCAGTGGGCGTAGAAGGTCTCCAGACCGTTTCCGTGGTCCAGGCGGACGTAATTGCCGTTCTCCGCGCTGTATCCGGCTTCCTTCACCGTCCCCTTCCCGGCGGCGTAAACAGGAGCGCCCTCCGCCATGCCGCCGATATCCACGCCGTTGTGCATCACGGCGCCCTCGCCGCCTGGCTTCGCCCGCTCCCCAAACGAGTTCGTGACCCGGCCGCCGTCCACGGGCCAGATCATTTCCGCGCCCTCGGGGATATCCGCCTTGCCCTCCGGCAGGTCCGGCCAGACGATGAGCTTCCTGCCTCCCGGCAGGAGGTACCTCAGGTCGAAACAAGCCACGTCCTGCATACCGTCAAGGAAGACTTTCATCGTCAGCTCGTTATAGGGCGCGTCCTCTACGGCAAAGGAATACGTCCCACCAGAAACCCAGTCCGCCGCCTCACTCCTCTCCCTCA
>CATLJA010000069.1 GCA_949959305.1 uncultured Oscillibacter sp.
TCATGACCATCTGTCCGGCTCCCGTCACGCCGCATCCCAATACGCCCGCGTGGGCGTCGATGATTCCGGCGCTCACCCATGTGCCGCAGGTGAGGCCCAGCCGCCGGGCCCACTCCGGGCTCAGCCGCCCCACCGGCTCCCAGGGCGCGGCGGCCTCCCCCCGGAGCTTCTCCGGAACCAGGTCCGCCAGGCGCCCGTCCAGGCCGGTGAAAAAGTCCTGCGGCGGATACCCGGGGTTTCGGAAGCTCTTAAAGCCCGCGCAGCAGGCGTTCCGCCGCAGCTTTCCCGTCAGCTGGAGGGAAAGCCAGTCAACCATCTCCAGAATCAATCCGCAGTCCCGGTACACCTCCGGGGCCTCCTCCAGTATCTGAAGAACCTTGGGCAGCAGCCACTGGGAGGAAACCCGGCCCCCATACCGCTCCAAAAGGGCGGGATACGCCTCCCTGGCCCACGCCTCGATCCGCTCAGCCTGGCGAAACGCCCCGTGGTGCTTCCACAGCTTGACATAGGCATGGGGCTGGCGGCGGTACGCCTCCAGGCGGCACAGGGGCGTGCCGTCCCGGGCGGCCGGGAGCATGGTGCAGGAGGTCACGTCGCAGCCCAGCCCCGCCACCTGCTCTCCGGAAATTCCCGCCGTGCGCAGAAGGGCGGGAACCGTCTCCTCCAGCACCCGGAGATAGTCGTCCGGGTCCTGAATGGCCCATCCCCGGCCCAGGGGCTCTCCCCCCGGCAGCCGGGAGAGAACGCCGTGCCCGTACGGCCGCTCCTCCTGGGCGGCCACGCGGCCGCTTGCCGCCTCCACCAGCACGGCCCGGCCGGACAGCGTTCCAAAATCCACTCCAATTACATAGGTCTCACGGCTCATATAGCACCTCCCGGCTCAAAGCCCTCTCCAAACGCCGGACGCGCCTTCCTCTCCGGCGCGCTCCGGCCTTACCAGTCCTGCGGAGCGCCGCCCTGCGGCGCTCCGTCCCTGCCCGTCAGAATTCAATTGACCCGCTGTATGCAGCGCATTTCCCCGTCGTACTGCGTAAGCGCTTCACAGCCGCCCCCGGGGGAGAGCGAAAACAGCAGCGTGCCCTGGCAGCCCGTTGAGAAGCAGGCCGCGCCCCGGCGGCGCAGCTCCCGCACCAGGGCCGTGCTCCCGCTGTCGTTGCCGCAGGAAAAGACAAACCTGGCCCCCACAGCGTCCAGCCAGCCGTCCGTGTTGGATGTGAAGCATCCGTGGTGGTTGCTCTTGGCAACGTCCGCACGCAGGGCTTCGCCGCAGCGCGCGGCCGCAGCGGCCTCCTGGGCCGCGTAGAGGTCGCCGCAGGTGAGATAGGACGCCCGCCCCAGGGCGAAGCGCATCATCATGGACTGGCTGTTTCGGATTTCCTGGTCGGCGGGGTCCAGCAGAAGCTCCTCCTCCGTGGGACCCAGAATCTGGACCTCCACGCCCTGAATCCAAAAGCGCCTTCCCGCCCTGACCCTCAGGTCCAGCTCCGTCCCGCGGGCCCGCAGAAATTTGATAAACGCCGGAACAATATCGCCGAAGCGCTGTCCAGTCCACCAGAAATGCCGGATGCCGCCGCCGCCCGGGCCGTAAAGGTAATCGCCGATTTCCCCCGCGTTGGAAACGTGGTCCAGGTCCGCGTGAGAAAACGCCATATAGTCCAGGCTCCTCAGGCCGATTCCCCGCAGGAACTCCATGGCCCTGCTCCGGTTCGGGGCGTGACCCGTGTCGATGAGCATGGTCGCGCCCTCCGGGAAAATCAGCAGAGTCATGTCGCCCGGCTTTGTCAGCACGCCATCCACGCACAGGCCGGGCGCGGCAATATGCAGCCTGCCGTCTCCCCCGGCGGCCAGAATGCCGCGCAGCCGCTCCAGCAGATCACCGCCCCGGTCCTCCCTGGGACGGAGCGGGGAAACGGCCCCGCCCCCGGCGAAATGCTTCCGGGCCGCCAGGAGGCCCTCGCTCCCCTGGGGACTGATTTCCAGCCGCGCCCACTGTTCGGCGGAGCCGCCGTAATAGACGTCCTCCAAGGGGCACCCTTCAAAGCATTTCATGTCGATATGGGTCAGGGAGCGTGGAAGGCGCAGCACGCGCAGCTCTCCGCACTGGGAAAAAGCTTTCGCGCCCAGGACCTCCACGCCTTCCGGCACGGTGAGCGAGGCAAGCGTCTGATCCCCGGCGCAGATCAAGGGCTCCACCACGGGACCGGCGGCCGGAAGCGTCCATTCTCGTTTCTTTTCCATATTTACGCCCTTCCTGCGGGAGAGCCCGCTCCCGCTCCTCCGGCGGCACCCGCCGGGGAGAGTATCGCCTGTTCCCTTTCCAGAATGGCCCGCAGGGACGCAGTATCCACCGCTCCGGGGCTGATTCCCCGTCCGGCGGCCAGCGCCGCGCCCAGCCCCGCCCCCTGGGCCAGCACCATCAGCGTCGGCATAACCCTGGCGCTGCTGAGGGCCGTGCGGTCCATCGAGGCGCACCGCCCGCTGAACATCAGGTTTTCAATTTCCGCCGAACAGGCCATGCCATAGGGCAGGCCGTAAGGCGGAACCTTCCGGATGACGGTGCCCGCGCCGCTTCCGTCGTGAATGTCGATGATATATCCGCCCAGTCCCACGGCGTCCGCGCCCACAAGACCGCTTTCCACCGCCTCGCCTGTCAGCCGCGCCGTCCCCTTGAAGCGGCGGGACTCCCGGACGCCCACGAAGGGAAAGACGCGCTCCAAATAGCAGCCGCCAAAGCCGGGCACGTGCCGCCGCAGCACGTCCACCAGCGCGTAATTTTGCAGCTGTCCCTCAATCTCCGCCCTGGTCAAATCCAGCATGTCGCTTCCGTCCACCCGCAGATGGCGGGTGCAGTTGATATGGACCCGGCCTGGGATCAGGCTTGTAATGTAAATCATTGTGTCCCGGTCCACCGGCAGCTCGCCCCTGTCCCGGAGCTCCCGGAAAATTCCCCGCATGCCCACCAGGACGTGGTATTTCGCGTTGGCCCGAAGGTAGGCCGGGTCATAGCCGGGATAAATGGCCATGCTCTCCGGCAGCTCCATCTGCTCCGGGTGCTCCTCCAGATAGGAGATGGTCTGCTCCAGGTTCACGCCGCCCAGGGCGCACATCTGCGTGGCCGGCTGAACGGCGCGCCGGTCTCCCTCCCCCTTCTCGTAGGAGGCGCCCGCCATACAGGCAAGGTCCCCATCCCCGGTAGCGTCTATAAAAACCCGGGCGCGAACCTCTATCCGCCGGGATTTTCCAAACAGCACAACGGATTTCAACCGGCCGTCCTCCGCTTCGGCCTGGAGAACCTGGGTGTGAAAGAGCAGGTCCACCCCAGCCTCCAGACACCTTTGAAGCGCCATAATCTTAAACGCTTCGTGGTCGTATATGGTCACGGAGTTGTGCAGCGGGCACCAGGTATGGGGCCCCGCCGCTCCCCGGCGGGCCAGCTCGTCCGCAAATTCCTGGGCAATCCCTCCGACAATCCGGTTCCCGTCCTTGTCCAGGTATCCCAGCAGAGGAAGCCCGATGGTAAGATTCCCGCCTAAATACCCGTTTTTTTCCGCCAGCAGAACCCTGGCTCCATGCCGCGCCGCCTCCAGCGCCGCAGGCAGCCCGCCGGGGCCTCCTCCGATTACCGCCACGTCATAGCACCGCGTTTCCTTTTCCATGACTCCTCCCGTCCGCGCCCCTGCCGGGCGTCTTATTTTTGCCGCACAGTCAATATTTTACCTTTTTCCTGCTTTATTTCTTGCAGATTTCCCTCCGATATGTTACAATGGCATTGCCTGAACGGCTGTCCGTCCCCCCGGCGGCAGGGATTCGTACGCCAAAGTGCCGAAAAGGCCGTCCTTTCCAACTGCCAGAATGTTTCATTCAGGTCCGGCAAACGTCTGTGCCATGATGCAGCGTGCGGCGCGGCTGCGCCGTCTTGCCCGCAAATCGCCGAACATGTGCCGGGATGCTAAAAAACAAAAAGGAAGGCGGATTTTACCCATGGAAAAGCGGAGACAGGCCATTGTTGATTTGGTCAATCAATTGGGCGAAGTCAATATGCGAGATTTGAAGAATCTCTTTCCAAAGGTTTCCGAGGTGACGCTTCGAAAAGACCTCCGCTGCCTGGACGAGGACAAGAAGCTGGTGCGCATCCACGGCGGTGCAAAGTCCATTCAGGACATCGCCGGGTACGGCAGCAATTTTTCCATGCGCAAATCCCTTCAGCAGGAAGAAAAGTCCCTGATCGGCCAGAAAGCGGCCTCTCTGCTGGAATCCGGCGCCTCCATTTATATCTCCTCCGGCACCACCTGCGCGGAGCTCGCCAAGTACCTGCCCCCCATCCCCCTGTACGTTTTTACGGACGGGCTGATGGTAGCCCTGGACGTGCCCCCCAGCCCCAATATCCATGTGGAGGTTCTGGGCGGAACCCTCAACCGCAACCTCATGCGCCTGGGCGGCCCCATGGTCATCAGCGCTCTGGAGGAGCTGCGCTTTGACTATGTATTCATCGGAACGCCCGGATTTCACCCGAACTACGGCTTTTCCTGTACAACCCCCATGATCGCCGCCACAAACAGCAAGGCCATCGACCATGCGGAAAAGGTGGTGGTCCTGATGGATTCCTCCAAGGTGAATTACGTTCACACGCCGCGCAACATCCCCATGCAGGCCGTCGACGTCGTGGTCTCCGACGGGAAGTTTCCCCCTGAAATCGTCAAGGCCATGGAGGACAGCGGCATCACCGTTCTATAAGATACCGAAAGAAAGCTGCCGCAGGTTTTGCGGCAGCTTTCTTTCTTCCGCAGGCAATTCCCCTCCAGCGCCTCAAAGCGGGGCCGGAACCGGCATTTGCAGAAGCACCGGCCTCAGGCGGCGGTTTTCCGAAACGGCCCGGAACAGCCGCCGCTCCAGCGCGGCCTCCCGCTCCCGGTATTCCGGCGCGCCCGCCAGGTTGTCCGTTTCCTCCGGGTCCTCCGCCAGGCGGAACAGCTGGCAGGGCTCTCCATGCCTGTTTACAGCCAGTTTCCACTCCCGGTCCATATACATGATTTCCCCGGCGTATTCGGACAGGATATAGTCCCGGTGGGTTTGCGCCGGATTGCGGATGCATGGGAACAGGGAGCGCCCGAACTGCTCGTAATCCAACGTTCCCCCGGCCAGCTCCACCAGCGTCGGGCCCACGTCCAGCAAGCTCACCAGCCCGCCGCTGCGCCGTCCGCCCCGCCGTGCGGTCTCCGGCGTCCGGACAATCAAGGGAACGTTCAGCGCGGGCCGGAGAAAATTCCGCTTGTTCACCAGTCCGTGATCCCCGTTCAGTTCCCCGTGGTCCGAGGTGAACAGCACCACGGTATGGTCCCATTCCCCCCGGCGCCTGACCGTTTCCAGCAGCCCGCCGATCATCTCGTCAATCAGCGTCACGCCGCCGCAGTAATCCGCCCGGATTTCCCGGGCGGTTTTCTCATCGCAGTGAAGCTCCCGCGTCTCCAAGAGGCGGTCGTATTCACCCCGGGGGCGGCCGGCAGCCCTGTCCCGCACCGGAGGCAGCGGAGGGGGAAGCTCCGCCCCTTCATACATGCCGGCATAGGGCTCCGGCGTGTCCCAGGGCTCGTGGGGGCCGCCGAAGCTGACGTGGCAGAACCAGGGCTCCTCGCCGTCATACCCCTCCAGGTACTCCCGGCCCCGGCGGCCCACATACACGTCGTAATACGCCTCCAATGGAAGGGGCGACGGCTTGGCCCGGGGCGCTTTGCCCCGGCTGCGCATATCGGCGCAGTATTCGTCCCACAGGCCCATGGTCTTCCACAGCTCTCCCATGTGCGTGCGGGCCCGGCAGGCGGCGTGGGGCCCGCTGGTTTCGTCCACCGTCTCAAAGCCGTAACCCCGCGCCACGTCCTCCCGGGCGATGATGTCACCGTAGTCCGTGTGCAGGTGCAGCTTTCCAAAGACGGCGGAGCCGTATCCCAGGGCCCGGATAACCCGGCTCCACATGGGCGCTTCCGGGGAAAGGGCGTAGGGCGCGTTGTCCCAGGCTCCCGTATCGTGGGGATACAGCCCGGTCATCATGCTGACCCGCGCCGGAACGCACAGCGGCGCCACGGTGCAGCAATTGGTGAACAAAACGCCCTCTCCCGCCAGAGCGTCCAGATTCGGCGTCCGCGCCGGGCCTCCGGCGCAGCCCATCACATCCCCCCGGAACTGGTCCGCCATAATAAAGAGAATATTCGGCCGCGCCGCGCTCCCGCTCATGCCCTTTTCGCCCCCAGGGCCTGTTCATAGCGCTCCAGCAGGCACAGGCCGTTTTGATACGTCGCCTTTACCAGCTCCAGCTGAACGCCGCCGCTGCCGCCAATCGCCACCTTGCCCGTCTCGTAGTTCAGGCTTCCCTCGTAGCCGATTTCGACCAGCGCCCGGATGACGGCGTCCCAGTCCACCTCCCCCATATAGGGGAGCAGGTGCTCGTCCCTGCCGCCGTAATGGTTGTCGTTGAGGTGAAGCGTCTTCAGGCGGCCCCCCACCGCCCGCAGGGCCCGCTCCTGGTCAAATTCCATTTGGTTGGCATGGCCGGTATCCCAGCAGACACCCACCATGGGGTCCCGGAAGCTGTCCACCAGCTCGATAAGCTGGTCATAATACTGGCAGTAGCGGGAGGCAAACTGCCGGTTCAGGGAGGGGAGCATGTTCTCAATGGCGGTGCCGACACCCAGTTTGATTCCCAGCTCCACATACTGGTCCTGCCAGGCGTGGTTGGCCTCCAGAGACGCCGCCGTCTCATAGTTATACTCCGGGTATGTCCTGGGGTGCGCCACCGCCCATTTCACTCCCAGGCGGCCGCTGGCCACATAGGCGCGGCGGGTGCACTCGTCAAAATATTCCGCGTATCCGGGCTCCCGGAAGTCCGGGCAGCGCAGGACGCTGCATCCCGGGACAAAGGGCAGGTGGCATTGGTAAAAGTCAATGCCCAGCCTCGCCGCCGTGTCGCCGAGCCTGTCGATTTCCCGCTCCCAGCCGCCGCCCCGCAGGATGTAGTCAGGCTTATTCTGGAAGCAGAAGCTCAGGTCGATGGTGTCAAAGCCCACCTCCCGCAGAACCTGAAGCACCTCGTTCAGGTCCCGGAGGGCCGTCGTGCCGCCGCTCTGCTGGTACAATCCGGTGGTTGTGGAAAGCTTCATAGGTCGTCGTCTCCTCCTAAATCAATCTTGCTTTTTTCCGGCCTCTCCCAGGGCTTCACTCCGCGCCCCGGCTCAGCCGCTTTCGCCGGGCCACACCCCCTGCGCCGACAAAAAGCGGCGCAGGGCCTCCGTCTGAAGGCGGTATTCGGCCCGGGCCGAAGGCTCCTCCGGCTCCGGCGTGACGCAGAGGAAGCAGTCCCGCAGCGGGGCCAGGAAATCACCGGAAAACGCCTCCATCCGGGAAAGGGGAACCACCGCGCAGCCGTCCGTCCCGGCGGGCGCGCCGACCTCCTCCCAGGAGGCCAGGATATCGTTCTCCCGCATCCAGGAAAGCGCACAGCCGTTCACCAGAAAAAAGGAGTACTCCTGCCCCGCCGTTAAAATGGTAATCTCCGACTTTACGTCATAGCTCAGCTGGCTGTACTCCCTGTCAAAGTCGATATACGTCAGCATCAGGTTTGTCTTCCCGTCCCCGTTGACGTCCCAATCCAGGGACTCCAGAAGGTCCCGCAGGGCGTACTCGCAGTTCATCGTATACTGGTCCGACAGCCACATTACCTGCAAGTCCGCCTTCGGCTTCAAAAGCCCGTACAGGGCGTGCCCCAGCAGCACCGCCGCCGCCAGGGCGAAAAAGAGGTGCGGCTTGTAGTAGGTCAGAAAGTGCCTCAGGCGCTTTCCCTTCGGGATATCCCGCAGGCGGTATCGTTTGTCGTTCATGATTTCAAAGCCGGCCCTTTACTTCATGGCGTTCTTGGAATAGCCCTTCAGCATGTACTTCTGGTTAAAGGCAAAGAGAAGCACCACGGGAATGATGGAAATCGCCACTCCGGCCATCAGCGTATTGTAGAAGCCGCTGCCGGACAGGCCGTCCCACATGTTTTTCATCTTGACCAGCGCCACGGAGATCAGGCGCGTCCCGTCGCTCTTGGAGAGAATCTTGGGCCAGAAGTAGTTGTTCCAGCCATTGATGAAGGACACCAGGGCGGTCGTAACCACCGACGCCTTGCACATGGGAATCAGGACGTACCAGATGGTTCCCAGAATGCCCAGCCCGTCCACGCGGCCCGCGTCCAGATAGCTCTGATCCACGGACATGAAATTGTTGCGCAGCATGAAAATCATATACGCCGAAACGGTTCCCGGCAGAATCAGGCCCGCGAAGGTGTCCACCCATCCCAGGTTGGCAATCATGACGTAAATGGGGATGAAGGTCACCTGGGAGGGAATCATCAGCGCGCTCAGCACCAGCAAAAACAGCAGGTTCTTGCCGGGGAACCGGCCCCGCGCGAAGCCGTAGGCCGCCAGAACGCCCACCACCGTCTGAATCAGCATGTTCCAAAAGGTGACATAGAGGGTGTTGAACATAAAGCGCACGAAATCAATAGAATTCCAGGCTGTCGCGTAGTTGGACCATTGCAGTGACTCCGGCCAGAAGGTGGGCGTCAGCGTCAGCACCTCCGCCTCCGTTTTCAGGGAGGTGACCAGCATCCAGTACAGGGGAAACACCATAATCAAGGTCACAAGAACCGCGCCCAGGGTCTGAAGCCGGCGCAGCAGCCGCGCGCGGCGGGCCTCAGCGGAAAGAATCCGTCTCTTTGCATCCATATCCAGTCCCCCCTTACGCGTCGTAATTGACCTTACGGTCCTGCCACCGCATGGTCAGCGCCGTAATTACCATCAGGAACAGGAAGAACACGATGGCAAGGACGGAGGCACGGTCAATGCGGTAATCCTCGAAGGTCATCTGGTACAGCATGTACACCAGCACCTCGGTGGAGTGCGTCGGACCGCCGGAGGTCATGATGTCCACGATGTTATACACCTTCATGGAGCTGATAAACTGCGTCACCAGCAAAAACGCCGTGGTGGGCGCCAGCAGGGGCAGGGTGATATACCGGAAGATGGAAAGCTTGGACGCCCCGTCCAGCGCCGCCGCCTCGTAATAGTCCCGGCTGACCCCCTGCATGGCGGAGAGGTAAATCAGCATGTTATAGCCGATGCCGCGCCAGGAGGCCACGATCACCAGCGTCCATATGGCCATGCCGGAGGAGGACAGCCAAAGAACAGGCTTAAGCCCCATCAGCTTCAAGACATAATTGAACACGCCGTAATTCTCGTTGGTCAGCCAGATGAAAATGATGGCCACAGAGGACATGGCGATATAGTGCGGCATAAAGATAACGGACCGCATAAACGAAAAGCCCTTTGTCATGCGGTTGAACAGCAGCGCGCACAGCAGGCCGACGATGATAATGACGGCGAGGTGCGCCACGGTGTACATAACCGTAACCTTAAAGGAGTTCAGGACATGGTTGGTATCCAGCGTGGTGAAGAACCATTTCCAGTTTTTCAGGCCCACATAGGAATAGGTCTTTTTCAGCATGTTCCAGTCGGTGAAGCTGTACCGGACCAGTTCCAACAGCGGATAGTGATTCAGCAGGACAATCAGGAACACCGCGGGAACGACGCAGAGGAATTCGAAGAAATTCTCCCGCCTGTATTTCCCGCGCCGCTTTTTCTTCTTCTGCCCGCTTGGCATTTCCTGCTTCTGGGGTTGGGACGCGACAGCGGCTGCCGCCCCGTCGGAAACTGCTTTTACCTGGAGCTTACGCATAGCGGCAGTCTCTCCTTACTTATAAAATCGGGCCTGCCGCGGGCCCGGAGGCTCCGCCGCAGGGGAGGGCCCGCCGCCGCACGGAAGGGCGGCGGGCCGCGTTTTTTAATCGCCGCGGGCCGCTCAGGCGTCGGCCAGCAGAATGTCGATCTCCTTTTTCGTGTTCTCCCACATCGCGTCAAAGTCCGCCTCGGAGACGCTGCCCTTGACATACTCGCCCACCGCGCCTGTCACAGTTTCCATGGCGGCCTGCATGACGGGGGACTTGTTCTTGCCTATAATCTTGTCCGCGTGGTCGAAGACCCCCTCCGCGCCGGGATATTCCTCATACATGGCGCTGATGTCGCAGCTCTCGCGGGTGGGGAACATGCAGGTGTTCACGGCCCAGGCGGCGCTGTTCTCCGCGCTGGTCAGGTAAGTGGCCCACTGGAAGGCCGCGTTCTTGGTGTTCTGATCGTTCTCCTCATAGATTACCAGGCAGGCTCCGGAAACGGTGGTCACGGGCTCCGCGTCCGTGCCGGAGATTCCGATGGCAGTGCCGACCTCAAAGTCCATATTGGAGATGACGTTTCCGATGCTGGTGCTGGTATCGGTATAGGCGGCGATTTCGCCCAGCTTGAAGGCCGCCATCTGGTCGTCCGCCGCGTTGTTGATGGAAGCGCCCATGTAAGAGCAGTAACCGGCGTCGCACAGCGCCCGCATGTCCTTTACAAAGGAGACGATGCGCTCGTCGTCCAGCACGGATACGGAGCCGTCGCCCAGGGGATCGATGCCGGTCACGTTCAGGAAGAAGGTGTTCATGTAGTTGAAGTCATACGCGAAGGCAAAGGCGGTCTTGCCGGTGGCCTCGTAGACGTCCTTGCACCAGGTCTTAAACTCCTCCCAGGTATTCGGGAAGGGAAGGCCCAGGCTGTCCAGCAGGGTCTTGTTGTAAATGCAGCAGCCGCCGGAAATGCCGAAGGGAATTGCGTAGAGGTCGCCGGCGGAGTCCCGCATGCCGTTCAGCATCTCGGGGAAATAGTCGTTGTCCTCCAAACCGGCCATATAGCCGTCCAAGGGCTCGATGATGCCGCTGGACGCGTAGTTCAGCACGCGGGGCGCGTTGATGGTCGTGATGGCGGGAATGCCGCTGTGAGCCGCTATCGCGCCGGCCACCTGCTCGGCGATGGCGGGATAGCCGCCGATATACATGGGCTTCACCGTAATCAGTTCCTGCGAGGCGTTGAATTCTTCCGCAACGCCGTCGATCCATTGGGCCCGTTTCTCATCGGAGTAATTGTGCCAGAATTCAATTTCCACAGCCTCGGTCACCTCGTGCAGGTCCTGCGCGTCCCCCGCGCCGTCCCCTTCCGTTTTGCCCTGCGCGTCCCCCGCGCCGGAGCCGCCGCCCCCGGTCTTATTCCCGGAGCCGCAGGCCGCCAGGCTCAAAAGCATGAAAACCGCCAGGCATAGGGCCAACCACTTTTTCATTTTTCAATCCTCCGTTTACTTTGTATTTCATTTCACATGACGTCACATGCAAAATACAGGTTTCAGCGCTCCTCCGCCCCCAGCAGGGCCCGCACGCCGTCGTCCCGGCCGAAGATCCACACGTAAACTCTGGCATACTGGTAAGCCACAAGCCCCGGCAGAACCACCGCGATGGAGGGAAGCATGAAGGCCGCCGCCGCGCCCAGCACCGCCAGAGCCAGCATCGCCAGCGCGTGAGGCAGATAGGAAAGCATGGCACAGGCCGCCGCCTTCCATATTTGAAGCAGGGGCGCGCCGCTGTGCGTAACCAGCGGCCAGGTAAAAAAGCCGGTCATTAAAAGGAGAAGCCCCAGTACGGCGAACACCGGCAGCAAAAAGTATCCGACTCCGTTCCGCATGATAAAGCATACCCGGAGGTCCGCCGCAATTACCGCGAAAAGCAGCAGCTGCGTCAGCCCCAGCAGCGTGGAACGCCGGAAGTTCGCCCGGAACACGGCAAAGAAATCCCGGGCAATCCCCCTCTCCTCATTTTTGTGCAGCCGCATGGAAACCGTCACGAAGGCGGCGGTGGCCGCGCCGGCCGTTATCAGCGGAAGGGAGCACAAAAGCCAAAGCAGGCTCAGGAGAAACTGGTCCGTCATTTTATTCAGAAACTGCCAGAAGGGATTGTTTTCATTGAAAAGGCCCATGACCGAACTCTCCTCTCCGCTGCGTTTAAAATTTCGATTCGAAATCTTGTCGCTTTGGTTTAATATTTTCTTTTCTTTATAATACTCGAAAAGCCGCAAGAAATCCATGC
>CATLJA010000070.1 GCA_949959305.1 uncultured Oscillibacter sp.
TCCTTCGAGTCCTTCGCCTACCACAAGCTGGGCTATCAGGACGCCTACGAGCTGGGGCCCCAGGAGATTGTGCGGATCACCGCCGGGGGCTGGGAGACCCTCTCCCCTGCCGGGAAGGACATGCGCATCTGCGCGTTTCTCTGGACCTATTACGGCTATCCCAACTCCTGTTACGAGGGGATGAACGTGGAGGTCATGCGCTGCCGCAACGGCGAGATTATGGCCCGGGACGAGGTCCAGCGGGGCCAGCTCCCGAAGGTCGACTACGTGGCGGGGGTCCCGGACTCCGGCGTTCCCCACGCCATCGGCTTCGCCAACCGCAGCGGCAAGCCCTTTGCCCGCCCCTTTGTGAAGTACACGCCCACCTGGCCCCGGTCCTTCATGCCTGAAAGCCAGGACGTGCGGAACCAGGTGGCGAAGATGAAGCAGATTCCCGTCCACGAGCTCATCCGCGGCAAGAAGCTCCTCTTTGTGGACGACTCCATCGTCCGGGGCACCCAGCTCCGGGAGACGGTGGAATTCCTCTATGAGTCCGGCGCGGAGGAGGTCCACATGCGCTCCGCCTGCCCCCCCATCATGTACGGCTGCAAGTACCTGAACTTCTCCCGCAGCAACTCGGACATGGAGCTTCTCAGCCGGAGGACCATTCAGGCCCTGGAGGGGGACGGGGGACAGGAGCACCTGGAGGAGTACGCCGACGCGTCCACGGAGCGGGGCCAATGCATGCTTCGGGCCATCTGTGAGGAGATGGGCTTCGACTCCCTGGGCTACCAGTCCCTGAACGGCCTTCTGGAGGCCATCGGCATCGACAGGGATAAAATCTGCACGTACTGCTGGACGGGAAAGGAATGACCGCCGCCAGGCGCCGTCCGCAACAGGAAACCGGCGGGCGCACAGGTCCGCCCTTATAAATGAACAGGAGGTTCATCATGGAAAACTCCCATTCCGCCGCCTACGCCGCCGCCGGCGTGGACATCACCGCGGGCTACGAGGGCGTGCGGCTGATGAAGCCCTTTGTGGAGCGCACCAGGATTCCCGGCGTAGTCTCCGGCATCGGCGGCTTCGGCGGCCTGTTCGCGCCGGACCTCTCCGGAATGGCGGAGCCGGTCCTCGTCTCCGGCACCGACGGCGTGGGCACCAAGCTCCGCCTGGCCCAGCTGCTGGACAAGCACGGCACCATCGGCGTGGACTGCGTGGCCATGTGCGTCAACGACATCATCTGCTGCGGGGCCAGGCCCCTCTTTTTCCTGGACTACATCGCCACCGGAAAAAACGAGGCGGAAAAAATCGCCTCCATTGTCTCCGGCGTGGCGGAGGGCTGCGTCCAGGCGGGCTGCGCCCTCATCGGCGGCGAGACCGCCGAGCACCCCGGCATCATGGCCCCGGAGGACTACGACATCGCGGGCTTCGCCGTAGGCGTGGTGGATAAGCCGAAGATCATCGACGGCAGCCGGGTCCGGGAGGGGGACGTCCTCATCGGCCTGACCTCCTCCGGCGTCCATTCCAACGGCTTCTCCCTGGTGCGGAAGGTCTTCGACGTCGAGCACGCCGACCTCACCTCCCCTCTGGAGGAGCTGGAGGGCAAATCCCTGGGCGAGGTCCTGCTGGCCCCCACGAAAATCTATGTCAAGGCCGTCCAGGCCCTTCTGGAGGGCGGAATCGACCTCCACGGCGCGTCCCATATCACCGGCGGCGGCTTCTTCGAGAACGTGCCCCGGATGCTGCCCAAGGGCCTGGAGGCTCATTTCTACGCGGCCATGCTGCCGTGCCCGCCCATCTTCAAGCTGATTGCAAAGCGGGGGAACATCTCCGGGCACGACATGTACAACACCTTCAACATGGGTCTTGGCATGGTGCTGGCCGTCCCCCGGGAGCAGGTGGAGAAAGCCCTGGACATTCTTCACCGCGCCGGTGAGCCGGACGCGGCAGAGGTGGGCGGCGTGTCCTGCGGGAATGCAGGCGTCGCTTTCTGCGAAGGCTGCCCCCCTGTCGTATGAGCAAGGCAAGAATCGCCGTCCTGGTCTCCGGCGGCGGAACCAACCTGGAGGCCCTTTTAAACGCCCAGGAGGCGGGAAAAATCCCCCATGGCGAAATTGCCGTGGTCCTCTCCAGCAGCGCCGGAGCCTACGCCCTGGAGCGGGCGGAAAAACACGGCGTTCCCGGCTTCGCCGTTCCCCGGAAGGGGCGCTCCCAGGAGGAATTTGAACTGGGCCTCATGGAAAAGCTCACCGAGTACCGGGCGGACATGATTGTCCTGGCCGGCTTCCTCTCCATCCTGTCGGCGGAGTTTGTAAAGCGCTGGCCGGACCGCATTCTGAACGTCCACCCCTCCCTGATTCCCGCCTTCTGCGGGAAGGGCTGCTACGGCCTGAAGGTCCATGAGGAGGCGCTCCGCCGGGGGGTGAAGGTCACCGGGGCCACGGTGCATTTGGTCAACGAGATTCCCGACGGGGGGCGCATCCTTCTGCAAAAAGCGGTGGAGGTCCTCCCCGGCGACACGCCGGAAGCCCTCCAGCGCCGCGTGATGGAACAGGCGGAATGGCTGCTTCTGCCCCAGGCGGCGGAGATGGCCGCCCGGGCCCTGGCCACTGATTGAAAGGATGGTTTTTATGATGGACCTCTCTCTGCTTCACGATTTCCACCCCCGCTCCGACGGCCTGGAGCGGGATATCCAGTCCCTGCTGTCCCGCTCCAGGCGGGAGCGGCGGCCCTGCGGACGGGACGCTTTCCTCGCCCTGCTGGCGGGGGTTCCCGCCCTGCGGAAGACTCCCGGCCTCCCGTCCCCCGGGGAATCCGGCCCGGACTACTTCACCACCCTGCCTCTGTGCGCCTCGGAGGAGGACGCCGCCGCCTGCCGGGAGCACCTGAAAGCTGTATACGGCGTTACGGACAAGCAGAGCCTCCTGGACTTCTGCGGCCGGCAGTTCTGCTGCCAGGACAATTATCTGGACTTCGAGGCCGTCTGGGAGGGCCGCCCCCTCTTTGACCTCTCCTCTTTGAACCCCGCCGCCGCCGGGTTCTTCCTCCAGGCCCGGGATTTCTCCGCCCAGTTTTATCCCCTGGTGGGCCACCTGGGCTATCTCGCCTGGGATATCAGCGAGCGGACGGGCCACCTGCGGGCGGCGCTGGCCTGCGGGCTGCTGACCCGGGAGGAGTTTGACGAGCTGGCCGGGAAGCAGATTATCCAGGCCCAGGCCTTCGGAAGCTGGGAGGAGTACGCCGCCAGCCTGGTCTGCGGCGCGCTGTACTGGGACTTCCGTCAGGGAACCTCCCTGCCGGACCTCCAGAAGGCCCAGCGGCTGTGGATGGATTTGGTGCGGACCCTGCTGGCCAACGACGCCGCCTGGGACAGCGGCTTCTGGCACGTCCCCAGGCGAGAAAAGGAATACCGCCTCTGGCCCTCGGAGATGAAGATGTACCTCCCGGACTGGGAGGGCCCCAACGGCTGCTTTGTCACGGACCGCGTCGCCGTGGACGGCTGCCGGGTGGGCTGGTGCTACCGGGAGGAGCCGGAGCAGAACTTCCCCGACAGCGGCTGGCGCTTCTTCTCCGGCGACGAGAGCGAGGCGTACATCGCCGACATCCGCCACACGGGGATTTACGACCTGAACACCGCCTGCAACCTGGACCCGGACGTCATCCCCCTGCTGTCCGCTCCCTATCGGAGCGCCTTTGTCCGGGGAGAGGACGGGAAATTCCGCCCCGAGCCCTTCGACCTGACGGAGGGCTGAGCGGGCGC
The DNA here is from genome assembly GCA_949959305.1 of uncultured Oscillibacter sp. Lineage (GTDB taxonomy): Bacteria > Bacillota > Clostridia > Oscillospirales > Oscillospiraceae > Oscillibacter. The sequence goes on from CATLJA010000070.1 coordinate 3,740, forward strand.
CATGACAGCGGCAGGAAAACTGGCCCGCGCCTACTGCGGCGGACTGAAAAGCGCCTACTGCGCCTGCGGCGCCCGGGAGGCCTGGGACCATTTCGCCTCCATCGCCCACGGGGCCTCCCGGGAGGATCTGGCGGCGCTGAAAGCGCTGTACCCCGAAGTGCCGGAGAGCCTTCTGGCCCTGCTGGGCATCGTGGACGGAACATACTTCCGGGAATATCAGGGAGAAACGGCCGCCTTCTATTTTCTGGGCTCCGGCCTGGAGGGATATCCCTATTACCTCCTGTCCGCCAAACAGATGGCGCAGGCCGGAGGCGGATTTGCAAAATGGGGAGGCTTCCTTATCCGCCGGGAATTTGACGGCATTCCGGTGGATGAAAAAATCACGGACAGCCTGGAGTCCCTGCGCTGGCTTCATTTCTCCGACTGCATGAACAACGGCGGAACCTCCCGGCTGTATCTGGACTTCTCCCCCTCGGAAAAGGGCCGGACGGGCCAGGTCGTCCGCTGGCTCCACGACCCCGGCGAACTGGCGGTCATCGCGGACAGCTTCGACGAATACCCGCAAATGCTGATGGACCAGGAATACGATTTCATCAACGAGGACACGGCGGAGGAATAAGGCAAACCGCCTCACGGAAAAAGGCCGGCACTCTGCCAAACATAAAAAAGGAGCACGGAACATGAACGAGCTGGAACTGAAATACGGCTGTAACCCCAACCAGAAGCCCTCCCGCATTTTCATGAAGGACGGCGGGGACCTGCCCCTGACCGTACTGAACGGCAAGCCCGGCTATATCAACTTCCTGGACGCCCTGAACTCCTGGCAGCTGGCCCGGGAGCTGAAGGAGGCCACCGGCCTTCCCTCCGCCGCCAGCTTCAAGCACGTCTCCCCCGCCGGGGCCGCCGTGGGCCTGCCCCTCGGCGAGACGGAACGAAAAATCTACTTTGTGGAGCCCGGCGCGGACCTCAGTCCCATCGCCTGCGCCTATATCCGGGCCCGGGGGGCGGACCGCCTCTGCTCCTACGGCGACTGGGCTGCCCTCTCCGACGTGTGCGACGCGGCAACGGCCCGATACCTCAAGGCCGAGGTTTCCGACGGCGTCATCGCCCCCGGCTATACGGAGGAGGCCCTGGAGATTCTGAAAACCAAGAAAAGGGGCGGCTACAACGTGGTCCAAATCGACCCGGCCTACAAGCCCGCCCCCCAGGAGTACAAGGACGTGTTCGGCGTCACCTTCCAGCAGGGCCGGAACGAGTATAAAATTGACGAATCCCTGCTGAAGAATATCGTGACGAAAAACCGCAGCCTCCCCGGCGCGGCGAAAATTGACATGATTGTGGCCCTTATCACCCTGAAATACACCCAGTCCAACTCCGTCTGCTACGTGAAGGACGGCCAGGCCATCGGCGTGGGCGCGGGCCAGCAAAGCCGCATCCACTGCACCCGCCTGGCGGGAACCAAGGCGGACAACTGGTATCTGCGCCAGCACCCGGCGGTCCTGGCCCTGCCCTTCCTGGACGGCGTCCGCCGCCCGGACCGGGACAACGCCATCGACGTGTACCTCTCCGACGAGTGGGAGGACCTGCTGGCGGACGGCGCGTGGCAGAACGTCTTCACAGAGCGGCCCCAGCCTCTGGCGGCGGAGGAAAAGAGGGCCTGGATTGCCGGGCTCTCCGGGGTCGCCTGCGGCTCCGACGCGTTCTTCCCCTTCGGCGACAACGTGGAGCGGGCCAGAAAGAGCGGCGTGCAGTACATCGTCCAGCCCGGGGGCTCCATCCGGGACGACCATGTCATCGAAACCGCCGACAAGTACGGCATGACCATGTGCTTTACCGGGATGCGCCTATTCCACCACTAAGGAGGCTTTCCATGAACATACTTGTTGTCGGCGGCGGCGGCCGCGAGCACGCCATCATCAAAAAACTGAAAGAGAACCCCCAGGCCGAAACCATCTACGCCCTCCCCGGCAGCGGCGGCGCCGCCCAAGACGCGGTGTGCGTCCCGGAAATCGGCGCGAAGGACATTGACCGCATCGTGGACTTTGCCAGGTCTCACGCCGTTGATTTCGCCGTAGTGGCCCCGGACGACCCCCTGGCCCTGGGCTGTGTGGACCGGCTCCACGAGGCGGGAATCCCCTGCTTCGGCCCCGAGGCCAAGGCCGCCCGCATTGAGTCCAGCAAAGTCTTCGCCAAGAACCTGATGAAAAAGTACGGCATTCCCACCGCCCGCTGCGAGGTCTTCAGCGACTCCGCCGAAGCCCTGGCCTACCTGAAAACCGCCTCCTTCCCCATTGTCATCAAGGCCGACGGCCTGGCCCTGGGCAAGGGCGTGCTGATTCCCCAAAGCCTTGCCGGGGCGGAGGCCGCCGTGAAGTCCATCATGGAGGACAAGGCTTTCGGCGACTCCGGGAACCAAATCGTCATTGAGGAATTTCTGACAGGCCCGGAGGTCAGCGTCCTGGCCTTCACCGACGGCCGGAGCATCGTTCCCATGGCCTCCTCCATGGATCACAAGCGGGCCGGGGACGGCGACGCCGGGCCCAATACCGGCGGCATGGGGACCATCGCCCCCAACCCCTGCTACACCCCGGCCATTGCGGCGGAGTGCATGGAAACGATTTTTCTTCCCACCCTGGCCGCCATGCGGGCGGAGGGCTGCCCCTTCAAGGGCTGCCTCTACTTCGGCCTGATGCTCACCCCGGACGGCCCCAAGGTCATCGAGTACAACTGCCGCTTCGGCGACCCGGAGACCCAGGTGGTCCTGCCCCTGCTGAAAACGGACCTGCTGACTATCATGCAGGCCGTGGAAAACGAAACCCTGGGAGAGCTCCAGGTGGAGTGGCGCGGCGGAGCCGCCGCCTGCGTCGTTCTGGCCTCCGGCGGCTATCCCGGCAGCTATGAGAAGGGCAAAGCCATCACCATTCCCCAGGACCTCCCCGCCAATGTCACCGTTTACCACGCCGGGGACGCGGCGGCGGAGGACGGAGGGCTGGTCACCAGCGGCGGGCGCGTGCTGGGCGTGACCGCCGTGGGCGAAACTCTGGAGGCCGCCCTGGAAACCGCCTACGCCGCCGCGGAACGGATTCATTTCGACGGCAAATACTTCCGGCACGACATCGGCCGGCGGGCGCTGAACGAGATTGAGAGACAGGCGCTGCGCGCCGCGGAGGTCTGAGCATGGTAAGACGCGTATACGTGGAAAAGAAGCCCGGCCTCCGTCTGGAGGCCCAGAGCCTTTTGACGGAACTGCAAACCATCCTGGGCATCTCCTCCCTCACCGGCCTCCATCTGGTGAACCGCTACGACGCGGAGGGCCTTTCGGAGGAGGTTTTCCGGCGGGCCAAGTCCATCGTTTTCTCCGAGCCCCAGGTGGATTTGCTCTATGAGGAGGAGTACCCCCTGCCGGAGGGGCCCTGCACCGTTCTGGCGGTGGAGGCTCTGCCGGGCCAGTTCGACCAGCGGGCGGACTCCGCCGCCCAATGCGTCCAGCTTATGGCGGGGGTGGAGCGCCCCCTGGTGTCCTACGCCAGGGTGTACCTGCTGGAGGGGGCCCTCTCCCCGGCGGACCTGGAAAAAATCAAGAACTACGTGGTCAACCCCGTGGAAAGCCGGGAGGCGTCCCTGGACAAGCCGGAAACCCTGGCCCGCACCCACGCCGCCCCCCGGGAGGTGGAAATCCTCTCCGGCTTTACCGCCATGGACGGCGCGGCCCTGTCCGCCCTGCTGGAGAAGCTGGGCCTCGCCATGGACCTGGACGACCTGAAATTCCTGCAAACCTATTTCCGGGACACAGAGCGCCGGGAGCCCACCATGACCGAGGTCCGGGTGGTGGACACCTACTGGTCCGACCACTGCCGCCACACCACCTTCTCCACCCACATCGACGGCGGGGAGATTGAGGACCCGGAGGTCAAGCACGCCTATTACCATTACCTGAAGCTGCGGAGCGAGGTCTACGGCGAGAAGGCCAAGGACCGCCCCGAAACCCTGATGGACATCGCCACCATCGCGGTCAAGGCCCTGAAAAAGCGGGACCTCCTGCCGGAGCTGGACGAGAGCGAGGAGATCAACGCCTGCTCCATCCATGTCCCGGCGGTGGTGGACGGCAGGACCCAGGACTGGCTCCTCATGTTCAAAAACGAGACCCACAACCACCCCACGGAAATCGAGCCCTTCGGCGGCGCGGCCACCTGTATCGGCGGCTGCATCCGGGATCCCCTGTCGGGCCGGGCCTACGTCCACCAGGCCATGCGCCTCACCGGCTGCGGCGACCCCCGGACGCCCCTGGCGGACACCCTCCCCGGCAAGCTCCCCCAGCGGAAGCTCTGCCAGACGGCGGCGGCGGGCTACTCCTCCTACGGCAACCAAATCGGCCTTGCCACGGGACACGTGGCGGAGGTTTACCACCCCGGCTACACCGCCAAGCATCTGGAGGTGGGCGCGGTGGTGGGCGCGGCTCCGGCGGAGAACGTCCGGCGGGAGCGCCCCGCCCCCGGGGACGTGGTCATCCTTCTGGGCGGCCGCACGGGCCGGGACGGCATCGGCGGGGCCACGGGCTCCAGCAAGAGCCACGACCGCAAGTCCCTCCAGACCATGGCCAGCGAGGTCCAGAAGGGCAACGCCCCGGAGGAGCGGAAAATCCAGCGCCTCTTCCGGGACGGGAACGTCACCCGGCTTATCAAGCGCTGCAACGACTTCGGCGCGGGGGGCGTGTCCGTCGCCATCGGCGAGCTGGCGGACGGCCTTATCATCGACCTGGACGCGGTCCGCAAGAAGTACGACGGCCTGGACGGCACGGAGCTCGCCATTTCCGAGAGCCAGGAGCGCATGGCCGTCGTCGTGGCCCCGGAGGACGCGGAAGCCTTCACCGCCGCCGCCAGGGCGGAGAACCTGGAGGCTTACCAGGTGGCCGTCGTGACGGCGGAGCCCCGCATGGTCATGAGGTGGCAAGGGGAAACCATTGTCAGCCTGAGCCGGGAGTTCCTGAACTCCAACGGCGCGGTGAAGCACGCCCGGGTCTCCGTTCCGGCGAAAGACCGTTTTCCCAAGGAAGCACCGCAGTGCGCCTCCCTCCGGGAAATGGCCTCCAGCCTGAAATGCGCCTCCCGCCGGGGGCTTGTGGAGCGGTTCGACTCCACCATCGGCGCGGGCAGCGTCGCCATGCCCTACGGCGGAAAAACGCAGCGCACCCCCGCACAGTCCATGGCCGCCCTCCTCCCGGTGCTTCCGGGCCAGGAGACGGAGCAGGCCAGCGTCATGGCCTGGGGCTTCGACCCGGAGGCCATGAGCGCGAACCCTTACCGGGGGGCCTATGAGGCCGTGACGGTTTCCCTTGCCAAGCTGGTGGCCTCCGGCGCGGACTATAAAACCGCCTATCTGACCTTGCAGGAGTACTTCGAAAAGCTCCGCCAGGACCCGGAGCGCTGGGGCAGGCCCTTCGCCGCCCTCCTGGGGGCCATGGAGGCCCAGATGGACTTCGGCGTAGCGGCCATCGGCGGCAAGGACTCCATGTCCGGCTCCTTCCTGGATTTGGACGTGCCCCCGACGCTGGTCTCCTTCGCCGTCGCCCCGATCAAAGCCGGCGAAGTCATCACCCCTGAATTTAAAGAGGCAGGGCATCCGGTCTATCTGTTCGACCCGCATATGGACGATCTTCCGGAGGGCCAAAAAGAGACTTGGGAAACGTTCCACGCCCTTTGCCGGGCGGGAAAAGTGAAAGCCGCCTGGGCCGTGGAAAACAGCGTTTCTGAGGGGATTGTGAAGATGTCTTTCGGCAATTGCGTCGGCTTTTCCTATAATCCCCATATTTACATCCAGTGGCACGCCTCCGGTTATCAAGGCACGATTCTCGCCGAGTTGACCGAAGATATAGAGGGGCTGAACGCCTATCCCGTCGGCGTCACCACTGCCGAGCCGATGATTACAATTGGTGATGATTCCGCTCCAATCGACGAATTGTTATCGCTGAACGAGGCGGTTTTGGAGGACGTATACCCCACCCGGGCCCCCGCCTCCGGCGAGGCCCCCCTCCTGGACTGCCCCGCCTTCACCCGCCCCGCCCCCAAGGCAGGCGTGGCCAGGCCCAGGGTCCTGATTCCCGTTTTCCCCGGCACCAACTGCGAGTACGACAGCGCCAGGGCCGTCCGGCGGGCGGGGCTGGAGGCGGAGGTTTTCGTCATCAACAACCAGTCCGCCGCGGACGTGGCGGACTCCGCCGCCCGCTTTGCCCAAAAGCTCCGCCAGTGCCAGATTCTGTTCCTCCCCGGCGGCTTCTCCGGCGGCGACGAGCCGGACGGCTCCGGCAAGTTCATCACGGCCTTCCTCCGGGGCCCGGAGGCCTCCGAGGCTGTAATGGACCTGCTGAACAACCGGGACGGCCTGGCCCTGGGGGTCTGCAACGGCTTCCAGGCCCTGATCAAGCTGGGGCTGGTTCCCTTCGGCGGGATTGCGGACTGCGGCGCGGACTTCCCCACCCTGAGCTTCAACACAATCGGGCGGCACCAGTCCAACATCGTCCGCACCCGCATCGTCTCCAGCAAGTCCCCCTGGCTGGCCCGGGTAAGCCCCGGCGAGGTCTACGCCGTCCCCATCTCCCACGGCGAGGGCCGCTTCCTCTGCCCGCCGGAGCTTCTTCAAAAGCTGGCGGCAAACGGCCAGATTGCCACCCAGTACGCGGATTTGGAGGGCCTTCCCACCATGGACCCGGACTTCAACCCCAACGGCTCCGCCTGGGCCGTGGAGGGCGTCACCTCCCCCGACGGCCGCGTTTTCGGCAAGATGGGCCACGCCGAGCGCATCGGTCCCGGCCTGTATAAGAACGTCCCCGGCGAATACAACCTCCATCTTTTCGAAGCCGCGCGAGATTATTTCAGCCTCTGAAAAAAGGGGCTTGACAAGCCGCCCCGCATCATGTATACTGCGTAAAATTTATGAAAACGAGGTGTCCGCCATGGCCTACTTTTTCTCCGAGCCCTCCCGCACCTTCAGCGAATACCTTCTGGTCCCCGGCTACTCCTCCGCCGAGTGCGTTCCCGCCAACGTGTCCCTGAAAACGCCGGTGGTGAAGTTCAAAAAGGGGGAGGAATGCCCCCTGACCATGAACGTGCCCATGGTCTCCGCCGTGATGCAGGCGGTCTCCGGCGAGCAAATGGGCATCGGCCTTGCCAGGGAGGGCGGCATCGCCTTCATTTTCGTCTCCCAGCCCGTGGAGCAGCAGGCGGACATGGTCCGCCGGGTGAAGAACTACAAGGCGGGCTTTGTCACCAGCGACTCCAACCTCCGGATTGGGGACACGCTGGCGGACGTGCTGGCGCTGAAAAAGCGCAGCGGCCACTCCACCATGGCCGTCACCGACGACGGCACCGGATCCGGGAAGCTCCTGGGCCTGGTCACCAGCCGGGACTACCGGGTCAGCCGCCTGGACCCCTCCACCCCCGTCACGGACTTCATGACCCCCTTTGACAAGCTGATTTACGCCCCGAGGGCACCAGCCTGAAGGAGGCCAACGACATTATCTGGGACCGGAAGCTCAACGCCCTGCCCATCGTCTCCAAGGACGGGCGGCTGGTGAGCTTCGTCTTCCGCAAGGATTACGACTCCCACAAGGGCAACCCCCTGGAGCTGCTGGACGGCCGGAAGCGCTACGTGGTAGGCGCGGGCATCAACACCCGGGACTACGCCGAGCGGGTCCCCGCCCTGGTGGACGCCGGGGTGGACGTGCTGGTCATCGACTCCTCCGAGGGCTATTCCGAGTGGCAGGCCCGGACGCTTTCCTGGATTCGGGAGCGCTATGGCGACACGGTGAAGGTGGGCGCGGGCAACGTGGTGGACGGCGAGGGCTTCCGCTTCCTGGCCCAGGCCGGGGCGGACTTCGTGAAAATCGGCATCGGCGGCGGCTCCATCTGCATCACCCGGGAGACCAAGGGCATCGGCCGGGGCCAGGCCACGGCGGTCATCGACGTGGCGGCGGAGCGGGACCGCTATTTCGAGGAGACCGGCGTTTACGTTCCCATCTGCGCCGACGGCGGCATCGTGCAGGATTACCACATCACCCTGGCCCTGGCCATGGGCGCGGACTTCTGCATGCTGGGCCGGTATTTCTCCCGGTTTGACGAGTCCCCCACCAGCAAAATCCTCATTGGCGGCAGCTATATGAAGGAGTACTGGGGCGAGGGCAGCGCCCGGGCCCGGAACTGGCAGCGCTACGACCTGGGCGGCTCGGCGAAGCTCTCCTTCGAGGAGGGCGTGGACTCCTACGTGC
>CATLJA010000071.1 GCA_949959305.1 uncultured Oscillibacter sp.
GAGCCGGAATACATCTTTTTGGTGGGGGATCTGCTGGACTCCTTCCGGGAGGTCCCGGAGGGCTACGCGGAGGAAACGGCGGCGGGCCTTGCCGCCATTGCCCCCACCTACTACGTCACCGGGAACGACGAGTGGGCCCTTGGCGGCGTGCGGTCTTTAAAAAAAGCCCTGGAGGCCCAGGGCGTGACGGTGCTGTCCAACCAATTCGTGACGCTGGAGCGGGGCGGGGACACGGTGGTTCTGGCGGGCATCGACGACCCCAACGGCTACGCGGACCAGAAGTCCCCGGAGGCCGTTGCCGGGGAGGTCCGGTCCGCGCATGGGGACCCCTTCTGGATCCTGCTGGCCCACCGGAACAACTATTTCCCGGAACACTACAGCCTGCTGGGGGCGGACCTGGTCGTCTCCGGCCACGGGCACGGCGGGCTGATCCGCCTCCCCTTCACCGACGGGCTGGTGTCCACGGACCGGAGGTTTTTCCCCTCCTACACGGCGGGCCTGTATGAGAAAAACGGCTCCACCCTCTTCGTCACCCGGGGTCTGGGGAACACGGGCCCCACCTTCCGGCTGTTTAACCGCCCGGAGGTGGCGGTGCTCACGCTCGCCGGAGCAGACCCCGCGTCATGAAGCCGCTCCGCTTGTCCTCCTCCGCCGCAAGCGCTCCGCCGGTTTGCGGCGGGGCCCATGTTATAGGATGAAGGGCTCCTCCCGCAGGGCGCCGGAAATCCGCGCGCCCATGCGGAGGCCGTAATAAAAGGAATAGAGGCCGCGGATAACCGCCGGGTCCCCCCGGAGGTACTCCGGCCAGTCCTTTCGATCGGGGATATGGACCATGGAGAAATAAAGCTCCTCCACAATTTCGGGGATGTCGTTCATGGCCGCCGCCTTCTTTCGTGTGTCACGTATATCTAGGTGTGTTTTGATAATATCACACAAATTTAAGTATGTCAAGGGGGAGTTATGGAATTTTCTGAAAAGATAAAAATGCTGCGCAGGGAGCTGCGGATGTCCCAACCCGCCGTCGCGGCGGAAATGGGCCTCTCCATGCGCGGGTATCAGAATCTGGAGCTGGGCACGGAGCCCCGGTACAGCTCCCTTTTGCGCGTGGCCGAGTTTTACGACGTGTCCGTGGACTGGCTGATGGGCCGGACGGAGAACCGTTACGCCCACCGGAGCTGAACGCCATGCGGGAATTTCAAGCCGGACGCTGTGACGTCGCCGTCGTCGGCGCGGGCCACGCCGGCATCGAGGCCGCCCTGGCCGCCGCCCGCCTGGGGATGGAGACCGCCGTATTTACCATCAACCTGGACGCGGTGGGCAACATGCCCTGCAACCCTGCCATCGGCGGCACCGGCAAGGGCCATCTGGTCCGGGAGCTGGACGCATTGGGGGGCGAGATGGCCCGGGCCGCCGACGAGTGCTGCATCCAGTACCGCCTTTTAAACAAGGGCAAGGGCCCCGCCGTCTGGTCCCTCCGGGCCCAGGCGGACCGCCGGAAGTATCAGGGCCGCATGAAGCGCGCCCTGGAGCGGCAGGAGCGCCTCGCCGTCCGCCAGGGCGAGGTGACGGAAATCCGCCCGGAGAGCGGCGGGGGCTTTTCCGTGGCGCTGGCCACCGGGGCGGTATTCGCCGCCCGGGCTGTGATTCTGGCCACGGGCACCTATCTCACGGGCCGGACCATCGTGGGCGAGTGGACGGAGGATTCCGGCCCCGACGGGATGCACGCCTCCTCCCGGCTGGCGGATTCTCTGCGGAAGCTGGGCCTTCCTCTCCGCCGCTTCAAGACCGGCACGCCCCCCCGGGTCCACGCGGCCAGCGTGGACTTCGGCGAGATGGAGCTCCAGCCCGGCGACGAGCTCCCCGTCCCCTTCTCCTACTCCACCAAGGAGCCTCTGGAGAACCGGGCCGTGTGCTGGCTCACCTGGACCACGGAGGAGACCAGGCGCATTGTCCAGGAGAACCTGGACCGGGCTCCCATGTACTCCGGCCTCATCGAGGGCGTAGGCCCCCGGTACTGTCCCTCCTTCGAGACGAAAATTGTCCGTTTCCCGGACAAGCTCCGCCACCAGCTCTTTGTCGAGCCCATGGGACTGGACACTGAGGAGCTCTATATTCAGGGCTTCTCCTCCTCCATGCCGGAGGACGTGCAGATTCAGATGCTCCACAGCGTTCCGGGGCTCCGCCGGGCCGTCATGACCCGGCCCGCCTACGCCATTGAATACGACTGCGTGGACCCTCTGGCCCTGGCCCCCACCCTGGAGGTAAAGGCCGTCCCCGGTCTTTACGGCGCGGGGCAGTTCAACGGCTCCTCCGGCTATGAGGAGGCGGCGGTCCAGGGCTTCTGCGCCGGGGTGAACGCCGTGCGGAAGCTCCGGGGAGAGGGCCCCTTTATCCTCTCCCGGGCGGAGAGCTACATCGGAACCCTGATTGACGATCTGGTGACCAAGGGCACCAACGAGCCTTACCGCATCATGACCTCCCGCAGCGAGTACCGGCTTTTGCTGCGGCAGGACAACGCCGATTTGCGCCTGACGCGGCGGGGCTATGACGCGGGCCTGGTTTCGGAGGAGCGCCTCCGGGCCGTGGAGGAGAAATACGCCGCCGTGGAGCGGGAAATCAAGCGCCTGCGCCATACCGGGGCCGCGCCCTCCCCCAGGCTGGCGGCTTTTCTCCGCTCCAAGGACACGGCGGACGCAACCGGGGGCTGTCCCCTGGACGCGCTGCTGAGGCGGCCCCGGATTCACTATGACGAGCTGGCTCCCTTCGACCCCGGGAGGCCGGACCTGCCCCCGGACGTGCGGGAGCAGGTGGAAATCTCCGTGAAGTACGAGGGCTATATCCGCCGCCAGGAAAAGCAGGTGGAGGATTTCCGGAAGATGGCCTCCCACCGCCTGCCGCCGGATTTGGACTACGGCTCCATCCAGGGCCTCCGGCTGGAGGCCAGGGAAAAGCTGGCGGCGGTGCGGCCCCTGGATTTGGGGCAGGCTTCCCGGATTTCCGGGGTGTCCCCGGCGGATATCGCCGCGCTGATGATTTATCTGGAAAAATAGAAATTCCGGTTTTCAGACTGTGAAAGCCGTCAATACTGATAGGAAAGGATGCGCTTCCCATGCTGATTGACATGACCCACACCATCACGCCGGAGATACCCGTTTACCCCGGCGCCCCGGCCCCCGCCTTCTCTCCCGCCTGCACCCTCACCAGGGACGGCTTCCGGGAGACCCTGCTGACCTTCTCCTCCCATACCGGCACCCACATGGACGCTCCCGCCCACCTGCTCCAGGACGGGCGGACTCTGGACGACATGCCCATGTCCCAGTTCTCCGGCCGCGCCACGGTGCTGGACGTGTCCGGGGAGGGCCCGGTCATCACGGAGGCGTTTTTGCAGTCCAATTACGAGGCCATCCATACCGCCGACTACATCCTGTTCTACACCGGCTGGGAAGACCGCTGGGGCACGGAGAGCTTCCTGGAGGATGCCTTCCCCGTCCCCGACGAGGCGGCGGCGAAATACCTGGTCTCCCGGGGCCTCAAGGGCGTGGGCACCGACGCGGCCAGCATCGACCGGCTGGGAGACAAGCGGCTTCCCATTCACCGCGCCCTGCTGAAGGACAGCGTGCTGATTTTGGAAAACCTGTGCCTGAAAAAGGTCCGGGGGCGGAAGGACTTTTTGTTCTTCGCCCTGCCCATGAAATTCCGGAATACCGACGGCGCTCCCATCCGCGCTTTCGCGGAGCTGCGGGAGGCCTTTGAGGCGGAGAGGAGAAGACGGTGAGAAAATTTCTGGCGATTGCCGTGTGTAAGCTGGGGCGCTTTGTGGGCAGGCTCGTCGGCAAGGGGAGCTCCATGCCGGGGAAATTTGCCCTGAAAATCTGCCCGGACGTTCTCCGGCGGGTGGAGCTGCCGGAGCATATCATCGCCGTCACCGGCTCCAACGGCAAGACCTCCACGGTGGAGATGATAGCCGCCATCCTGCGGGCGGACGGGAAGACCGTGGTCTACAACGAGGAGGGCTCCAACCAGATTGAGGGCGTGGCCACCCTGGTGCTGACCCACGCCTCCCTGGGCGGGAAGGTCCGGGCGGACGTGCTCCTCATCGAGTCCGACGAGCGCTACGCCGCCCGCACCTTCCAGTTCTTCCATCCCACGGAGTTTGTAATCACCAATCTCTACCGGGACCAGCTCACCCGGAACGGGCACCCGGAATGGGTTTATGACTCCATTCTCCCCGCCCTCCACCCGGACACGGCGCTGATTCTGAACGCCGACGATCCCCTGTCCTCCTGCTTCGCCCGGGGGCGCGGGAAGGTCGAGTGGTTCGGCCTGGACAAATGCTCCATTTCCACAGACGCGCCCTCCGGGGCCTATCACGACGGGGCCTACTGCCCGGCGTGCCATGCCCCTATGGAGTATGATTACGTCCACTACAACCATATCGGCGCGTACCGCTGCACCGGATGCGGCCATAAAAAGCCCGCCACAGACTACACAGTCACGGCGGTGAACCTGGAAAACGCCCAGGTGACCATTGACGGCGGGGTGAGCATCGCCCTGGCCTTCCGCAGCATCTACAACATCTACAACATTCTGGCGGCTTACGCCGCCTGCCGGGAATGCGGCGTGTCCGGCGGGGCCGCCGCCGCCGTCCTCAGCCACTACCTGCTGAAAAACGGCCGGATGCAGACCTTCCGCCTGGGAGCCCATCATGGAACCCTGCTGACCAGCAAGCACGAGAACTCCATCGCCTATGACACGAACCTCCGCTATATCGCCGCCTCGGAAAAGGACTGCGCGGTGCTGATTATTGTGGACGCGGTGAGCCGGAAGTACTTCACCAGCGAGACCAGCTGGCTGTGGGATATCGACTTCGGCCAGCTCCGCGCCCCCTGCGTGAAGCGGGTGGTGCTGGCGGGCCGGTACTGCAATGATTTGGCGGAGCGGTTTTCCTGCACGGAAGTGGAGAACTGGTCCGTGGTGCCGGACGTCGCCGCGGCGGCGGCCGGGCTCAAGAGCAGCGGGGACGAGGAGCTGTTCGTGCTCACCTGCTTCTCCGACCGGGACAAGATTCTCAGCCGCGTGGAAAAGGAGGCGTGAGGCATGGACGTGCGAATCATCCACTTTTACCCGGATCTGATGGACCTCTACGGCAGCCGGGCCAACGTGCTGGCCTTGAAGCGGTATCTGGAGCGCCTGGACTGCGCCGTCGAAGTGGAGGCCGTCCTCCCCGGCTGCGGGGCGGACATCTCCCGGGGGGACTTTTTCTGCATGGGCGCGGGCACCGAGCGCTCCGCCCGGGCGGCCATGGAGGACTTCGCCCGCTATGCGGAGCCCCTGAAGGCCGCCGCCGCAGACCTGGCCGCCATGCTCTTTGCCGGGACGGCCATGGACCTCCTTGGCAAAACCGTGAAGGAGGCGGACGGCGGCTCCTACGAGGGCCTGGGCCTGGCCTCCTTTACCGTGGAGCACGGCAGGCGCCGCATTGTGGGGGACGTATACGGCCGCACGGACCTCTACCCCGAGGCGGTGGTGGGCTTCATGAACAAGTGCGGCGTTGTCACCGGCGTGGAAACGCCGCTGCTGACGGGGCTTGAGATGGGCTTTGGCAATGAGAAGGAGCGGGGACCGGAGGGCTTCCACTGGAAGAACGTCTTCGCCTCCCAGCTCACGGGGCCCCTGCTGGTGAAGAATCCCAAGCTGCTGGAAACCGTGGCCGCCGCCATTTACGCCCGCCGGGGCAAAACGCTTCCCGTGGACCGGCCTGTGGACCGCTGGGCGGAGAAAGCTTACGCCGTCACGGAGGAACAGCTCCGCCTGCGGGCCCAGGCGAAATCATGACCACCGGCCGTGCCGGTGGTATGCACAAGCCCCCTTGGGGCATGTCCCAGGCGGAGCCTATAGGCTCGTCGAAAGGTCTGCCAATCGCGCAGATTTTCTGGGCATGCCCCTAAATGGGCTTATTTACTTGCCTTCTTTTACCGGCTTACCCGTGAACGGGTCGATGCACGCTGATATACTCATCTGGTCCGCTGAAATATCCTCTTTACGCTCATACCGGGAAAAGCCTCAAAACACGCACAGCGCCGTGAAGCAGGAGCCCCGGGGGCCCAGGCCCTCCACAAAGTAATTCGCCCCATCCCGGAAGCCCTCCAGCCGCAGCTCGTCCCCCAGAACGGCCTCCCGGCTGTAGTTAATGTAGAATTCCCTGGGGGCCTGGGCCTGCAAATCCTCCGGCAGGGCGTCCCAAACGACGTCGCCGTAATTGCCGCTGAACAGGTGGCCGTTGCCGTCCAAATCGGACCAGCGGACCTTCCGGATCCCCAGGTCCTCCCGCCCCTCCCTGGAGAAAAGAATCTTCCGGGTCTCCGGGCAGTCCAAAGGCCGGTCCGAGGCCAGCAGGGGCTTGGCGGTGAAGGACGAGGGCCGGAGAATTTTCCGGGTCTCCGGGTCCACCAGAATCCAGTCCGTCCGGGCGGAAACCCGGAGGCGGCCCTGCCGGTCCTTCATCTCATAGTTCCGCCCCATGTGGGCCCCACTGGGTCCCGCCTCCCAGGTGGTGATGTCCAGCACCTCCCCCGCCCGGGGGCAGTCGTGGATATGCAGGGCCGCCCGGGAGAGGAGAAATACCTCCCGGCTGGCCCACAGCACGTCGTGGGTCAGGCCCCGCGCGTCGTAGTCGTACCCGGCAAAAGCCCCCAGGCGGCTTAAAAGCGCCGCCACCCGGGCCCGCTGGTCCGGGCCGCAGTCCCAGAAGACCAGCTCCTCCTGACGGAAATAGCCGTTCTCATACAGCTCCTGCTTGAAACTCTCCATGGTAAATCCGCATCCTCCGTTGTCTATTTCTTGGGCGGGCGGAGCCGGGGAAACACTGCCCGGAACACCGACGAGGCCAGCATGGCTCCCACCGCCAGCGCCGCCGCCATGCCGAAGGTGTGGAGCAGGGTGCTGAGAAACTGGTCCGTCTCTCCCGCCACGCAGTGCCGCATGGCGTAGTAAACGCCCCCTCCGGGGACCAGGGGCAGCAGGGCCACCAGCACGTAGCCCGTCACCGGGCAGCGCCGTATCCGGCTCATGGCCTCGGCAAACACGCCGATGGCCGCCGCCGCCAGAAAAGCCGCGAAAATGGTCTTTCCCCCCGCCAGGTACACAAGCCAACCCAGGGCCCCGCCCACTCCGGCAATGAGCTTTCCATAGCCGTGGATGTTGAACATCAGCGTAAAGCCCACACAGGCCAGCAGCGCGCACAGGCAGGGCAGTGCGTAATCTAAAAGCGCCGTCTCCATGCCGCCCTCCTTACAAAAATCCGCCCAGGGCCTGCCCCGCCGCCGCCCCCAGGGCAATGGCGGAGGCCACCAGAATCGCGTCCGCCGTGCGGCTCAGGGCGGAAAAGGTGTCCCCGGCCATGATCTCCCGCATGGCGTTGGTCAGGGCCACGCCGGGCACCAGCACCATCAGCGTGGAGATGGTCACCACGTCCACGCTCCGCCCCAGTCCCGCCTCCACCAGCGTCAGCGCCAGGAAGGCCGCCACGGCGCTGCACACCGCCGTGCGGAAAAAGCTGTTGGCCCCGATGAGCCTCCCGCCGTAGAGGAGGCACAGCCCCACCGCCAGGCCGCAGAGGAAGGAGCAGGCCGTGTCCCGCAGGCCGCCGCCAAACAGCGGGGCGAAAAAGGCGGGGGCCACGCCGTACCCCAGCAGTCTCATCCGGGGGGAGTGCCGGGGAATCGCGTCCGGCAGGGCGCTTACCGCCGCCTGAGCCTCGTCCAGGGGCGGCGTCTCGGCGCAGAGACGGCGGCAGAGGCTGTTGCACCGCTCCAGCAGCTCAATATCCGTGCCGTGGAGCGGGACCCGGCGCATCCGGGTGACGGGGTGGCCCTCCGGGGTCGCCACGCTGACAATCAGGCAGTTGGGGATGGCAAAAACCTCCGGGGACTCCAGGCCATAGGCCCGGAGAAGCCGCCGGGCGGACTCCTCCACCCGGTAGATTTCCGCGCCGCTGTACATCAGCTGGTAGCCCAGCTCCGCCGCCATGTTCAGGAGCTTGTCGTAATCCATCGCTCAGTCCAGAATCTCCTTAAAATCCGCGCAGAAATTGGCCCGGTGAACGTCCAGAACCAGGGGAAGCTTCCCCTCTGCAAAGCGCTGGTGCAATTCCTCCATGCCGAATTTCAGCTTGTACTCGATTTCCTCCTTGTAGGCGGGAATCAGCATGTAGAAGCTGATCCGCTTTCCCTCCTCCGTGGTCAGGGGCGGAACCAGGGTGGGCTGGGCCAGCACCGCGCCGCCAAAGCCCAGCCCCTCGCAAATGGGGGAATAATCCGGCCCATTGGGGATGCTGTGCCCCCAGCCCAGCCAGGTCTTGTACTCGTGGGGAAAGCGGGCCAGGAATTTCAGCATCTGGACGGGCCAGAAGCGCTCGTAAGGCAGGTCCTTGGGATGGGTCCCCTCCCCGCCCAGGTCCCAGTCCCCGGGAAGAAGCATGTACAGCTCCGCGTACTTCAAATCCTCCCGGTCCGAAATATCCTCCGGCAGGCTCATGGGCAGATCGCTCATGCCGGTGGTGTAGAGGAGGATGCCGTCGTCCTCCCTGGGCCCCCGCAGAACATGCACGTCGATATGAACCAAATCGCTGATAATCTCGTGGTAGACAAAGCCTTCCCCGCCGGGGAAAATCCCCTCCATATGCTTTTCGATGGCCGCCGCAGAGACGCACATGTCCTCCGGGGGCCGGAAGCCCTGGTTCTCCGGGGTCTGATAGCGGTAGACGGCGGAGCCGCCGGGAGTGTACTCCTCCGTCTCCGGGGCCGTGCCCTCCTTTTGGGGCCGGGCGGGCGCCTCTTTTTTCTTTTTAAATCTATCCAGGAAACCCATGTCCAAATCCTCCTTGTGAAATTTGCGGGAACTTTTCTATATCCTACTCCTTTTCCGCTTCGCTGGCAATTGTTTTTTCGCCTGAAATCCGTTACAATAGGAGCGGACAAAATTTTATAATACCAAAAGAGGTGCTTTTATGAAACTGGTTTCCTGGAACGTCAACGGCCTCCGGGCCTGCCTGAAAAAGGGCTTTCTGGACTTCTGCGCCTTCGCCGACGCGGACGTGATCTGCCTCCAAGAGACGAAGATGCGGCCGGAGCAGGCGGAGTTCGACCTCCCCGGCTACGAGCGCTTCTGGAACAGCGCGGACAAGGCGGGCTACTCCGGCACCGCCGTCTTCACCCGGCGGAAGCCCCTGTGCGTCACCTATGACTTCGGCATTGACGAGCACCGCCACGAGGGGCGCGTCATTACGGCGGAGTTCGAGGATTTCTACCTGGTCTGCTGCTACACCCCCAACTCCAAGGACCAGCTTCTCCGCCTGGACTACCGCATGGCCTGGGAGGACGGCCTCCGGGAGTACCTGCTGGAGCTGGACGCGGTCAAGCCCGTGGTCTACTGCGGGGATTTGAATGTGGCCCACCAGGAGATTGACCTGAAAAACCCCGGACCCAACCGCCGCAACCCCGGCTTTACCGACGAGGAGCGGGAGAAGATGACCCGGCTCCTGGACTCCGGCTTTGTGGACACCTTCCGGGCGCTGTATCCGGACAAGACCGGGGCCTACTCCTGGTGGAGCTACCGGGGGCGGGCCCGGGAGAACAACACGGGGTGGAGAATCGACTATTTCATCGTCTCCGAGCGCCTGCGCAGCCGCATCCGCAGCGCGGACATCTGGAGCGAGGTCCACGGCAGCGACCACTGCCCGGTGGTGCTGGAGCTGTCCGAGGAATCATAACCATCCCTATATCAGGCGGCCCCACAAAGCAGGGCTGCTTGTAGTTGCCCTTATTAGCCGGCCCACCCGCAAACGGGTCATATGGTAAGATGGCAAGCCCTTGGGCCTAAAAGTGCCTATTTGCAAGGGTTTTCCAACTTTCATTTTATTTATGGATACATCTTAATTGTCAATTAATTGTCAAAAGTGCATGTGGGGAAACTTGAACCCTCTGCCAAGTAAACATTCTCATGAGCTTTGGCATAGCTTTCAGGCTGTGTCTTTTAACATCTGTAAAGCGGACATTTATGACCACCTTGATTCCGCCCGCCAAAGCCCCCAAAAACGTGTCCCTGAATTTGTTGAATTACTTGAAGATAAGTCTGTTCTCACTCAAAGATTCGGAACTCTGAAAATATCTAAAAATATCAAAATCGAACGAAATAGATATTCTTACTTCTATAAAAAATACATAATCTATGTGTTTAACCACTTCATTTTTGAAGAAGACGATGTTGAAATCATGCTCGTTGCTTTCAACTATCACCCCGACTTTGAATATGAGACAAGAATCAAATATCGTCGAGATTTATTTGCGCGCCGAATCTATGAACCTAAGAAGCTGTACCAATAGGCGGCGGTATGCAGATTGGCGAGAAAATTTTTTGTTTGGCAAGGAAAAAACACACAGGAATCCTGACGGATTTCAAGCGTTTTTGACGCAGTCCAGACGGGAAATTTTCTGTCTGGATGCGTGCCAACGCCTATTGGTACAGCTTCTAAACATCGTAGAGGTTGGGGCAACAGTGTGGAGGATAAGAGTGCAGGGCTTCGAGAAGAGGAGACCCGCATCATGAAAGAATTGTCAGAAGTATTGGCGGAGCTGGCTGTCACGCGGCCAGTAGTTGCCCTTGTCACCGGCGCGGCCAAGCAGGTCGCTATCCTGCCAGACGAGGCCGCCCCTAACCTAATCAAAATCAATATACAGGGTTCTGTTAGAAGTTGCTGGGACCTTTTTGTAGCCGTAGCTACGAAAAGCGATGAACAAGTCTAAAGTTTTGTTATCTGGGCTCTAGAGAACTTCACGATCTCCAGAAAGAGGTTTTGCGTAGCCGGAGTTTAGCTCAAGGCAAGCTTCATTCCCATGGGATTTTATTCCCACACGAAAATTATAGCACATCCGGGTTGGAGTTATCTTCGGACTGGTGCGCCTCGGTATCGGAGACGCTATGTCGATTCTTCCAGTTCGTGTCGGTTTTCGCTTTTCGGCGCTTTAACCCCCAATGAACCATCAGCCCAGCAAACACCACTACGCTTGCCCCGATATAAGCCAACATAATCACATCCCAAACATCCCACCCTCCGGAGCTGCTTTCGATAATTGTTTCATCCGGATATTCGTTTTCCTCAACTGCGGGTTCGTCAGGATTTGTATTTTCCGGCGGCGTAGTTTCGGCTGGCACAACCAATTTTTTCAATGACGGTTGGTTTAATAATTAGCGTGTGTGTGCCAAGCTCCAACTTCAGCTGCCTACTTTGGTCCTCACTCAGCTGAGTTCCTGCTTTGCACCCAATTCCGTTATTGCTTATAGTTTGATGATGGCGGTCAAACTCTTTTGCTAGATAGTGTTTACACGAGTTAAGTGCGGATGGCAGCCCAAATAGCGATACAACAAACATGTACCGCGGCGATAAAAGCATCTGAGGTTTTGGCGTAGCGAGTGGCAATGCCCCTCCAACGTTTCAGGGATAGAAAGCAGTTTTCTACCAGATGACGCAGCTTATAGAGATATTTATCATAGCCACGTTGTTCTTTGCGGTTCTTTCTCGGTGGAATCACGGGTTCCATCCCCGCCGAAAGCGCATAGGACAGGATATCATTTGTGTCATAACCCCGATCCGCCAGCAGCGTTTCTGCGGAAATACCCTCTATCAGATGGACAGCTTCTTTACAATCGGA
>CATLJA010000072.1 GCA_949959305.1 uncultured Oscillibacter sp.
CTCCAGAATGCCAACGGAGATATAGGTGGGCTTCATGATGGGCAGCACCACGGAGAAGAAGGTCCGCAGGGGGGAGCAGCCGTCGATCATGGCGGCTTCCTCAATCTCGATGGGGATGGACTTGACAAAGCCGCAGAACATGAACACCGCCAGCCCCGCGCCGAAGCCCAGATAGATGATGACCAGCCCCCAGGGGGTGCCTAGCCGCAGCCGGTCCGTCACCAGGGAGAGGGTGAACATCACCATCTGGAAGGGCACCACCATGGAGAAGACGCACAGAAGGTACAGGATTTTCGTGGCCCGGCTCTTTACCCGGGTGATGTACCAGGCGAACATAGAGGTGCATACCAGAATGACCGCCACGGAGCCCACGGTCATCACCACAGTCCAGAGAACGGACTCCAGGAAATTGTACTTTTCCATGGCGTTGGCGAAGTTCTCCAGAGCTACCCAGGTCTTTTCAGAGGGGAGCTTGAAGGGCTCCAGGTTGATGAACGCCTTTTTCTTGAAGGAATTGATGAGGACGATGAACAGCGGCGCTACGTAGAAAATGGAGATTACGGTGAACAATATGGTGGCGAACCAGCCGCCTCTCGCTTTGTGTTTCATTACTGCTGCACCTCCTTGGAGCGGGTCATTTTCAGTTGGATAAGGCCCAGGGACACCACCAGGACAAAGAACACCACGGCCTTGGCCTGGCCCACGCCCTGATAGCCCACCCGGCCGTAGAACGTGTTGAAGATGTTCAGCGCCAGCATTTCCGTCTGCTTCATGGGCTCGCCGGCGGTGAGGGACAGGTTCTGGTCAAAGAGCTTGAAGCCGTTGGTCAGGGTCAGGAAAGTGCAGATGGTGATGGAGGGCATCATGTTTGGAATGGTGACGTTCCACAGCCTCTGCCAGCCGTTGGCCCCGTCGATCTCCGCCGCCTCGTTCAAATCGCCGGGGATGGACTGGAGGCCCGCGATGTAGATAATCATCATATAGCCGATTTGCTGCCAGCAGATGAGGATGACCAGGCCCCAGAAGCCGTATTTTGCCGAAATCTTCAAGGCCAGGTCGTACCGGGACAGAATGCCGTTGAAGATGAGCTGCCACACGTAGCCCAGGACGATGCCGCCGATTAGGTTCGGCATGAAGAAGACCGTGCGGAAAATGTTGGTGCCCCGAATCTCACGGGTCAGCACCAGGGCCACGGCGAAGGCCAAAACGTTGATAAGGACCAGCGTTGTGACGGTGAACAGGGCGGTGAACCAGAAGGCGTGGGCGAAGTCCCCGTCCTGGAAGGCCCGGACGAAGTTGCCCAGGCCGATGAACTTCGCGTCGGTGACAGTGCGGAAGTCGCAGAAGGACAGGTAGATGCCCATAAGGAAGGGCACGATGAAGCCAATGAGAAAGGCCAGGAACGTGGGTCCCAGAAAGACGGGGAAGTAGCGCTTGATGGATTTTTCCATGGCTGGCGGAAGCCTCCTTCACAAGTTGATGGTACGTTGGACCGGCGGGACATGGGCCGTGCGCGGGGCACGGCGCGCCTCCCGCGGGTCCAAGGCGGGAAGGAAACGCCGGGGCGGGCGGTCACCCGTCCGCCCCGGCTATGGCGCTCTTACTTGGATTTCTCAGCGGCCCAGTTGTCCACGAAGGCGGCCCGCACGGTCTCCCAGTTGGCGTCGGTCTGGTCGGCGGCATAGGCGGTCAGGGCGGAGCCCAGAACGTTCTTCCACTCCTCGGAGGGCATGGTGGGGAAGCACCACTTGATGCTGGTGGTTCCCTTGGCCACATAGTCGTTGGCGATGTTCACCAGCGCGTTGGTGGACTCCAGATTGCCCTTGAAGGGGATGACAAAGCCCATCTTGCCCTCGCCGGCGGAGCACATATAGTCCAGGCCGGTCTCGGAGGTGACGCACCAGTACATGAAGTCCAGGGTGGCCTGGATGTCCTCGGGCTTGGCGTTCTTGTTCACGCACCAGTAATTCTCAGTGCCGGTGCACAGGCCCTGGCTGGCCTCGTCGCCCACGCCGATATAGATGGGCAGCATGCCCAGGTTCTCCTCACCTACGTCGGCAACGTCGCCGAAGGCCCAGGTGCCGTTCTGGTAGAACACGGCCTGCTCAGTGACGAACTCCGCCACGGAGTCGTCGCCGGTCTTGGCGGAGAGCAGGGTGGGGGCGCAGGTGCAGTTGTTGATATACAGGTCCCACACGGCCCGGTAGTTGTCCAGATAGGTGCCCTTGATGGCGTCGGTGTCGCCGATGCCGTCGGCCTCGTACTCAAAGTAGATGGGGAGGTTTGCCAGGTGGGTCTTGAAGCGCCAGTCGGAGGAGCCGTCCATGCCGGCGGAGGTGAAGGCGGCAAAGCCCAGCTCGTCCTTGCGGGCGGTGATGTCCTCGGCCACCTTCTTCAGGTCGGCGAAGGACTTGATGTCGTCGGCGGAGTAGCCCGCCTGCTCCAGAAGGGCCTTGTTGTAAATCAGGCCGTAGGTCTCGATGACGTAAGCGATGCCGGCCATGGAACCACCGTCCATCAGGGCGAAGTCCTGGCTGGAGAGCTCCCCGGCCACGGCGGAGCCGCTGAGGTCATAGCAGTAGTCCTTCCAGTTCTTCAGGCCCACGGGGCCGTTGACCTGGAACAGGGTGGGAGCGTCGGTCTTGGCAATCTCGCTCATCAGGGTGGTTTCATACTGGCCGGAGGCGGCGGTCTGGACCTTTACCTCCACGCCGGTCTCCTGGGTGTAGGCCTTGGCCAGGGCCTGCCAGGCGCCGTCCTGCTCGGGCTTGAAGTTCAGGTAGTACACGGTGCCGGAGGCGCCGCCGCCGGAGGACTGGGAATCCCCGGAGGACTGGCCGCCGGAGGGCTGGGAATCGCCGCCGCTGCCGCCGCAGGCGGCCAGGGCCAGGGCCATGGCGAGAGCCAGTGCCAGAGTCTCTTCTTCATTTCATGTTCCTCCTGTTTGTTTTGGTGGTCGCGAAACGGACTGGAAACGTTACTGGTAACGTTTCCAAACTGTGCCTTTATCATAGTCCGGTTTTTCTTCAAATGCAAGGGGAAATTGACGTTTCCGACGAACTTTGGCGGAGTGGGAAAAAGGGGGTGGGTCAATTTGTATAATATGTCCAGTTCCGCGGGGCCTATTCCCGGAGCGGCGCTCCGCCGGGCTCATAAAAACTGCGGGCCGTGGCAGACTGGTGGAAGGGCGCTATGCCCGGACCGGAAATCTGTTGCGATAGGAGAGTACCATGGAACATGCGGAAAGATTAGTCATCGCCCTGGGGGGAAACGCCCTCCAGTCCAAGGACAGCGGAGCCACCGCCGAGGCCCAGCTCAGCGTGGTGCGGAAGACCTGCGAGCATATTGCAGAGCTCAGCGTAAACGGCTATGAGGTGGCCGTCGTCCACGGAAACGGCCCCCAGGTGGGGCGCATCCTCCTGGCCAGCGAGACGGCGAAGGAGGTGGTGCCCGCCATGCCCTTCGACGTGTGCGGGGCCATGAGCCAGGGCTATATCGGCTACCACATTCAGCAGGCCCTGCGCTATGCCCTGGCGAAGCGGAATAAGAACATCCCCGTGGTAAGCCTGGTCACCCAGGTGGTGGTGGAGGAGGACGACCCCGCCTTCCAGAATCCCACGAAGCCCATCGGCCCCTTTTACAGCCGGGAGGAGGCAGAGGCCCTCCGGCGGGAGAAGGGGTACGCGATGAAGGAGGACGCCGGACGGGGATACCGCCGGGTGGTGCCCTCGCCCCTGCCCCGGCGGATTGTGGAGATTGGCCAGGTGCGGGATTTGTGGGACAAGACCATCGTCGTCACCTGCGGCGGCGGGGGAGTGCCGGTGGTGGAGACCGCCCAGGGCCGGCTGGAGGGCGTGGCGGCGGTCATTGACAAGGACTTTGCCGCAGAGCTCCTGGCGGAGCAGGTGGACGCGGACGTGCTGATGATTCTGACGGAGGTGGAGAAGGTGGCCGTCAACTGGGGCAAGCCGGACCAGAAGGACCTCAGCCGCATGTCCCTGGCGGAGGCGTCCCGCTATATGGAGGAGGGCCACTTTGCCGCCGGAAGCATGCTGCCCAAGGTCCAGGCCGCCATGAAGTTCGTCCGCAGAGACCCCAGCAAAAGGGCCGTCATTACCTCTTTGGACAAGGCCGCCGACGCCCTGGCGGGGAAGGCGGGCACTGTTGTCACCTTTGCCTGAGCCGAAGGAAGCGCTTATTAAATCCGCGCACGTTGGTTCAGACCTTGCCTGAAAAACATCCCGTCCCCGGAAACGGGGACGGGATGAGGCTTGGAACGGCAGGAGGGCTTCCTCTCCGCGCCGGACGTTCTTTTATGTGCCACAGGGGATCACAGATCTTGGAACAGCTCCCGGTTGGGATTCAGGTATCCCAGGTCCTCCGCCTTTCCGGTGAGCTCCCGGAGGTTCCGCACCGCCGTGCGCTTCTTGCCAAGAGACGCCTTTTTGAGCTTTTCAAGTCCGCCCTCCATGGCTTCCTTGAATTCCAACACGCCCTTCTCCCGGGCCAGCTCCAGCAGCCTTTGACCTTTTTCGGAGCGGACGACGACCTGGTTCCAGCCCTTGTCCGTGTCCCAGCCGTCGGCGCTTCTTGCCCCGCCGATGGAGAGGTCCGCGAATTCCGCCGTCATGTCGGCGCAGGTCCGGCAGCCGGAGCGGACCAGGGGCGTCACCTCGTCCAGATTGACGGAGACCGTTCCTTCCCCGTCCTCCCGGAGCTCCAGGGAGTGGTACTTGCTGGGGGGGATGTCCATATGGGAGACCTTTTCCGGGTCGGCGTGCTTCGCCGCCAAGGCGTTCAGCCCGTCCCAGTCCAGGCCCCAGCCGCAGAAC
Organism: uncultured Oscillibacter sp.; assembly: GCA_949959305.1. Taxonomy (GTDB): domain Bacteria; phylum Bacillota; class Clostridia; order Oscillospirales; family Oscillospiraceae; genus Oscillibacter. Next base: position 4,833 of record CATLJA010000072.1, read on the forward strand.
AGGCCGAACACCATGCCGATGTTCCCAGCGTGGTTGTCGCTGCCCGGCAAAGGATTGGCCTTCATTTTATAAACCGCCAGGGTTTTGCAGGGCGTGCCCGCCACGCCGATGCTGTGGAATTTATCCTCTTTCAGCGCCCGGTTCAAAACCGCCAGGGTGGGGGGCACCTGGAAGCTGCTGCCGGAGCAGGCGCGGACCTCCTCCGCCGTGGCCGCCAGCACGCCCTCGGGATTCAGGCCGCCCCGGGAGCGGGTGAGGACCGCCGCGTCGATGAAGCCCTCCTTCAGGGCCAGCTCCACAAGGGCGGTCATGCTGCCGCCGTGCTGGGCCCGGGCCCGGATGGATGCGTCGGCGGCCCGGGTGAGGTACAGCCCCCGGAAGGGGCCGATCTCCGGGAGGACGGTTTCTTCCGGGAAGAACTGCTTCCGCAGGGCCGCCAGATCCGTGGGCATCCGGGGGCAGAACCGCTGGCAGCGCCCGTCCGTCCGCTCGCAGTCGAAGAAGCAGACGGTCCGCCCGTCCACGCTGCCCCAATATGGGCACAGGCCCTGGCAGGCCCCGCAGCCGGTGCAGAGGCCGGGGCGGAGGACCTGGGCGTCCAACGCGATTGTACTTAACATGTTTCCCAACCCTCCTTTACACCAGCACCTGAGAAAAGCCAAAAAGCTCCAGGGCAATTTCCTCCGCGTCCTCCGGGACGTAGTCCATGATCCGGTGGTTCAAGCCGCACAGGTGTTCCTGATAGAGACAGCGCCAGCCCGCCTTCCGGCGGTCCGCGAAGCCCCGCTCCTGGAGCATGGCCGCCAGCTGGGAGAACCGGGCGTCCCGGGGCAGGGTCAGCGTCAGGCTTTCCCGGGTTTCCGGGTTGTAAAACCGCGCTTGAATGGTCTTCATCACACCGCGCCCCCTTTCCGGGCGGCCTCGCGGCCCATGGCGAAGGCCCGCCGGTTCAGCTCCAGCACCGCTCCCTTGAACCGCTGGGCCAGGATTTTCTCCAAATCCTCCCCGCTCAGCGGGGAGGCGGAAAGCTGGCTGAACGCCCCCAGCAGGGCAATGTTGGCGGCCCGGGAGTCCCCGGCCTCCATAGCGATGTCCGCCGCCGGAATGGCCAGGGCCATGCTGGCCAGGCGCCCGATCTCCGCCTGGAGCTCCTCCAGGGGCGGGTAAGTCTGCACGCCCTGGAGAACGCCCAGGGGATAGACGGGCCGTGGGTCGTAGACGGTGACGGTGTCCGCCCCGGCGTACTTCCGGGCGATGCGGAGGGTCTCCAGAGGCTCGAAGCCGATGATGATGTGGGCCTCCCCGGCGGGAATCAGCACGCTGGGGTCCCACTTCTCAGAAACCCGGACATGGCTCATGACGGAGCCGCCCCGCTGGGACGCGCCGTAGGTTTCCCCCACGGCCACCCGGCAGCCCCGGCCGCACATGGCGCTGCCCAGGGTTTCGGCGGCCAGCACGTTGCCCTGCCCGCCGATGCCGCAGACCACGATGTTCAAAGGGTCGTATTTCAGCTTCACGTGTTTTCTCCCCCCTCAACTTTGATGGCCCCGCTGGGGCAGAGCTTGGCGCACACGCCGCAGCCCACGCAGGTAACGGGGTCAATCCGCGCCTTGTTCTTCTTAAAATCCCAGGTGTTTCCGGGACAGCCCCAGACCCGGGAGCAGAACTTGTCGCAGCCGCAGCCGTCCCCCAGGCACGCGTCCTGGTCCACGTAGACCCGGACGGGCTTTTTGCTCCGCTCCTTGACCATCAGCGTGGCGCAGGGCTGGCGCATAATGAGGACGTTCATCCCCGGCTGGTCCAGCAGGCGGCGGAGGGTCTTCTCCGCCTCCGCAACATCGAAGGGGTCGGCCACCTCCACCTTACAGCCCACCGCGTCCAGAATCTTCGGGATGTCCATGGGCTTGACATGGTCCCCCATGGCGGTGAGGCCCGTGCCCGGGTGGGGCTGGAAGCCCGTCATGGCCGTGGCGGAGTTGTCCAGGACGATAAGGAGCATGTTGGCGTTGTGGTATACGGCGTTTACCAGCCCGGGAAGGATGGTGTGGAAGAAGGTGGAGTCGCCGCACATGGTGACCACCTTCTGGTCCAGGCCGTAGTTGGTGAGCTGGCCCAGGCCCTCGGCCACGTTCACGCCGGAGCCCATGCAGTTGCACGCCTGCCAGGCGTACTGTCCGGCGGACTGGCCCGCCATGAAGTAGCAGCCGATGTCCCCGATGACCACGCCGGGGTGCTTTTCCTGGCGCATGGCCCGCTTCAGGAGGTAGAAGGTGGCCCGGTGTGGGCAGCCCGCGCAGAAGCTCATCTCCCGGGCCGGGAGCTCCAGATCGCCGGCGGGCTTCTTTTCGGGCAGGGCCGCGCCGGTGAGCCTGGCGATGGCTGCGGCGGCCACATCCGGGTCCAGCTCGCCGAAGGGCGGCAGGGCGTCTCCCCGGCCCAGGAATTTGATTTGCAGGCCCTCCCGGCCCGCCAGGGCCTGGACCGCCCGCTCCAGGAAGGGGTCCACCTCCTCCAGTATCAGGACCTCCTTCGCCGTGCGGAGGTAATTTAATATGTAGTCCTCCGGCAGGGGCCAGAGGGTTCCCAGGGACAGAAAGCCGGCTGCCTGCTCCCCGCCCAGGCGGCGGAGGGCCTCCTGGCCGTAAAGCCGCCCGGTGCCCCCGGCGATGATGAGCTTTTCCGGGGCTCCGGGGCCCTCGTAGTGGTTATAGGGGCTGGCTTCAAAGCGCTTGCGCAGCTCCTCCAGCTTTTGAAGGGCCGGGCCGTGCATGTAGCACACGCAGACCATCCTGTCCCATTCCCTGACCCGCTCCAGCGCCCGGGGCTTCTCCGGCAGGGGGCCCAGGACCACGTTGCCCCGCCCGTGGCAGACCCGGGTGGTCACCCGGACCAGCACCACCTGGCCCGCCGCCTCGCTGAGCTCGAAGGCGTAGGGGATCATGTCCTTGGCCTCCTGCATGGTGGTGGGCTCCAGCAGGGGTATGCCCGCCGACATGGCCTGCCAGCGGGAGTCGAACTCATTGGTGGAGGAGTGGGCGCTGGGGTCGTCGCTGGAGACGATTACCAGTCCCCCCTTCACGCCGGCCTGAGCGGCGCAGTGGAGCGCGTCCGCCACGCATAAAAGGCCGTTCTGCTTCACCACGCACAGGGCCCGGCCGTTGGCCAGGGACGCGCCGGTGCACGCCTGCAGGGCGCAGACCTCGTTGGCGGACCACTCCGCGTAGAAGCCCCGCTCCCGGGCAATTTTGCCCAGCATTCCCAGCACCTGGGAGGAGGGGGAGCCGGGGTAGGAGGCGGCGAAGTTGATTCCGGCTTCCACCGCGCCCCGCACAATGGCCTCGTTGCCCTGCATCAGGCATACCTGACCGGGGGCGTTGGCCGTCATTGTCCATTCCATGCTGCTTGTGTCACCCTCTCTTAGATTGTTTCGCCATGTTCCGTTGCTTTACTACGCCGTTTATTGTAGCACTCTCACAAGAAATTGCAAGGGCGGAAACGGAAAAACCCGCCGGAAAATACCGGCGGGCCCCTTAAGCCGGCTTCCGCTCCAGGCTTTGCGGGCGATTCCCCAAAACCGGATTGCCGTGCGGTGAAGGCCGGAGGCGCGGCGGGGAGGCCGGAGTCCTTAGCCGACCTTGAGAAGCCGTTCCAATAGACTAGATAGTGTCTACTGGAAATTATTGGATGCATATTTTGCTTTAAAATTTCCACCCAAATTCATGAAATTTGCGCATTTCCCAAAAGGATCGATTTCAAAGAGCAAATAGTAAAAGGTAAATTTACAAAAATCAGCGATATGATATGTGTGTAAATTAATAAAAATTGTCACAGTCCATTCCATATATTTCCTGTAAACACTGTCTAGTGCTGTACGGGTATCTGGCTTAGCATACGCGGCGCTTTGAAGGTACTGCAACAAGCTTCAGCCCATATCCTCAGCTCAGGCGCTTCGCCGCCCGGCATATACTTTTTATTTTCCTCCTCTGGGAACAAGGCGGGTTTAAAAACGCGCCGGTTTGGGCCAAATTTACATCAGATGTTGGAAGGAGGCTGCGAGCATGAAATTTTTCCATGGTGCGAAAAAACCGGGGCCCTATTTTGAGGGGTGGTATTTGAAGCATCAAAGCCCGGACGGGAAGTCTCTGGCGCTGATTCCCGCCTTCCACGGCGGGCGGGACGGCCGCCGGAGCGCGTCTCTTCAAGTCATTACAGACAGCGGGGCATGGTGGCTGGAATACCCGGAGGCGCAGTTCCGGGCTTTCGAAAACGCCTTCCATGTGGAAATCGGGCAGGCCGTTTTCCACAAAGGGGGGATGAAGATTGACGTCAGCCGGGACGGCCTTTCTCTTCAGGGAGAACTGCGCTACGGTCCCTTTACCGCCCTCCGCTCCGACATCATGGGCCCCTTCCGGTTCCTTCCGGGGATGCAGTGCTCCCATGGCGTGCTCAGCATGGGGCATTCCCTGGAGGGGCGCCTCCGCCTCAACGGCGAGATTCTGGATTTTTCCGGCGGAACCGGGTATATCGAAATGGACCGGGGACGGTCGTTTCCGGAGACCTACCTCTGGACCCAGTGCGTCTGGCCGGAGCCGAAGGGCGGCAGCCTCATGCTTGCCGCCGCCTCCGTCCCCCTGCCCATAGGGAGCTTTACCGGCTGCATCTGCGCGGTTCTCTGCCAGGGCCGGGAGTACCGCCTGGCAACCTACCGGGGAGCCAGAATCGAAAGCTGGTCGCCCGCCGGGGCGGTTATCCGGCAGGGTTCTCTCCGCCTGAGCGCAGAGGTGCTGGAGGAGCGGAGGCAGGCGCTGCGGGCCCCGGCGGAGGGCCGCATGGAGCGCGGGATTCACGAAAGCCTCTGCGCTGTTGTGCGCTATCAGCTGTGGAGCGGGGAAAGCATCCTGCTCCAGCATACGGACCGGCGGGCCAGCTTTGAGTACGCGGCCCGGCAAGGAACGGAATAGTCGCCCGCTGCCGCCGGATTTCAGCCGCTTCCGCAAATACCGCGGGCGGTCCCTCAAATCCTTTTCCACACCCCCGCAAGTCATGCGTGACAAACTCCGGCAAATGTGGTATGATAAGGAAAACCCGGAAAAGGAGGACCGCCCTGTGATCGAAAACCACGGCCTGATCGAATATCTCCTGACCTCCGGCGTGGACCTCTCGGATCGGGAGAGCCTTACCGCCCGGCAGATCAAGCACTTTACCGACGAGATGCCCGGCGGCTTCTTTATTTACCAGGATGACAGCGGCCAGGTCCTTTACGTCAACCGCGCCCTCCTCCAGATATTCGGCTGTGAAACCGAGGAGGAGTTCCGTACCATGACCGGCGGGACCTTCCTTGGCATGATTCATCCCGAGGATGTGGAAAGCGTGCAGGACAGCATCCGGGAGCAAATCGCCCTTAACAGCTTTGATCTGGACTACGTGGAATACCGCATCATCCGGAAAGACGGCTCCGTCTGCTGGGTGGAGGACTTCGGCCATTTTATCCGGACGGAGACGATGGGCGGCGTGTTCTATGTCTTCCTGGCCGACATCACGGAGCGCCACCGCCGGCGGGCTGCCGAGCGGGCCGCCATTCTGGAAGAAAAGATCCAGAAGGAGCGGGAGCTTCAGGAGCAGGCGGACCAGACCCTGCACTTCCTGGAGCAGATGAACGACGAGCTGGTCCGCCGCCTGGAGCTTATCGAGGGGCTCAGCGCGGACTATGAGACCGTCTTCCACGCGGATTTGTCGGCGGACGTCATCCAGCCCTACCGGGTCAGCGGACGGGAGGGCTTCCAGTTCGGCCGGGACCTCCAGGTCCGGCCCTTTACCGGCTTTGCCGACGGCTACGCCGTCCGCTGGGTCCACCCGGAGGACCGGGAGCGCTTCCGCCGGGAGGTGGACCCCGCTTATATTCAGGAAGTCCTGGGGCGGCAGAAATCCTACCACATCAATTACCGCATCCTCCGCCAGGGGGAGCCGGAATACGTTCAGGCGTTCATCGTCAACGTCAGCCCCGACGAGGGGGCCACGCAAATCATGTTCGCCTGCCGGACGGTGGACGAGGAGGTCCGCCGGGAGCGGGAGCGCTCCGCCATTTTGGAGGAGGCCCTGGCCCAGGCGAAACTGGCCGGGGACGCCCGGAACACCTTCCTCTCCAATATCTCTCACGATATGCGCACGCCTATGAACGCCGTGGTGGGCTTCGCCGCCCTGGCCAAGCGCCACTTGAACGATCCGGCGCGGCTGAAAAAGGATCTGGAGCGGATTGAGAACTCCAGCGCCCAGCTGCTGGGGCTGATGAATCACGTGCTGGAGCTGAGCTGGCTGGAATCCGGCCGGATTCATATTGAGGAAGCGGCCTGCAGCCTGCCGGAACTGGCCCGGGCGGTGTGGGAAAAGGCTGCCCCCCAGGCGGCGGAGCGGGGCGTGGAGCTGGTCCTCGCCTCTTTGGAGACAGAGCACGCCAATGTCTGGTGCGACCGTCAGAAGCTTTTCCAGTCCCTGGAGCGCATGGCTATGGGAGCCGTGCGGCGGGTGCGGCCCGGCGGGCGGGTGGAGCTGCTCCTCCGGGAGCGGAGCGCCTCCCGGGCTTACGGAGCCTATCACTTTACCGCCCTCTGCTCCTCCACGGCGGTTCCTCTCAGCGAACGGGTTTTTTCGGCTTTCTCCCGCCGGGAGATTACCGCCGCCGCCGACGCGGAGGGCGCGGACCTGGGCCTCCCCATCGCCAAGCACGTCATGGAGCTGATGGGAGGCACGGTGAAGGCCGAGGCCCTGCCGGACGGCGGGGGCCGCCTGACGGCGTCGCTGAACCTGCGGCTTCAGGAGGCGGCGGATGCCTGCGGCGTCCCCTCCCCTGCGGGAGAGCGCCGGGTCCTG
>CATLJA010000073.1 GCA_949959305.1 uncultured Oscillibacter sp.
TCCCTCCACGTGAACGGAGGCCACTTCTACGGTCACGCCGTTATCCGTACAGGACCTCTTCACGGGCTGGAAAAACTGGGCGGAGGCGGGGGAGAGGAGGTAAAGGAGCTGATAGCCCGGTTCGGTCTGGGCCGCCAGGGCGGGAGTGGCGAGAAGCACGGCCGCCGCTGCGGCGATGGCCGCCAGACGGCGGAGCGGAAAACCGGAACGCCGGGTTTTTGCCAAGGTTTTTTCCATTAAGCGGGGGGAGGGTGTGATTGGCGCGTTGATTCGTTCATAGGTCTTTGAAATGTTCATAGATCCTCCTTCAGAAGGCGGGCCAAGATTTGCCGGGCCCGGGTCAGCTGGGCGCGGACCGTGGAGGCCCTGCGCCCTAAAACGCGGGCGATTTCTTCTGTACTATAGCCTTCGTAGTAATAGAGATGAATGACGGCCCGGTATTTGGGCGGCAGCTGGGACAGGGCGGCGTCCAGGCCGGATTCCTCCGGCTGGTCGTATGCGTAGACGTCCTCCAGAGGGACGCTGCGTTTCCGCCAGGGAGAGGCGGCGAGGCTTTTCGCACAGTTGGCCGTCACCCGCAGGAGCCAAGCCTTGCGGTGGGACTCGCTCTCAAAGGACGGGGCGGCGCGGTGATAGCGGAGGAAGACCTCCTGAAAAACATCGTCGGCGTCATGGCGGCTGCGAAGCTGGGCATAGGCCAGGCGGTAGACCATGGAGCCGTACCGCTCCACAGCGGATTCTGTGTCCATTCTGCACCTTCCTTGTGTTGAATCGGCGGATGTTTTGAGCGCTCTGCTGTAAATACTTTTCAAAGGGGGAAAATGCTGCAAAGCCGGAAAATTTTTTAGGACCTGCCTGGAAGCCGGCATTTCCCCAATTTCCAGGCAAGTCCTAAAACAAGCTGAGCTGGTCTATCTCGCGTCCCCGGCGAGAGGCGGCGACAATGCGCTTCATGGAGTACAGCAGGCCCCGGCGGCCGCACGCCTCCTGGAAGACCTCCCACAGGGCCCGGGCTTTGGGACTGGCACACTCGTACCGGGGCCCGTACCGCTTTTGATACCGCTCCGCCAGGCCCTGGCCGGGGAAGCATTCCTCCAGCTTCCGGTAAAAATACTCCCGCTGTCCCGCCCGGCAGGTCATGCCCATGGCGGGGTAGACAAAACGGGCTCCCGCGTCCGCCGCACGGTCCACAATGTCCCGGACGTTTTCCGGGCTGTCCTCCAGGAAGGGGAGAATGGGCATCATCAAAATGCCGGTAAACAGCCCTGCCGCGCTCAGCCGCTCCACCGCCTCCAGACGGCGGGAGGGAGAGGGGGCCCGGGGCTCCACCCTGGCGGCCAGGGCTTCGTCGCAGGTGGTGACGGTGATTTTGCAGATGACGGGCATGGTCCGGTTGATGGAGGACAGCACGTCAATATCCCGGACGATAAGGCCGCTTTTCGTGGCGATGGCCGCGCCGAAGCCGTAGGCCTCCAGCAGCGTCAGGGCGCGGCGGGTAAGCTGGAGCTCCTCCTCAAAGGGGTTGTAGGGGTCGCTCATGGAGCCGGTGGCTACCACGCCGGGCTTGGCTTTGCGCGCTAAATCGTCCCGGATGACGCGGAGGGCGTCCGCCTTGGCCTTGACCTGGTCAAAGCCGTCGTTGTGGTAGCAGTCGCTCCGGCTGTCGCAGTAGATGCAGCCGTGGCTGCACCCCCGGTATATATTCATGTTATACTCCGCGCCGAACCAGCTGGGGTCCTTGGTCCGGTTCACGATAGACTTGGCGGGGATGGTCTCCATAGGATTCTCCTTTTGTTCTGACAGGAGTGAATGGTAGAATGATAGCACGTTTCCTTTCAATTTTCAACATAAGAAAACCGCCCGTTTGTGTTGACAATCCCCGGCGCGTCTGCTACAATACACCTCACAGTGAGGAAGAGGACCAGTACCCGTCATGTTCTCCGCAAAGAGAGCCCCCGGTTTGGTGAAAGGGGGAGGGAGGCAGACGGCGAATACGCCTTGGAGCTGGCGCCCGAACGGCCTTTCGGCCCAGTAGGCGCGCACCGGGTGCGCCCGTTACCGCGCGGGAGTGTGATGGCACTCCATGAGGCCGTTTTCGCGAGAAGGCGGCGAACCAGAGGTGGTACCGCGAATTGTTTTCGCCCTCTGTCCCCACCGGGACGGGGCGTTTTTTCGTTCCCTCCGGGGAATCACAACTAAAGGAGAAGGCAACATGCAGATTTACGAAGAGCTGAAGGCCCGGGGCCTTATCGCCCAGGTCACCGACGAGGCGGAAATCCGGGAGCTGGTGAACAACGGAAAGGCCGTGTTCTACATCGGCTTCGACCCCACAGCGGACAGTCTCCATGTGGGGCACTTCATGGCGCTTTGCCTGATGAAGCGGCTGCAGATGGCGGGAAACCGGCCCATCGCCCTCATTGGCGGCGGCACCGGCATGGTGGGAGACCCCTCCGGCCGGACGGACATGCGGCAGATGATGACCACGGAGACCATCCGGCATAACTGCGACTGCTTCAAAAAGCAGATGGAGCGCTTCATCGAGTTCGGCCCGGACAAGGCGATTATGGTCAACAACGCCGAGTGGCTGACGAAGCTGAACTATATCGAGCTTCTGCGGGAGGTGGGAGCCTGTTTCTCTGTGAACAACATGCTGCGGGCCGAGTGCTATAAGCAGCGGATGGAGAAGGGCCTCAGCTTCCTGGAGTTCAACTATATGATTATGCAGTCCTACGACTTCTACCATATGTTCCAGACTCTGGGCTGCAACATGCAGTTCGGCGGCGACGACCAGTGGAGCAACATGCTGGGCGGCACGGAGCTGATCCGCCGGAAGCTGGGCAAGGACGCCTACGCCATGACCATCACCCTCCTCATGAACTCTGAGGGCAAGAAGATGGGAAAGACCGCCAAGGGCGCGGTGTGGCTGGACCCCGCCAAAACCACCCCCTTTGAGTTCTACCAGTACTGGCGGAACGTGGGAGACGCGGACGTTTTAAAGTGCATCCGCATGCTGACCTTCCTGCCCCTGGAGGAAATCGACGCCATGGACAAGTGGGAGGGCAGCCAGCTGAACCGGGCAAAGGAAATTCTGGCCTACGAGCTGACTAAGCTGGTTCACGGCGAAGCGGAGGCGGAAAAGGCTCAGGAGACCGCCCGGGGCCTCTTTGCGGGCGGCGGCTCCGCAGAGCACATGCCCTCCACAGAGCTGCCCGCCGCCAGGTTTGAGAACGGACAGATTGGGGCCATAGCCCTGCTGACAGCCTGCGGCCTGTGCCCCTCCAATGCGGAGGCCCGGCGGCTTATCCAGCAGGGGGGCCTGACGGTGAACGGACAGAAGGTGGCGGACATTGCCGCCATGTTCGATCAGACGGACTTCCAGGGTGAGGGCGTCATCATCAAAAAGGGCAAGAAGGTGTTCCACCGGGCCTATGTCCGGTGAGGGAAAAAGAGGGCGGAAGCCCTCTTTTTTCGCGCCCGCCTCAAAACTGAACAAAAGCGCGGTTTTGTAGAATTAAAAATTTTTTTATTCTATGGGATTTTTTTGTCCCTTGCCGGGTATTGCTGTTGAAAGGTCTTTCAAGGAGAGCTGCTTATGTTGACAGAGCAACAATTCACGGACGCCGCGGAGCGGTATCTGGACATGGTTTACCGCATCGCTCTGAACTGGTTCCGAAGCCCCGCCGACGCGGAGGACGCGGCCCAGAACGCCATGCTCCGCCTCTGGAGGACGGACACGGAGTTTCAGGGAGAGGAGCATCTGCGCCGCTGGCTGGTCCGGGTGTGCCTCAACGAGTGCAAGCGGATAAGCCAGCACCCCTGGCGCAGGCGCACGGCGTCCCTGGACCAGTGCCCGGAGCCCGTGTTCCCGGACCCGGCCCGGCAGACTCTTTATCAGGAGGTCATGGACCTGCCCGCCAAGTACCGCGTGCCGCTGTACCTCTACTATTACGAGGGGTACAGCGTGAGCGAGATCGGGGAGCTTCTGGGCTTAAAGGCGTCCACGGTCCAGACCCGCCTGGCCCGGGCGCGGGCGAAACTGAAAACGCAATTGGAGGAGGTGTGAGCCTTGGGGATGTTGTATAGGGAACTGTTTGACGAGGTTTGTGCCCCTGACAGGCTGAAAAAGGAGGTATGGAAAATGACCAAGGAGGGGCGGAAGCCTCGAAAGCGCGTCCGGTGGCTTCTTGCTGCTGCGGCGTTGGCGGCGGTGCTGATGGGCGTCGCGGGCGCAGACAGCGGCGGCCTCCGGGAGCCCTTGCGGGAGGACCTGCCCGTCATCGGCCCGGTTACCCTGGAGGAGGAGCTGGGGCGGAAGTGGGCGGAAAGCGGCGGCGTTCTGGACGAGGAGCAGAAGGCGGTCATTGCCCGGGCCGTGCAGGACGTTCGCGTCAGCGATACCCGGGACGGCATAACCGTGGCCATTGACTCGGTTTACGCCACGGAGTTTTACCTGGAGATGCTGCTGAACATACAGGGGGAGGACTTGGCGGGTTCCAACGGCCGCTATTTGGAAACCTATGAATTGAGCGGAAGCGTGTCAAGCGCGCCGGACAGGGGAATTTGTCATATCTATACCGGGTCCTCCGACCTGGGCGTAACGGCGGACGGAACCGTGGTGAGGGGCCTGTGCTTGGGGATTTCCCCGGAGGAAGGGCTGTCCCTGCTGGACGGCGCGGAGCTGGAGCTGCGGCTGGGGAACCTGAAAACCTACGGGGATGGAGAGTGGGTGCTGCCCATCTCCCTGGCCCCGGCTGCGGACCGGGAGGTTTTCAGTCTGGAGAAAGCCGCCGCCATGGGCTATCCGTCGGCGGACGACAGGAGCAGGCAGGAGAACGAAGCGGAGCCGATTACCCTTCGGGATATCCGGGTGACCTCCACGGGCTTCCGGTTCCGCACCGATTGGGGATGCCCCGAGACCGGCGTTTACCTGTGCCTTTCCAATGGGACGGAGATCAAGCACGGCGACGCGTCCGAGAGTGGAAGGGCGGAGGGCCCCCATAAGGTGGAGGGCCGCTGGCCCGCCCCGGCGGACTTCTCCAAAATCGAGGCCCTGCGGGTGGGAGATACAGTTATTCCCCTGCGCCCGCAGACCTCGTAAGATTAGCAAAAGGAGCGCCTGCCGAAAGACAGGCGCTCCTTTTGCCGCCGGGGCAAAGCCATATATATTTTCCGCTGAAACCGCGCCGCCGGATATGCCACTTGTGATGTGGATACTTTTCAGCTTTCGAAAGAGCCTGTTTCCTGGAGCCACTGAGACAGCGCCTTCAGCTCCTCCGCTGTGTGAAACCAGTGTTCCGCGCCCTCCATGGTCCGCAGGCGGCAGGAAAAGCGCGCCGCAAAGGAGGAAACCGTCTCCGCCGCCGCAAGAGCGTCTCCAGCTCCCCGGAGAATGTCCGTGGGAAAGGGCCAGCGCTCAATAGGATGACGGCGGATATAGCAGTAATCATCCCAGCAGAGGGTCTGGCCCATGGGCGTGGGAATGGTTCCCTCCGCTTCCAGGCGGGCCTCGGATACCTGAAACCAGCTCATCATGTCCCTGGTCAGCCGCTCCATATCCACCACCGGGGAAAGAAACCAGGCGTGGAAAATCTTCCGGTCCAGGCAGGCCAGGAGACTGAAATAGGCTCCTATGCTGACGGCGAATAGGCCGGTTTCGGCCCAGCGGCCCTCTGCGTAGTCCAGAACGGCAGACAGCTCCCGGACGCAGACCGGGGGCTTGCAGAGGATGGGACCGCCTTTCCGCGCCCCGTGCTCCGGCAGGTCGAAGCTGAGGATTTGGCAACGAGGGACCGCCTCCGCCAGAAGGCGGAAGGGAACGTCCGTCTTGCTGGACTGCGCTCCGTGAACGGCGACGATTACCCGATCCGAGGGGAAGCCCCAAAGAGCGGCGGGGATATGTCCGATTTGAAAAAACTGCGGTTCCATCATGAACCTCCTTTTTAGTTGTCAGAATATCACAAATTTCCCCCATTGACAAGTCTTGCCGGAAGGTCGTTCCCGTGGTAGAATAAGATTGCGGTTTTAGAAAACTCCCGCCGGGCGGCGGGAAAAATAAGGAGCGGTTTCATGAGATTTGAGGAGTATCTGTCCTCTTTGCGGAACAAAACTGTGGCCGTTATTGGCATCGGGGTCTCCAACCGGCCTCTGGTCGAGCTGCTGCTCTCCCGGGGCGTGGCGGTGACTGCCTGTGATAAAAAAGACCGGGCGGCCCTGGGCGCTTTGGCGGAGGAGCTGGAGGGGAAGGGCTGCCGCCTTCGGCTGGGGCCGGACTACCTGCGGGACCTGGCGGAGGACATTATCTTCCGCACACCGGGGATGCGGCCGGATTTGCCTGAGCTCACCGCCGCTGTTCAAAAAGGAAGCCAATTGACCAGTGAAATGGAGGTATTCTTTGAGGTCTGCCCCTGTCCCATCATCGCCGTCACTGGCAGCGACGGAAAAACCACCACCACCACCATCATTGCAGAGCTGCTCCGGGCGGCGGGGCGGACCGTTCATCTCGGAGGAAATATCGGGCATCCTCTGCTGGCGGAGACCGGAGGCATGGCCGCAGAGGATATCGCCGTGCTGGAACTGAGCTCCTTCCAGCTTATGACCATGACCCGGAGTCCCCATATTGCTATTGTTACCAATCTGGCCCCCAATCACTTGGACGTCCACAGGGATTATGCGGAGTATATTTCTGCAAAGGAAAATATCTTTACACATCAGACAGTGGAAGATGTTGCTGTTTTTAATGCTGACAATGAGGTCACCCGCTCCTTTATGGGCCGGGAAAAGGGAAGCCTCCGCGTTTTCAGCCGCCGGGGAGCGGTGGAACGGGGGGCGTACCTTGCCCCGGATACAGGCGGAGAGGGCCGGGCGATTTGGATGGCGGATGAAAACGGCCACCGCCAGGTGCTTCCGCTGTCGGGAATCAAGCTCCCCGGACTCCACAACGTGGAAAACTACATGGCTGCCATCGCTGCCGTGGACGGGCTGGTCCCCGACGAAATGATTCGGGACTTTGCCGGAAGCTTCGGCGGTGTGGAGCACCGGATTGAACTGGTGCGGGAACTGGACGGCGTGCGGTATTACAACGATTCCATCGCCTCCAGCCCCAGCCGGACCATCGCGGGACTGCATTCCTTCCCGGAAAAGGTCATCCTCATTGCCGGAGGGAAGGATAAGGGCGTTTCCTACGACAGCCTGGGCCCGGTGGTTAACGAGCGTGTGAAGCTCCTGATTCTCTGCGGAGCCACCGCCGGAGTCATCCGCTCCGCTGTTGAGCGGGCGGAAAATTACGGCGGTCTGGAAATTGAGGATGTGGAAGATTACCTCCAGGCGGTTTCCCTGGCCCGGAGCCGTGCGGGAGAGGGGGATGTGGTGATTCTCTCGCCTGCCAGCACCTCCTTTGACCGCTTCGCCAACTTTATGGAGCGTGGAAGGGTATTCAAGGAGATTGTCAACGGCCTGAAATAAGGCCAGGCCCCCGGCGCATAGGATGGCAGGGGGTGGTGGCCTGTGAGCTTTTTCTACTACCGGCGGCGGATGGCCCGGCGGAACCTGCTGGGCGTTTTTGCCTTTTCCGCCATGGCGGCGGTACTAGCCGCCGTGATTTTTGCCACAACACAAATGCGGCCTATTCTGGTCAGCCTTGCCACCACCCGGGTCTCCAACATGGTGAACCGCATCGTCTCAGAAGCGGTGGACGAAGCCATCGACAGCGGGAACATTACCTACAGCGACCTGATTACCTTTGAGAAGGACAACGAAGGGCGGATTACCGCCATCTACAGCAACATGGCGGCCTTCAACCGCCTTCAGTCCAACATTCTGGACATTATTCTGGCCCGGATTGACCAGGTGTCCGCCCGGGACCTCTCCATTCCGGTAGGCAGTCTCAGCGGCTCCGTGTTGCTGGCGGGGCGGGGGCCCCGGATTTCCGTAAGGATGGAGTCGGTGGGCTCCTCCTCCGCCAATTTCGAAAACGAGTTCACCTCGGCGGGCATCAATCAGACCAAGCACCAGATTGTGCTGAACATCAACGTGGCGGTCAGCATCCTGCTGCCAGGATTTACCACGGCCACCACTGTTTCCAACGCCGTCACCGTGGCGGAGACTGTCATCGTGGGTTCCGTGCCGGATACGTATACCTATTTCAGCTCCACGCCGGAGAGCTATGAGAGCGATGCGAAAGATTATATACTGAACTAGGAGGGCCTCATGGACTACCGTGAAGAAATCAAGCAGCTGCGGGACGCGTTGAACGAGCATGGATACAAATACTATGTGCTGGACGCTCCTACCATCAGCGATTATGAGTACGACATGCTCAACCGCCGCCTGGAGGAGCTGGAGGCCCAGCACCCGGAGGAGGTAACGCCGGACTCGCCCACCCAGCGGATCGGTGGGAAGACCTTGGAGGGCTTCGCCTCCTATACCCACGAGGTTCCATTGGAGAGCCTTCAGGACGTGTTCAGCGGGGACGAGGTGGCGGAGTTCTGTCAGCGGATGGACGAGGCTCTGGGGGCAGAAACCGCCTATTCCCTGGAGCCCAAGGTAGACGGCCTGTCCGTGGCCCTGGAGTACCGGAACGGCGTATTTGTGCGGGGTGCCACCCGTGGAGACGGCCGGACCGGGGAGGACGTGACGGAAAATTTGAAGACCGTCCGCTCCATTCCCATGGTCCTGCCGGACAAGCTGCCCCGGCTTATTGTCCGCGGGGAGGTCTATATGTCCCGTGCGGTTTTCGAGGAGCTGAACGCCCAGCGGGAAATCCAGGGGAAGCCCCTGCTGGCAAATCCCCGGAACGCCGCCGCCGGCTCCCTCCGGCAGCTGGATCCGAAGGTCTGCGCGGAGCGGAAACTGGACATTCAGGTTTTTAACCTGCAATTGGCGGAAGGAAAGGAATTTGTCTCCCACCAGGAGACACTGGATTACCTGGCCTCCCAGCGGTTCCGGGTTATTCCCCATAAAACCCTTGTCGGCGCGTCTGCCTGTCAGGCGGAAATTGCCCGAATTAATGAAGAACGGCAGGACTATCCCTTTGATATTGACGGAACGGTTGTAAAGGTAAATTCCTTAACTGACCGTTTGAAATTAGGAAGTACGGCGAAATTTCCCAAATGGGCGGTGGCCTTCAAGTACCCGCCGGAGAAAAAGCCCGCCCAGGTGCTGGATATTGTCATCCAGGTGGGCCGCACCGGCGTGCTGACGCCCAAGGCGGTGCTGACGCCTGTCCGCCTGGCGGGGACAAACGTTACCAATGCGACGCTGCACAACCAGGACCTCATTACGGAGAGGGATATCCGCATCGGAGACACCGTCATAGTTCAGAAAGCGGGAGAGATTATCCCGGAGGTAGTGGAGGTGGATTTCTCCAAGCGCCCCGAGGGGACGGAGCCCTACCGATTCCCGGAGGTCTGCCCGGTCTGCGGCGCGCCGGTCCGGCGGGATGAGGACGGGGCGGCCATCCGCTGTACCGGAGCGGAGTGTCCCGCCCAGCTCCTGCGGAATCTCACCCACTTCGCCAGCCGGGACGCCATGGACATCGACGGCTGCGGCCCCGCCGTGGTGCAGCAGCTCATTGACAGCGGCATGGTGTCCAATCCCGCAGACCTCTACGGCCTGGAGGCGGAAAAGGTGGCGAAGCTGGAGCGGATGGGAAAGAAGTCTGCGGAGAATCTGCTGGCGGCTATTGAGCGCTCCAAGTCCAACGACTTGTCCCGGCTGATTTTCGGCCTGGGCATCCGGCAGGTAGGGGAGAAGGCGGCGAAAGTGCTGTCCTCCCATTTCGGCACCATGGACGCGCTCTGCGCCGCCGGGGTGGAGGAGCTGACGGAGATTGACGACGTGGGCGGCGTGACAGCCCGGTGTGTGGTGGACTATCTGTCTTCACCACAAGCCAGGGATTTGATCCGCCGCCTGGAGGCCGCCGGAGTCAACATGGAGAGCACCGCAAAGCAGGTGGACGGGCGCTTCGCCGGGATGACCTTTGTTCTCACCGGAACCCTCAGCCGCTTTGAGCGCAAGGCCGCCCAAGCGCTGATTGAGGAGAGGGGAGGCAAGGCCGCCGGGTCTGTCTCCAAGCGGACCACCTATGTGGTGGCGGGGGAGGCCGCAGGAAGCAAGCTGAAAAAGGCGGAGGAGCTGGGTATCCCCGTGCTGACGGAGGACGAGTTCGCAAAGATGCTGGAATAACGGAAAAGAGCGGCGGAATATCCGCCGCTTTTTCTGTACTTATTTGTTGAAAACGCCAATCCCCCACCCCTTCGGAGCAGCCGGAAATAGTGCGCCAAAGCTTCATACGCGAAGGCATTTGCCTGTTTTCGTAATGCGGTGAAGCGTGTAAAGCTTTTATTCGTAGTATTCCACGCAGTCAAAGGATCCGATGGCCCCGCAGGTGCCGCACACATCCGGCCTGCGTTCAAAAATGGCACCGCAGAACTGGCAGCGGTAGCCCTCCTTTTTCTGTTTTGGAGCAGGAGAGGAAGTCTTAGCGTCGGGTGCCGGCTCAGAGGGCTTACCCATTTTTGTCAGGAGGGTCAGGAAGCGGTTCTCATGGCTCCGCTCGATAGCGGCCACTTTTTCAAACATCACCGCCAGCTCTTCCAGCCCTTCCTCCCGGGCCTGGCGGGCAAAGTCGGGATACATGTCGTGCCATTCGCTGTACTCGCCCTGCGCGGCCAGGGTTAGGCACTCTTTTGTATCGGAAGTTTTTCCGAAAAGCTGCTCAAACCAGAATTTAGCGTGCATCATCTCATTTTTCGCCATCTGCTCAAAGGCGGCGGCGGCTTCCTCATCGCCATTGGCCCGGGCGGCCTGCGCGAAATAGGTATACTTATTGCGGGCAATGGATTCGCCGGCCAGAGCCTTACGGAGGTTCTCCGCTGTTTTAGTATGTTCGATGGACATGACATCCTCTCCTTTTCATTTTTTTCCAGAGTAACACAGACCCTAGCAAAAGTCAAATAAGCAAAAGTACGCTTGAGGATTGCGAAAAACACGCTTAGCTGCGTGGATTCCGGTACGTTTTTCCTTTCTCAGTGTAGACTAGGCCTTGTTTGAAAAATGTCAAAACGCCGTCTTGAGGTGCTTTTTTCCGTCAGAATTCCTGTGTCAAACCGCCTTGCCTGACAAAAAAATTCGCCCTAATCCAGCATTCCGCCAGTTTTCAAACAAGGCCTAAAGAAAAGCCTGCTCATTTAAGAGGAGGGGTGCAGGTTTTCGCTTTTTGAGCCGTCCTCGATTGCGTCCGCGATATGGTCTATTTTCTTTTGCAGCCGCTCCAGGGTCCTTTGCAAAGCGTCCCGGTCCAGGTTCAGGTCCGTGGCGGACAGCCTTGCCAGGGTCAGCATTTGCTCCAGGGTGCGTTCAATTTCAGCCAGGGCGGCGTCCAGGCTTTGATAAGCGGCGGCGTTTTCTTCCATAGCTGCCAATCCTCCATCATAGAAAACCGCAAACGTTTCAGTGCTTGATACTGGTTCGGTTTCCGCAAGCTTGTTTATGGAAACCTCTCCTTACCAGCAAAGCATACCATAAAGGCTGGTGTTTGGTCAACAGCATCATCCGCTCTTGCCGGGAGCTTCTATGAACGAT
>CATLJA010000074.1 GCA_949959305.1 uncultured Oscillibacter sp.
TCTTCCTGAGACAGCCCCAGCGTCTCTCCCTGCCGATGCAGCGCCGCAATCTGGGCGGCGGCATCCAACAGTTCCTTGATGACCTCCTCGTTGGTAATCAGGCCGTTGTAATAGGCGTTCATCAACCGGGCAAGTTTTTCGGAGAATTTCTGAGACTGCACCACATTGGTCCGTTTAAATACAGAGACCTGCTCTGCCATCAGCTTGCGGAGAATTTCCACAGCGATATTCTTTTCCTTCAGCTTTGCGATCTCTTCCAGCACCTCGGGATCAAAGAGGTTGAATCTCTCTCCAACCGTCTTGCTGTCAAACAGATTGATGACGCCCGCACTCTGGATGCTGGCTTTCAGCAGTTCATTGATCTGTGTGTTGATCTCCTGCAAGGACAACAGCCGGCCTCCGGCGCCTCCCATAGTCAGCTTGACCACGGAGGAGCGCACCGCCTCAAAATAGGCGGCCTCGTGGCGCTCCTGGGCGGTTGTCAGGCTGGCACAGAGAGAGTGGGCCTGCCTGAGCAGCAGCGCCTCTTTGGCAAACAGCTCCTTCCGCTCAGGAACGGCGGCATCCAAGACAAAGTTGACGCCGCCAGAGATTGCCTGAGCCATCTCCAAAGGGCTGCCGCCAGTAAATTTGCTGTAGTCAAACCCGTACATAAGGTCCTTGCAGACCTGGAGCTTTTCCCGAAACTTGGGGTAGGCGGTCTGGGAGATGTTCATATCGCCATAGTTGCCCCGGTCCCGCTCGGTGTACTCGTTCATAGCGGCCTTCAGGGCGGAGGCGATACCCACATAGTCCACAATCAGACCGCCCTCCTTATCCTGGAACACCCGGTTGACCCGGGCGATGGCCTGCATCAGGTTGTAGCCATGCATAGGCTTGTAGATATACATGGTGGCCAGGGACGGCACATCGAACCCCGTCAGCCACATGTCTACCACAATAGCGATTTTCATGGGGGCGCCGTTGTCTTTGAACTTCCGGGCCAGCTCCTCCTTATGGCTCTTGGTGCCGATGATGGCTTTCCAATCCTCCGGATCGTTATTTCCGCTAGTCATAACGACCCCGACTTTTTCTGACCATCCGGGCCGCAGCTCCAGCAGCTTCCGGTAGATTTTCATAGCGATGGGCCGGGAGTAGGCAACGATCATGGCCTTTCCGGTGAGCAGATTTGCTGTCATAGACATCAATATAGTCCCCGAACACCTCCCGGGTGTTCCGGTCCTTGATGGAGACCGGCGTACCGGTGAAACCGATGAAAGTGGCATTGGGCAGGGCCTCCCGGATGATGAGGGCGCTGCCTACCACCACCCGGGCCTCCCGCTCCCCGTCGGCGTTTTCGGAGTACATTACCTTCTCCTTCAGGCCGTACTGCCCCCGGTGGGCCTCGTCCGCCATGACCACGATATTCCGGCGGGTAGACAGGGCGGCCTCGCCCCGCTCAAACTTAAACATGGTGGTAAAGATGATCCCGTTGGCCTTCCGGCCCTCCAGCAGAGACTTTAAGTGCTCCTTGCTCTCCGCCTGCACCGGGGTCTGGCGGAGAAACTCCGCGCACCAGGCAAACTGGGTGTAGAGTTGGTCGTCCAGGTCGATGCGGTCGGTCATGACCACAATGGTGGGGCTGTCCAGCGCCTCCTGCAAAAGATGGGCGTAGAATACCATGGACAGCGACTTGCCGCTGCCCTGGGTGTGCCAGAACACGCCGCCCCGGCCGTCAGTGGCGGTGGCTGTCAGCGCCTTTTCCGCCGCCTTGCGGACAGCGAAGTACTGGTGATACCCGGCCAGAATCTTGACGGGCTTCTGGGCGTCGCCGGAAAAGAGGATGAAATTCTTCAAAATATCTAGCAGCCGCTCCCGCTGGAACATGCCCTCGTAGAAGGTGTCAAACTGGGCGTAGGCCGTGTTCTCATAGCTGCCGTCTTTGGTCTTCCACTCCATGAAGCGGTCCAGGCCGGAGGTGATGGTGCCCGCCCGGTTGGTGGACAGGTCGCTGATGACGCAGATGGCGTTATAGATAAACAGGGAGGGAATGTCCTGCATGTAGTTGCGCAGCTGGTGATAGGCGTTTTCTACCCCCGCATCCTCTTTGGCAGGGCTTTTCAGTTCCATCACCACCAGGGGCAGACCGTTGAGGAATAAAATCACGTCCGGGCGGCGGGTGTTGCCGTTTTCGATGTATGTATACTGGTTCACCACATAGAAAACGTTGTTGTCCGGGCGCTGGTAGTCCACCAGGCGGACCAGGGCGGAGCGCTCCTCCCCCTGAGCGAAATACTTTACCTCCACGCCGTTTTGGAGATACCCCGTGAAAATCCGGTTCTTCTGCACCAGACTGCCGCTGTCAAAGTTTTTCAGCTTCGCCATGGCCTCATGGATGGCTTCGATGGGAAGTCTTTCGTTCAACCGCACCAGACTGTCCAGGAGGACGGATTCCATCAGGGGGCTGGAGTAGTCGGTGCGGTTCAGATCGGGAGCGTAGACGTGGGTGTAACCCATGTTGGTGAAGAGCTCAATGACGGCGGCTTCATAGGCGGATTCGGTGAAATAGGCGGACATAAAATCACCTCACTAATCATTGGTAATATCGCAATATATTTTGTGCAAACTTTAACAGTTCTCGCTCAATATTTAGGGCACGCATAGCACATGTTAATTCATTTTGCAATGCAATATTTTTAATCTGCAATTTAATTAAAGATGTCTCTTCCGGTCTAATATAACCAGATATAATGTCCAACACAGAGCAAACGTAATTTATCCAGATATCCAATTCTTGTTGGCTAATATCGTAGTTATTCCTTGTCGGGTCATAGATATTATATGGCTGAGTTTTCTTTACTGGAGATGAATCAGCCAATTTCATTAATGTATCAACTACAAATTGTTTGCTCTGATAGTCTATATAATTCATCATTTTCTGTCACCGCCATTCGTTTCTGTGGATATCTGTGACAACGTTCTATTTACCTCTTCTTCCCTTTGTTTCAATTGACGTTCGTAGTCTTTCTCTTTTATTTGTCGGTTTGCTTCTTCTATACCTTTTCTGCGGAACTTCCATCCCTTTGCTTCTACATCATAGAAAAACAAAAAAATAGATGCAATCCAAATTAAGAATAGTATATTATTTCCATCAAATTGTGAGAAAAATTGCATTGAAATGCATTTTTCCCAATTACAAAAAATATAGTGTGTTAAAGCAAGAATTAGACCAATATACAAAATTGTATATATATTTGATTTAATACAGTCCTTTATCCGTAGATTCCACGGCCTTTTTTTCATTAAAATCACCTGCTTATCTGTGTATTTAAAATGTCAATCTCTCCAGATATAAGTCTTGGCAAAAGTGTATCCCTGAGCGTAATTAATCTCTTGTTTTCCTCACGATTAAGTCGGATTTGTTTCAGGATGGGCCGAGCAACATTATTAAATTCCATCAATTCTTCATCTGACGGTACACAGACAGGATACATCATAATCTGTTGTTTGTCACCCCTGGGCATTTTTGTGCCTTTTGAACCTGCAACCATAAAATCAAAGAAAGCATCCGTGTAAAGCAAAAAGAACAAATAAGCTGATAACTCTTGCTTTTTCGGGACAAAACACAGAACATCTGTAGAACATCCGCAGTCAGTATAACAATAAACGATTTTTTTGAAGTATGGACGGATATTGGAAACAAGAACGTCCCCAGCATTGCACTTTGTTGTCTGCGTTGTTGTCGGTAAATTGGCCGCCTGTGTCGCGCCAGCTTTTCCAGGTAGCATATTCTCAGTGGAATAGTAACTATCTAAATCAAGTGAAGATACAGTGACCTTTTCTTTAGAATACTGGCATATATCAGCTAAGTAGCCGTTTGTCTCTTGCTCATCAGTAAACCGCAATTGAAAAATCGCCTGTGCTTGCCGCTCTAAATTTTTGCTTATCTTTTGGTTTAGTTCAATTTTACTGTCTAGTGTGGATAGAACTGCAACAATTCTCTTTTGCTGTTGTATAGGTGGAATCTCAAATTCAATAGCATTTAAATTTGCTTGACTTAGCTTCGGCTGCGCTGAACCGGTAATATAGCCCGAAATATCAGTGATGTTGAAAACATAATATAGGTACTCGATCAAGCATTTTTCGTTTGTTTGGACAATATGTGCATGATTATTAACCCAATACCGTCCATTAGCGAGCTGAGCTATTTTTTGCTTCTTTGATTTCAGATTTTCCCCGTCCTCTGCGATTAAGAGATATTTTCCATCAAAAATGTAATCGTCTATATAATCAATAATGCCCTGCGCCCCATAATATGGGTACTTTCCTTCGTGTTCTTCCCGCTGTTTTGCAGACAAGGGAACTCTTTTGCTATCAAAGTTGATTGTTATATCAGAAAATCTATATCTCATACCCAATCTCCCCCAGCCGCTGCCGAATCTCTTTCTCCAGCTCGTGAGACCTGGCGAACAGTTCCGACAACTCCGCCGTCAGCCGCCCCATTTTCTCTTCGAAGGGCTCGCCGTCGTCCTTCTGTTCCTCGATACCCACATACCGCCCCGGGGTGAGGATGTAGTCCTGCTGGGCGATCTCCTCCGTTGGCACTGCGGCGCAGAAGCCTTTGACGTCCTCCAGCGTCCCTGCCGCGAAGGCGTTGTAGGTGTCCGCAATTTTTTGGATATCCTCTTCGGTCAGCTCCCGCAGCTTGCGGGTGACCATGGTGCCCATCTTCCGGGCGTCAATAAACAGGGTCTTGCCCTTCTGCTTCTTGCCTTTGTTGAGAAACCACAGGGAGACGGGAATCTGGGTAGTATAGAACAGCTGGGTGGGCATGGCGACGATGCAGTCCACCAGGTCGGCCTCGATGATATTCTTACGGATTTCCCCCTCGCCGCCAGACTGGGAGGACAGGGAGCCGTTGGCCAGAACCATGCCGATCCGCCCGCCGGGGGCCAGGTGGTAGATCATGTGCTGGAGCCAGGCGAAGTTGGCGTTGCCCGCCGGGGGCTTCCCGTACTGCCACCGGGGGTCATCCCCCAGTTTGTCCGCCCCCCAGTCGGAGAGGTTGAAGGGGGGATTGGCCATCACAAAATTGGCCCGCAGGGTGGGGTGGCAGTCGTTGAAGAAGGTGTCGGCATTGAAGCGGCCCAAGTCGGCGTCGATGCCCCGGATCGCCAGGTTCATCTGGGCTAATTTCCAGGTGGTGGGGTTGGAATCCTGGCCATAGACCGAAATCTGGTTGATATTTCCACTGTGGTTTTCAATAAACCGCATGGACTGGACGAACATGCCGCCGCTGCCGCAGCAGGGGTCATAGACCCGCCCATTGAAGGGCTGGAGCACCTCTACCAGCGTTTTTACCACACATTCCGGTGTGAAAAACTCTCCGGCCAGTTTCCCCTCCTGTTCAGCAAACTTTCGCAGACAATATTGGTAGGCATTCCCCAAAATGTCCTTGCTGCTTCCTCGCTCAATCATCTTGATATTGGTGAACAGGTCCACCACGTCCCCCAGCCGCCGCTTGTCCAGCTCAGGCCGTGCGAAGTTCTTTGGGAGGATATCTTTCAATCGGGGATTCTCTTTTTCGATGCTCCGCATGGCATCGTCGATAGCGATCCCTACAGACTGGGTATGGGCCGCCTTGGAGATCACACTCCACCGGGCGTTAGCCGGGACAAAGAAGATGCCCTCAGAGGTATACTCATCCACGTCCTCCTCAAAGCCCTCGCCCTCTTCCACCAGCTTCTGATATTTCTCCTCAAAGCGGTCTGAAATGTATTTCAGGAAAATCAGGCCCAGTACAACCGTTTTGTATTCGGATGCGTCCATATTCCCCCGCAGGACGCAGGCGGCGTCCCAAATTTGCTTCTCAAACCCAATCTTTGCGGTGGAAGTCTCTTTCGCCATATCGTATACGCTCCTTTTTTGCTGCATTTTTCTATATTTTAGCATATCCCAATCTCTGCCGCAAGGAAATTTGCAAAGCAAAGAATTAAATGGCAATTGTAAAACCAGACAATTTTCACTTGTTTTTGCTCTGCATTTGATTTATAATACAGAAAGTAAAATAGGAAGTCAAATATGAATATAGAAAGTGGAACAAAACTCAAATTATTTGACTTTCTTTTGAGAAACTGAGGTGATACCAATGATGCCGGTTGAGTTAGAGAACCTGATTGACCATGTACAGGTCCTGAAAGCCGAGACCCAGACGCTGGAACTGAAAGCCGCCGCCCAGGGCTGTCCCACCCGTCTTTACGATACTCTGTCCAGCTTTTCCAATCAGGATGAAGGCGGCACCATCCTGTTCGGTGTAGATGAACAGGCGGGGTTTGTGCCGGTGGGCGTTTACGATGCCCAGGATCTGATGAAGCATGTAACGGAGCAGTGCGGCCAGATGATGCCTGTCATCCGCCCCGTATTTACAACGCTGCTGAAAAATGGGAAAGCCTTTGTGTCAGCGGAGATCCCCGGAATCGACGTGGCGGACCGCCCATGCTTTTACGCCGGAAAAGGACGCTTGAAAGGTTCCTATGTCCGGACAGGCGATGCCGACCAGCCTATGACGGAGTATGAAATCTACAGCTATGAGGCATTCCGCCGCAAATATCAGGATGATATTCGCCCAGTGGAACAAGCTGGCTGGAGCACCCTGAACAAGGACAGTTTGGAACTCTATCTTAGTAAACTCAAGGTCGGACGTCCCAATCTGTCTAAACTCAAAGCAGAGGAAATCTGTGAGCTGGTAGGTCTGACCCGGGAGGGTATTCCAACTTTGGCCGCCGTCCTGCTGTTCAGCCTGTTTCCACAGGGCTATTTTCCCCAGCTGTGCGTCACCGCGGTCTCCGTCCCTGGAACAGAGGTAGGGCAGCTTGGCCCGGAGGGAGAGCGGTTTCTGGACAACCGGCGTATTGAGGGAACCTTGACAGAAATGTTGGAGGATGCCTTGGCCTTTGTCCGAAAGAATATCCGGATCAAAACCATCATTGACACAGAAACCGGCAAGCGGGCCGACCGGGAGGACTACCCTTTAACCGCCGTTCGGGAGGCCATTCTAAACGCCCTAATCCACCGGGATTACAGCCTCCATACCGAGGGGATGCCTATTCAGATACTGCTTTTTGAGGATCGCCTTGAGATAAAAAGCCCTGGTGGACTATACGGACGGCTGAGGCTGGATCAACTGGGCAAAGTTCAGCCAGACACCCGGAACCCAGTTCTGGCTGTGGCTATGGAAGTATTAGGTGAAACAGAAAACCGATACTCCGGCATTCCCACTATGCGCCGGGAATTGGCGCGGGCCGGAATGCCGGAGCCGGAGTTCTGGGATGAGCGGGGGACCTTTGTGGTCTGCTTCCGGAAGGGCAAACAAACAGCGCAAAACGAAGAGCTGGACACCGTATATGACTATGACACAACCGACGAAAATTTACTGCATTTTTGCGTCATTCCCCGTACCCGACGGGAAATCGCGGAATTTTTGGGCATCAAGTCTGTCCCCTATGCTATTACCACCTATGTCTCTCCGATGGTAGAAAAAGGACTTCTCACGCTATCTATACCGGAGAAGCCCAGAAGTCCCAAACAGCGGTACACCGCAAAGCAACCTGAATAACAGGCACGGGATCTCCCTTTTTTCGGAGATCCCGTGCCCATATTTTATACGCAGGAGAACCTGCTCTCCTTCATTTTAAGACTCGTTCTTCTGTTGTTTCGCTTTCCACTGATCGTGGCGGTCAATATAGGAAATAACCTCTTGCCAAGAGATCTTCCTCTCCTCAAACTGCTTGTGGCGGACGGCAGGAATTCCAGTTTCAAGATTGACCTGATAGGTGCTCTCATGCCAGAGGGTCTTCCTGGCTACATGATAATCAAATTTCCAATGCGCTACCGCTGTCTGAATGACAACAGACTGGTAAAGAAATGTGCAGGTAAATCCTCGCCGCCTACATTCAGCGCAGATCGCTTCCCTCAACGCCCGCTCCTCCTCAATCGCACGCAACTCACTCCTGGCTTTTCGGGTAGCGACACGCTGGAAGGGTGTTGCTTTGCCGCAGTTTAAACATTGGCGTGGAAAAGAATCTCCAAGGATTGGAAATGGCTCCTGGTCAAACCACAAGGTGTACTGGTTTTTGCAGGCAGAGCATTCGCAAAGATACTGACGCATTTCACACCTCCACGCCGCTACTGTATTCCCTTTATTTTAGCTTATATCGCACATTCTTGCAACTAAAAGTTCTAATGGTTTCCTGGCCTATTTCCAATTCTTTTATCAGGAATTAATCATCTATACCCGCACCTGCCACCGATATGTAACCGTGACCTGATGCCCCGCCGCCGTCCGGTCCGCCCGCGCGAAACTCATAATTCGCGCGGGTATCATCTTCTTGACCATCTGGCCGCCCACGGAACCGGCCTCACGGGCGCTGATGTCGCCGTTGTAGCCTTCCTTCAGGTTGACGCCGACCTCGCTGGCGGCCTCCATCTTGAACTTGTCCATAGCCTCGCGGGCCTCGGGGACGTTGATGCGGTTGTTCTTCTTAGACATTTCCTTTTTCTCCTTCTCCATTTTTGCGACGGCGCAGCGTCCGCAGAGAAGGTTCGGGCGGGGTCCGCTCTAACCTTTTCTGTTTTTGCTTCGCATGGGAGCGGACCGTTTTTGTTTCCGCCCTTGTCGCAACCATAGCATTTGCAGACCGGCCGGGAATATGCCACCGGCGCGGGCGGTAATTTTTGCATGATGAAGGGATGGACGTTTTTTTGATCTGCGCAAAAATCTTTTGTTTTGCCGGGAAGTATGATATATTAGTATATGAGCGCGAACCAGAAGCAAACCGGAGTATTTCCCCGCTTCGCGCCTGATAGAATAGGAGATGGAGCGTCATGATCCGAGAAATTATGAAAGACGAAGCTTTTCTTGCGCAAAAGGCGGAGCCCGCGGCACAGGACGACCTGTGTACCGCCCAGGATCTGCTGGATACCCTGACCGCCCACAGGGACGGCTGCGTGGGCATGGCGGCGAACATGATCGGCGTCAACAAGCGGATCATTGCTTTTGACAACGAGGGCGGTTACATGGTCATGTTCAATCCGGAGATCGTCAAAAAAAGCGGGCCCTACGAGGCGGAGGAGGGCTGTCTCTCCCTCACCGGCACGCGGAAGGCCAAGCGGTGGAGGTCCATCAAGGTACAGTACCAGAACGAAAAATTTCAGACCCGCTTCAAGACCTTCACCGGCTGGACGGCACAGATCATCCAGCATGAGATCGACCACTGCGAGGGCGTGCTGATCTGAACGCGGACCGGCGATATCAAAAATGAGGGAGTAGAGCTATGCGCATCATCATCGCCCCGGCCAAAAAAATGATCGTGGATACGGACAGCTTTGCCGTGGACGGCCTGCCCCAATTTCTGGAACAGACGGAACGGCTGAAAGCTGCCCTCCGGAGCATGTCTCCCAAGGAGCTGCAAGCCCTCTGGAAGTGCAACGAAACCATTGCCAAGCTGAACGTGGAGCGGCTGGAGCGGATGGACCTGCGCCGCCGCCTCACTCCGGCCATCCTGTCCTATGAGGGCATCCAGTACCGCTACATGGCTCCCGGCGTGATGGAAACGGGCCAGCTGGACTACCTCCGGGAGCATCTGCGCGTCCTCTCCGGATTCTACGGACTGCTGCGGCCCTTCGACGGCGTAACGCCCTACCGGTTGGAGATGCAGGCCAAGCTATCAGTGGACGGCTGCCGTGATCTCTATCAGTTCTGGGGAGACCGCCTGGCCCGGCAGCTGGCGGAGGAGACGGACCTGGTGATCGACCTGGCCTCCAAGGAGTACAGCAGGGCGGTGGGGCCGCATCTGCCCAAGTCCGTCCGGTTCGCCGCCTGCGTCTTCGGCGAATGGATCGACGGCAAGATCGTCGAGAAGGGCACCAAATGCAAAATGGCCCGGGGACAGATGGTGCGCTGGATGGCGGAGAACCGGGTCACGGACCTGGACGGCCTCCGGGCCTTCGACCAGCTGGGCTACCGGTTCTGGCGGTCTGCATCCGAAAAAGACCGGACGGTGCTGTTTTGGGTACAGTCCCCCAAAGAAGAGTGAATACCGGCCGCCCCTGCCGCAAGAAATGCTTGCCCAACGGGCCGGGGCGTGGTATACTTCTTTTATCGAATCCTTACCAATTTTTACTGTCAAGGAGGATACCATATTATGCTTCGTGTTGACCTTTCCAGCAGCTCCGCCCGGACGGAGGCGTATGCCCAGGGCCTTCAGCAGGCCCATACCTGGCTCCAGGAGGCCACGGGCCGGGGCAACGACTTCGTGGGCTGGGTAAACCTGCCCCGGGACTACGATAAGTCCGAATACGAGCGCATCAAGGCCGCCGCCAGGAAGATCCAGGGCGACAGCAAGGCCCTGGTGGTCATCGGCATCGGCGGCAGCTACCTGGGCGCCCGGGCGGTCATCGAGCTGCTGGGTTCCAACAACTACAACCTGAAGAAGAAAGACACCCCTAACATCTACTTTGCCGGCAACGGCCTCTCCGGAGACGCCATGCAGGAGATCTTCGACCTCATCGGGGACGACGATTTCTCCGTCAACGTCATCTCCAAGTCCGGCACCACCACCGAGCCCGCCGTGGCCTTCCGCTTCTTCAAGGCGAAGCTGGAGGAGAAGTACGGCAAGGCCGAGGCCGCTAAGCGCATCTACGCCACCACCGACAAGGCCCGGGGAGCCCTCAAGTCCCTGGCGGACGCCGAGGGCTACGATACCTACGTGGTGCCCGACGACGTGGGCGGGCGCTACAGCGTGCTCACCGCCGTGGGCCTGCTGCCCATCGCCGTGGCCGGGGTGGACCTGGACCAGCTGATGCGGGGCGCGGCGGATATGATGGAGACCTGCCGGAAGCCCGGCCTGGACGGCAACCCCGCCTGGCAGTACGCCGCCGCCCGGAACGACCTCTACGCCCAGGGCAAGAAGATCGAGATCCTGGCCGCCTATGAGCCCTGCGCCCGGTTCTTCGCCGAGTGGTGGAAGCAGCTCTACGGCGAGAGCGAGGGCAAGGAGAACAAGGGCCTGTTCCCCGCCAGCGTGGAGTTTACCGCCGACCTGCACTCCATGGGCCAGTATATCCAGCAGGGCGAGCGCATCCTGATGGAGACCGTCATCCGCTTCGGCAAGAGCAGGCACCAGCTGTGCGTCCCCAGGGACGAGGCCGACGGCGACGGGCTCAACTTCCTGGCCGGGAAGGACATGGACTTCATCGCCACCCAGGCCATGGACGGCACCCTGCTGGCCCACGTGGAGGGGGGCGTGCCCAACCTGATCCTTCAGGCCGGTGAGATCAGCGCC
>CATLJA010000075.1 GCA_949959305.1 uncultured Oscillibacter sp.
CAGGCCGATGTTGGTCATCTCGGCCAGGTTCGCGCCCTTGCCGCCCAGCAGCTCCCGCATGTTGGCGTTGCCTTCGGTGAACAGGTAGCAGTACTTTTTGCTCATTTTCATTCCTCCGTTATTTTTTGCGTCCGCTGGGCGGCGGTTCCCGCCGTCCGCTTGGCAAACGTTTGCCTAAATGCCTTATTATTATAATCGTTCATTTTCTGGAAAGCAATACATAAATAGCATAAGAAATTACTGGTCATTTAAAACAATCTGCCCAAAAGCAATAAAATGGGCAGTCCAAAACGGGGAGGGAGACTTTGACCCGCCTTTGCGGAAAGAGGAGCAGGGATGTCCTCCTGCCGCCCCTGCTTCTTTGAACCCGAAGCTTTTTCAGGAAATGCTCACATATTTGGATGTTGAGGGAAAGCCGTTTATGGCGGCAATCATTTTGCGGCAAAGCTAACTATCTGCTTACTTGATCCGCTTGCCATGCGCCCAATCCGTCAGGCGGCTCCCGCAGCCCGGCCCTTCCTGGGGTCCTCCCGCGAAAAAGCGCCCGGGCTCCTCCGCTCCGGGCGCTTCCGCATCATTTTTTTCCGCCGAAGAGACCCTTGAGGAAGCCGCCCTTTTCGGACTTCTTCTTTTCGGAAGTCTTCTTTCCGGGATCCTTCTTCGCCGCCTCCGGCTGGGAAGCGGGGCCGTTCTTCAGCCGCTCCAGGGCCTCCTTGGCGTGCTGGTAGCCCTGCCCGGCGGAGGCTTCGTACAGCTTTCGGGCCTCCTCCACGCTGGAGGCCACGCCCTTGCCGTGCTCATAGCACCAGCCCAGGAGGTACAGCCCCCGGGCCTGGCCCCGGTCCGCCGCCTGACGGTAGTAGATTACGGCCTGGTCCCAGCTCTGCTCCACGCCCTCGCCGGTTTCGTAGAGGTAGCCCAGGTTGCAGGCCCCGGCGGCGTCTCCGCCCTCGGCGGCCCTGCGGTACCACTCCACGGCGGCGGCCATGTCCTTTTTCACGCCCTGGCCGGATTCAAAGCAGTAGCCGTAGCAGCACATGGCCCGGGGATAGCCTGCCTCCGCCGACAGCCTGTAGAGCTCCGCCGCCTTCTCATAGCTCTGCTCCACGCCCCGGCCTGTCTCATACATATAGCCCAGGTTGCACCGTCCCATGGGATCGCCCTTCTCCGCCGCCTGGCGGTAGAGGTCCACGGCCTGTTCCAGGCTTTCCTCCACACCTTCGCCAAACTCATAGCACACGCCCAGGTTACACAGCGCCCGGACATAGCCCGCGTCCGCCGCCCGTTTGTACCACTGAACGGCCTCCGCGTCGTTCTGGTCCACGCCCTTGCCGTGCTTATAGCACAGCCCCAGGCAGAACATGCCCCTGGAGTCGCCCTGTTCGGCGGCCTTGCGGTACCAGTGGACGGCCCGGGCCAGATTCTGCTCCACGCCGTTTCCGGTCTCATAGCACCAGGCCAGGTTGCACATGGCCCGGGGGAAGCCCTGCTGGGCGGCGGCGCTGTACCACTTCACCGCCTCCTCCCAGCTCTGCTCCACGCCCCGGCCGGACTCGTACATGAAGCCCAGGTTGCACTGGCCCGGGGCGTTGCCCTGCTCGGCGGCCTTCCGGTACAGCTCCACCGCCTTTTCATAGCTCTGGGGCACGCCCTCCCCCCGCTCGTAGCACACGCCCAAATCGCAGGTGGCGGGGGCGGATCCAGCGTCGGAGGCCTTCTGATACCATTGGGCGGCCTTCTCCGCGTCCTGCTCCGCGCCGATGCCGTAGTCATAGGCCCGGGCCACGCTGAACAATCCCCGGGGATCTCCCTGTTCCGCCGCCTTGCTGTACCAGACGAAGGATTCCTCCAGATTTTTCTCCACGCCCTTGCCGTGCTCATAGCACCAGGCCAGGTTGCACATGCCCCGGGCCAGCCCGCCTTCGGCGGACCTGCGGTACCATTCCACGGCGGACTCCCAGCTCTGCTCCACGCCCTCGCCGGACTCGTACATAAAGCCCAGGCAGCACGCGCCGTCCTCGTCGCCCTGCTCGGCGGCCTTGCGGTACCACTCCACGGCGGCGGCCTTATCCGCCGGAACGCCCCGGCCCCGCTCGTAGCAGAGGCCAAGGCACAGCTGGCCCCGGGGATACTCCTGGTCCGCCGCCGCCCGGTAGAGCCGGACGGCCTCGGCGAAGTCCCGCTTCACACCCTCGCCGTGCTCATAGCACCAGGCCAGATTGCAAAGCGCCCGGGGATAGCCCTTCTCCGCCGCCTTGCGGTACCACTCCACGGCGGACTCCCAGCTCTGCTCCACGCCCCGGCCGGACTCGTACATAAAGCCCAGGCAGCACATGCCGGGGGCGTTGCCCTGCTCGGCGGCGGCGGAGTACCATTTCACGGCCTGCTCCAAATCCTGCTCCACTCCCGCGCCAAACTCCAGGCAGCGGCCCAGCTCCGTCTGCGCGCCGGGATAACCCAGCCAGGCGGCGGACTGGTACCATTTGGCGGCCTCCGTCTCGTCCGCCTCCACGCCGCTGCCCCGGCGGTACGCCTCCGCCAGCAGGAACTGGGCCCGGGGGAAGCCCTGCTCCGCCCCGGTCTGGAAGCACTTCAGCGCCTTTGCGTAATCCGTTTCCACGCCGATGCCGTATGTATAGCAGTAGCCCAGGTTCGTCAGGGCCGGCATATACTCCTGCTCCGCCGCCTGGGCGTAGAGCATCACGGCCTGCTTCGGGTCCGCGGGAACGCCGATGCCCGCCTCCAGGCACCAGCCCAGGTTCGTCAGGCCCAGGGGGTCGTTCAGGGCCGCCGCCCGCTGGTAGGCGGCCAGAGCGTCGGTCTCCCGCTTTTCGTCCACCGCCTGGTTCCCCAGGTTTACCCAGTCGGAGGCGGTCATCTCCTCCTCCGTCAGGGCGGCGAAAAAGGTCCCCCCGCAGCGGGGGCAGACGTCCGGTTCCGCCTCGGCCACAAAGCCGCAGTCCGGGTTCTCGCAACGATAGAAATCCATGATTTGTTCCTCCCTTATGCGTCCGCTCCACCGCCAAATTCCGGGGAGCGGTTGTAAATATCCGTAAACATGTGGGCCCGGCCCCGGTGCTTAAAGCCGGGGAAGGTGTCCAGCTGAACACCGTGGATGGCCCGGAAAATGCTTTTTTCAATGTTGGGGTTGGTCTTTTTCAGCTCCCGCAGGAGCAGCTTGACCTCCTGGCGCTTGCTCTCCCCCACGCCGTCGCCGGAGGCGTTGCGGCCTTCCGTGAAGCGGCAGGCGCACTGGAGAAAACGGAGCTCGTTGTAGTTCCGCCAGTTGACGACAGCGTCCTCATGGACACAGTACAGCGGGCGAATCAGCTCCATGCCGGGGAAATTTTTGCTGCGGAGCTTGGGGGGCATGGCCTGGAGCTGCGCGCCGTAAAAGAGGCCCAGCAGGGTGGTCTCAATCACGTCGGAAAAGTGGTGCCCCAGAGCGATCTTATTGCAGCCCAGCTCCGCCGCCTTGGCGTAGAGAAAGCCCCGGCGCATCCGGGCGCAGAGGTAGCAGGGGTTTTTATCCACCTGAACCGTCACGTCGAAGATACCGCTCTGGAAAACCGTGAGGGGAATGCCAAGCCTTTCGGCGTTTTCCTCCAAAAGCGCCCGGTTGGCCGGGCTGTAGCCCGGGTCCATGGACAGGAAGCTCAGCCGGAAGGGCCGGTCCGTGTGCTTCTGGAGCTCCTGCAGCAGCTTGGCCAGGACGAAGGAGTCCTTTCCGCCGGAGACGCAGACGGCGATGTGGTCCCCCGGGGAAACCAGATCATACCGCTTTACGGCGGCGATGAAGGGGTTCCACAGGGATTTCCGGTAGGTTTTAATGAGGCTGCGCTCGGCAGCCTCCCGGGGACTGAGGTCACGGGACATGGAGTTCCTCCCAACGCGTGTTATAACCATATGGACCCCAGCCGGAAAACGGACGCGCACATTTTCCGGAACCAGGGCCGCCGGTTCCAATCCTCCAGGGTATAGGGCCGGCTCTCGGCCAGAATGCCGTCCATATCCTCCAGCAGCTCCTCCACCACCGGCATGTGGTACAGCAGCACGCCGCATTCGTAGTGAAGCTGGAAGGTCCGGTAATCCATATTGGTGCTTCCCACCAGGGCCACCTCCCGGTCCGCCATGACGCTCTTGGCGTGGAGGAAGCCGGGGGTGTATTTGTAAATCTTCACGCCGTGGCTCAAAAGCTCCCCCCAGTAAGTCTCGGCCACCATGTAGGTGAACTTGTGGTGGTCCGGGACGCCGGGGATGAACAGCCGCACGTCCACCCCCGCGTCGGCCGCGATGCACAGGGCCTTCTGCATGGACTCCTCCACGGCGTAATAGGGCGTGGTGAGGTAGAGCATCTTCTGGGCGGAGGCGATGAGCTGGAGGTAAATTTCCTCAATGGGGTTGTCCGGGTTGTTCAGCGGCCCGTCGGTGAAGGGCTGGCACCAGCCTTTGGCGTTCTCCACCGGATGGCGGGGGCGGTAGTAGTCGTCCTCATTGTGGAAGGAGCCCCCCATCATCTTCCACATCTGCATGAACTGGGTGGCGAAGCCCCATACCCCCTCGCCCTCAATGCGGACGGCGCTGTCCTTCCAGTGGCCGAAGCGGACGATGAGGTTGGCGTATTCGTCGGCGATGTTGATGCCTCCGGTATAGGCGTACTGCCCGTCGATGACGGCGATTTTCCGGTGGTCCCGGTAGTTGAAGTAAATGCGGTTCACATAGCGGTGGACGGGGTTGAAGACCTTCACCTCGATGCCCGCGTTCTGAAGGGCCTGGAGCGTTTCGTCGGAGAAGCGGGTGAGGTTGCCGAAGTCGTCGAAGGTAATGTGAATTTCCACCCCGGCGGCGGCCCGCTCCCTCAAAACGGCGAAAATGCGGTCCCAGAGCTTCCCCTCCGCCAGAATGTAGTACTCCAGGAAGATATAAATTTCCGCCTGTTTCAGGCGGGCAATCAGGTCCTTGAAGAACTCCGCGCCCTCCTTGAAGTAGACGGCCCCGGTTTCCCGGTAGAGCAGGAAGCCCCGCTTCTCCAGGTACGCCGCCAGCCGCCCCCAGGCCGGGGACTGCCGCCGGAGGCGGGCCAGGTCAATCCCGCTGGCCATGCGCCGGCTCTCCCCGCAGGGGATGGGGGGCACCTTTCGGAGGCTGAGCTGCTTGACCTGATGGGCCCCGCCCCAGAGGCAGAACAGAATCATGCCGGACACCGGCATGGCCAGCAGCAGGCACATCCACACCAACTTGTAGGTGGGGCTGCCGGGCCGCTGGTAAACCCATATGGCCACCGCCGCGCCGGCGATGAGCAGCAGGGCGTAGACATAGCTGGAGTACTCCGCCAGAAGGTGGGAGATCAGCAGGGAGGTGCCGATCTGGGCGATTACCGTCAGCGCGCACATGGAGATGCTGGCGGCGGCGGAGATCTTCCGCTCGATCCGTTCCTCCACCGGGGGGATATGGGGAATGTTCTTATGCACAGGGCCTCGCCTCCTCACTGGCAGTCTCAGCGCTTGACCTTTCTATTATACAAAAAGACGCCGCCGTCTTCAACACCAAAATATGAAAAACAGATAAAATTCGGGCCGGGCGATTTTCGCCCGGCCCGGTTTCTCACTCGCTCTGGCGCAGGAGGCCCTGCTTGATGTCCCACAGCCGCTGGCTGAGGTCCACATAGTACGTGTGGGGATTCTCAAAACGCTTGACCTCGTCCCACAGGGTTTCCACCTGCTCCCTGCAATATGCCTGAATCTCCTGGAGGCCGGGCCGCCGGTACACCAGCCTGCCCCCCTGGAAAATGGGGACCAGGAGAGGTTTTGCGGTAAAGCCTGTATAAGTCTTCCGCTTCCAGGTGGCCCGGGGGTCAAAGAGCTCCAGGCTCCGTGTTTCCTCCACCTTCTCGTCCCATACGGCGATATAGTCCGCCTCGGCCTTTCCGGTGGCCTTGTCGAAAATGCGGTATACCTTTTTAAAATGGGGGTTCGTGATTTTGTCCACGTTTTCGCTGACCTTGATTTTGGGAACCACCTTCCCGGCCTCGTCCTCCACGGCCGCCAGCTTGTACACCCCGCCGAAGACTGGCTGGCTGCTGGCGGTAATCATCCGCTCGCCCACGCCGAACATGTCCACCTGGGCCCCCTGAATCAGCAGATCCCGGATGATATACTCGTCCAGGGAGTTGGAGGCGGAAATCCGGCACTCCGTCCAGCCCGCGTCGTCCAGCATCTTCCGGGCCTTCTGGGTCAGGTAGGCGATGTCGCCGGAGTCCAGGCGGATGCCGCACTTCTTGATGCCCAGGGGCTTCAGCACCGCATCAAAGGCGCGGATGGCGTCGGGCACGCCGGATTTCAGAGTGTTGTAGGTGTCCACCAGCAGGGTGGCGTTATGGGGGTAGAGCTTACAGTACGCCTCAAACGCCTCGTACTGGGTGTCGAACATCTGGACCCAGGCGTGGGCCATGGTGCCGCCGGCGGTAACGCCGTAAAGCTGGTCGGAGATGGTGCAGGCCGTCCCGGCGCAGCCGCCGATATAGGCCGCCCGGGCCCCGGTGATGGCCCCGTCGGTGCCCTGGGCCCGGCGGGAGCCGAACTCCAGCACCGTCCGCCCCTGGGCCGCCCGGACGATGCGGTTGGCCTTGGTGGCAATGAGGCTCTGGTGGTTGATGGCCAGCAGGGTGAAGGTCTCGATGAGCTGGGCCTGGATGGCGGGGGCCCGGACCGTCACGACGGGCTCCTGGGGGAAGATGGGGGTTCCCTCGGGAATGGCCCAAATGTCCCCGGTGAAGCGGAAGTCCCTCAAATAGGCCAGGAATTCCTCGGAGAACAGGTTCCGGCCCCGGAGGTACGCGATATCCTCCCCGTCAAAATGCAGGTCCAGAATATAGTCGATAAGCTGGTCCAGGCCCGCGCAGATGGCAAAGCCCCCCTTGTCCGGTACGTCCCGGAAAAACACGTCGAAATAGGTAACGCGGTCCTTGTAGCCCGCCTGGAAATAGCCGTTGCCCATGGTCAGCTCGTAAAAGTCGCAGAGCATGGTCATGTTCAGCTTTTGTTCGGTGCGCATGGTGGGAAACACCCTCTTTTCGGTTTGTTCCCTTGATTATAGCAAAGCCTCCGGAAAATGCAATCTCTTTCTTCCGTCTTTTCAGGGAAAAATCCATGAAAATGGAGGGTGTATTGACAGCAGTCTTGTCAATTAAGGCAGGGTCCCCGCTTCATCCTTCCGCCTCCCGCAGCCGCTCCACAATGGTCCGCTTCGCGACGGAGCGGTAGGTCCACAGGGGAACCAGCGCCCCCAGGGCCAGGAAAACGGGCAGGATCACCACAATGGGGGCCACCGTCAGGCGGTAGGTGAAGAACCAGAAGACGTCTCCCACGGCGCTGCCCACCAGGGGGCCCAGGCATACCGTCATTGCCAGGGACACCGCCAGGGCCAGGAGCGTGTAATAAAGGCCCTCAAAGACCAGCATGGTTTTCAGCTGCTTACCCGTCATGCCCACGGACTGGAGCACCGCCAGCTCCCGTTTCCGGGTCAGGATGCCCGTGAGCACCGCGTTGACGAAGTTCAGCACGCCCACCAGCCCGATGATGAAGCTCAGCGCCCCGCCCATGGTCAGGAACATATTCCGGAAGCCCTCGAATTCGGCGACGTAGCTGGCCCGGCTCTCATAGTCGTAGAGGGGCTGGACGCTCTCCGTATACTCCGCCAGGAAGGCTTCCATGTCCGCCTCCGCCTCGTCGGTGGTGTTGAAGAGATAGGTCATGACGCTGGCGGTGCCGGTGTCCTGCTTGAACCGCTCCGCCCCCAGGATGAAGTCGTCGCAGCCCAGAATCCGGTAGCGGTAGGAGATGGAGTTGGGAATCCGCACCAGGGCGCAGACGGTGTAGTCGATGTCCTCGTAAGCCTTGGCCCGCTCTCCCCAGGGGCGGCCGCCCTCGATGGCGGCGTTCACGTCCTCAATGATCTCCCCGGTGTCCCGGTAGAAATACTCCATCTCTGTGATATAGCGGAGCGTCACGGTGTCCCCCAGCTTGGCCCAGTGGCTGCCCCATTGGGTGGAGTTGTAGTCGTCGGACAGGTACACGGCGGCAATGGCCTTCTGGCTGGGGTCCGACAGGGGGGCCAGGTCTCCCTCCAGCACGTCCAGCAGGCTCAGGGGGAAGTCCTCCATGCCGTACATCTGCACGCCGGTCTCCAGAAGCCCGTTGGGCAGGCGGTCGGTGAGCTCTAGGATTTGGTCCACAACCTCCGGGGGATTATATTTTCCATAGCCCTGCCGGAACCAATCCTCGGTGACAAACTCCTTGATGGCGGAAACGCCGCCATACACCCGTCCGCTCTCCTCTATACCGTCCCGGGCGTTGACGTCGGAGATGATCTCCTCCGGCACCGCCTCGTCCGTGGAGCGGAAGCCGCCGCTGGTCTGGAAGTAGGCGGCGTCCCCCAGGATGAAGTCCACGTCGGCATTTTGGGCCAGGTACTTGTTCATGTCAAAGCCGGTGGCGAAGGTGTAGGTAATCGTGGCCAGCACCACCGCCAGGGTCAGGGAGAGGACCGTCACCACGGTTTTCCCCCGGCTCCGGCCCAGGTTGGCCCAGGCCATGCCCGGCAGGGACGCGCCGCTCTGGGCCTTGCGGACCTTCTCCCGCTTTCCCGCCTTTTTCGGCCCGCCCTCGGTGTAGCGCACGGCCTCCACCGGGGAAACCTTCGCCGCCATGCGGCCCGGACGGGCGCAGGAGAGGAACACGGTCAGCAGGGCGAACAGCGCCGCGCCAATGAAAATCAGGGGATTGAAGGAGACGAAGGCGTTCTTGTAGCTCAGCTGGGCCATGATGACCGGGGTGAGCTTGTTGCCGATGGCAAAGCCCAGGAGCAGTCCAATGGGGATGCCGATAAGGCTGAGAAGCAGGGCCTGCTGCCGGACGACGCGTTTGATCTGCTTGCCGGTGGTGCCGATGGTTTTCAGAAGGCCGTAAAACCGGATATCGTTGGTGACGGAAATTTGGAAGACGTTGTAGATAATCAGGTAGCCGGTGAAGATAATCAGCAGCAGCAAAACCACAATGGCGATCA
The DNA here is from genome assembly GCA_949959305.1 of uncultured Oscillibacter sp. GTDB lineage: Bacteria > Bacillota > Clostridia > Oscillospirales > Oscillospiraceae > Oscillibacter. The sequence goes on from CATLJA010000075.1 coordinate 9,064, forward strand.
GCGTCGTGATATCAAAGCTGTTGGAGAGCTGCGCCCCGGAATAGCTCCAGTTGACGCCGATTTTCAGATAGTTCTCCGCCTGGGCGTCCTCGTGCTGATAGCCGTGGTTCTCCAGGATCTGAAGGACGTTCTCCTCGATATGAAGGTCGTTTTGGAACATCATGTTCAGGGTCCATACTCCGGTCATGGAGTAGGGGTCCCCGCTGCTCTGGGCGCAGAGCTCCTCGGCGGCGGAGCGGGGCAGGAGCACGTTGCTGGCCACCAGGGCGCTGTCGTACTCCCACCACCCCGAGAGGGTGAAGGTCCGGGTAACCAGCTTCCGGCCGGGGGTGTTTTCGTCAAGGTAGAAGGAAATGGTGAATTTCGCGCCCACCTTCGGCTCCACCCCCAGAAGGGCCAGAACGCGGGTGTCCGTGGCGGCCTCGTCGGTGTCCTCCCGGGGGAGGGTCCCTTCCACGGGGGTGCAGAAGGAGTGGGGCGCGGCGGCGGGCTCCATGTAGGAAACCTCCACATGGGACTTGTTGAAGGGCGGGTCCGCAGGCATGCCCACGAACATCCGGGCGAAGTCCTCCTTGATAAGAGGGTCCGTCCGCATCTCCTCCACCTGCTCCCAGGTGAGATCCTTGATGGTGCCGTGGAAGTCGCCGCCCGCCTGGCGGAAATTCTCCTGCTGGAAGGAGTAGTTGATGGAGGAGGCGATGGTAAACAGGGACGTAAAGAGAATGGTGGTCAGGGCGATGGCCAGAACCGCCACGATGTTGCGGGTCCGGGCGGCCCGCATGGAGCGCAGCCCTAAGCGGCGGATGCAGCCCCGGTTGGCAACTCGGACCATGGTCACGCCTCCTCTCCGGTCTTCCGGGAGGAGCGGATTTTTCCGTCCTCAATGCGGATGATGCGGTCCGCCATTTGGGCGATTTCCTCGTTATGGGTAATCATGACAATGGTCTGGGCGAATTTCTGGCTGGTGATTTTGAGGAGGGCCATCACGTCCTGGCTGGTCCGGGAATCCAGGTTGCCCGTGGGCTCGTCGGCCAGGATAATGGCGGGCTTGGCGGCTAAGGCCCGGGCGATGGCCACCCGCTGCTGCTGGCCGCCGGAGAGGTTGTTTGGAAGGTTCTGAAGCTTTTTCTCCAGGCCCAGGGTCTCGATAATCTGCCCTGCATAGGCCCCGTCGGGCTTCTGGCCGTCCAGCTGGATGGGGAGGACGATGTTCTCATAGACGCTGAGGACGGGGACCAGGTTGTAGTTCTGGAAGACGAAGCCGATTTTCCGGCGGCGGAAGATGGTGAGGGCCTCGTCCTTTAGTGAGAAAATGTCCTTTCCGTCTACAGTGACGGAGCCGGAGGTGGGGCGGTCCAGCCCGCCCAGCATGTGGAGCAGGGTGGACTTGCCGGAGCCGGAGGTGCCGACGACGGCGGCAAATTCGCCTTTTTCAACCTTCAAATCCACGCCGTCCAGGGCGCGGACCTCCGTTTCACCGGAGCCGTAGTGCTTGCGCAGGTCTTTCGTTTCCAGAATGGTCATATGCTCATACCTCCAAGGTAAAGTTTTCAGCCGCAGGGCTTTTACTGTGGCTACTCTACCACAGGAATCTGTCCAGATTCTTTCTCAAATCTTACAGAGTTGAAAGAAGTTTTCCCTTGCGCACCCCTCCTGTTTCCGCTATGATATGCCTGCGGAGATAAAAACACGGCCCGGTCGGTAGTCCGGGCGCGCCCCGGCGGCCCGCGCCGGAACGCCAGTAACCTGCCTCCTTTGGTTGTCCGTTCTCCGTGAGAGACATGAAAAGGAGGAACCGCGTATGGAAACCGGATACGCAAAACTGACCGTCCGCTTCGAGGACCCATTCTGGGTCCTGCTTTACGAGCGGGGCGGTGGCGGGACCTATGAGGCTTGCAGGCTCCCCTTCGGGGCCGAGCCAGGGGACCAGGAGGTCTACGCCTTCCTGCTGGAAAACTGGCGGCATTTGAACTTCAGCCCGCCCGCCGCTGCGGAGGAACCGGCGGAGCGGAAGGTCAATCCCAAGCGCGCCCGCCGGGAGGCCCGGAGGGCGGTCCGCCCCGCCGCCATGGGAACCAAGGCCCAGCGAGCCCTGGCCCTCCAGCGCCAGGAGGGCAAAGCCGCCCACACCTGCACCGGATGCTGTCCTGCTCAAAAAAGCACGACATTCAGGTGATCGTCGGCACGCCCACCTACGCGGTTCCCACATGGCTTGTGCGAAAATACCCGGATA
>CATLJA010000076.1 GCA_949959305.1 uncultured Oscillibacter sp.
GCAAGGACGAGGTGGACGCCACTCACTCCCCCATGTTCCACCAGATTGAGGGCCTGGTGGTGGACAAGGGCGTCACCATGGCGGACCTGAAGGGGACGCTGAATGCGGTCATCCGGGAGATTTACGGTCCCGAAACCGTCACCCGCTTCCGCCCCCACCACTTCCCCTTCACGGAGCCCAGCTGCGAGGTGGACATCCAGTGCTACAAGTGCGGCGGCAAGGGCTGCCCCACCTGCAAGGGCGAGGGATGGATTGAAATTCTCGGCGCGGGCATGGTCCACCCCAAGGTGCTGCTTGGCTGCGGCGTCAACCCGGAGGAGTACTCCGGCTTCGCCTTCGGCATGGGGCTGGAGCGTCTGGCCCTGGGCCGGTACAAAATCTCCGACATGCGGCTGATTTTTGAAAATGACGTCCGGTTCCTGGAACAGTTCTGAGACTGAGAGGAGGCATTTCCATGGCGGATTATGTATCGGTTTTCACCTACAAAAACAAAGTGGGCCTTACGCTCCGGGCCAGCGATGAAACGGTGATGGCCCTGGGGGAGAAGCTGGGGGCCCTCTGCCCGGACGCCTATATGAACGGCTACAACTGGGAGGCCCTGCTCCGGTACTACCTGGAGGAAAACGCCTCGGACGTCCTGGAGGGAATGGACCCGGACCCGGAGGCGGACATGTACGAGGCCCACTGGCCCCTGACCCCGGAAAACGAGGCAAAGGCCAAGCGCTTTGAGAAAATCATCCGCTCCCTTATCGAAAACGGGGAGGAGCTGTGCCGCCTTGTGCAAGAGAAGGGCGGAGAAATCGAGTGGGACTGAGCGCTCACTTTCATATGAAAGAGGAGTTTTGATATGAAATTATCCCGTAAATGGTTACAAGAATTTGTGGACGTCGGCCCGGTCAGCGACCGGGAATTCGCCGAGGCCATGACCATCTCCGGCTCCAAGGTGGAGGTCACCGAGGACCTGGGGGCGGAAATCCAAAACGTGGTGGCGGGCCGCATCAAGGAGATGGAGCGCCATCCCGACAGCGACCACATGTGGGTCTGCCAGGTGGACGCGGGCCAGGGCGAGCCCGTCCAGATTGTCACCGGAGCCTGGAACATCCACAAGGGGGACCTGGTTCCCGTAGCCCTTCATGGAGCCGTCCTGCCCGGCGGCAAGAAAATCACCCGGGGCAAGCTGCGGGGCGTGGAGTCCAACGGCATGATGTGCGGCCTTCATGAGCTGGGCCTGGACGAGCGGGATTTCCCCTACGCCGCCGTCACCGCCGCCGCGCTGCTGAACGACTATAAGCCCATTGATCCGGAAAAGCCCTCCATTCCCGCCAATATTCAGCCGGGACATAAAATTTTCGGGCCGGTGGTCTGCGCCCGGGTGGAGCTGGTGGTGCACAACGGCGGCGGACACTGGACCTTCGCCGTGAACTGGAGCGAAGGCAGCGGAAACGTCCACAACGTCCGCCTCCAGAATATTCACCAGGGGGATTTGGTGGCTTACAACACCAAAACGCAGTCCATCTGCACGCTGGCCGACCTCCACGCGGAGCAGCGGGAGTTCCCCCACTGCATCCCCGACGGCATCTTCGTCATGTACGAGGACTGCAAGCCCGGCGACGACATCCGCCCCGTCATCGGCGCGGACGACCACGTGGTGGAGTTTGAAATCACCCCCAACCGGCCCGACTGCCTCAGCGTCATCGGCCTGGCCCGGGAAGTCAAGGCCACCTTCGGAAAGCCCATGAAGTTCCACGAGCCGGTGGTGAAGGGCTGTCCCGGGGACGCGGACAACCCCCTGGCCCGGTCCATTATGGAGCGCCTGGACGTGGAGACCCCGGACCCGGACCTCTGCCCCCGGTACACCGCCCGGATGGTGCGGAACGTGAAAATCAGCCCCTCCCCCAAGTGGATGCGGGAGCGGCTCCGCGCCAGCGGCGTGCGGCCCATCAACAACATCGTGGACATCACCAACTACGTCATGCTGGAGTACGGCCAGCCGATGCACGCCTTTGACTACCGCTATGTGAAGGGCGGGAAAATCGTGGTCCGCCGGGCCCGGGACGGCGAGGAGCTCACCACCCTGGACGGGAACGTCCGCCATCTGACGCCGGACATGCTGGTCATCGCCGACGATACCCGGGCCGTGGGCCTGGCGGGAATCATGGGCGGCCTGAACAGCGAGATTGTGGAGGACACCACGGACGTGGTTTTCGAGTCCGCCAACTTCGACGGGGCGTGCATCCGCAGGGCCGCCCTGGCCCTGGGAATGCGGACGGAGGCTTCCGCCAAGTTTGAAAAGGGCCTGGACGTCCTGAACACCCTCCCCGCCGTGAACCGCGCCTGCGAGCTGGTGGAGCTGCTGGAAGCCGGCGAGGTGGTGGACGGCGTGATTGATATTTTGAACTACGTCCCCCAGCCCACCCTTTTGAAGCTGGAGCCGGAGAAGATCAACGCCCTGCTGGGCACCAATGTGGCGGAGAACGTGATGTACACCATCCTCCAGCGGCTGGGCTTTGAAACCACCAAGGAGCGGGGCGTGATCAAGGTCCCCTCCTGGCGGGGCGACGTGGAGGGCATGGCGGACCTGGCCGAGGAGGTGGCCCGGTTCCACGGCTACAACAGCATTCCCGACACCCTCTCCGCCGGGCTGAACGAGCGCCGGGGCTGGACCCCCGTCCAGCAGGCGGAAAACGCCGCCGGGACCCTCTGCCGGGGGCTGGGCTACAGCGAGATTATCACCTACTCCTTCATCAGCCCCGCCTATTACGACAAAATCAACCTCCCGGCGGACTCTCCCCTCCGCAGCTCCATGAAGATTCTGAACCCCCTGGGGGAGGACACCTCCATCATGCGGACCACCACCCTGCCCTCCATGCTGGAAATCCTGGCCCGGAACTGCCACTACCGGAACAAATCCGTCCGGCTCTACGAGCTGGGCCGGACCTACTTCGCCAGGAACGACGGCTCCGGCATGGCCGACGAGCCCAAGGTGCTGTCCCTGGGGGCCTACGGCGGCGGAATGGACTTCTTCCACCTCAAGGGAGCCGTGGAGGCCGTGCTGGAGGGGCTGAACATCGGGGAAGTGCGGTTTGAGGCGGAGAAGGAAAATCCCTCCTACCACCCCGGCCGCTGCGCCAGGGTCCGCAGCGGAGAGCGCGTTTTGGGCGTGCTGGGCCAGATTCATCCCGCCGTGGCAGAGAATTACGGCGCGGACTGCGAGCTGTACGCCGCGGAGCTGTCCTTTGAAGCCCTGTTTGAGAGCATGGGCGGAACCCCCGTCTACCAGCCCCTGCCCCGCTTCCCCGCCGTCACCCGGGACATCGCCCTGGTCTGTGACAAGCGCCTCCCGGTGGCCAAGCTGGAGGAGTGCATCTGCCGGGGGGCCAAGGGCCTTTTGAAAAGCGTGCGCCTCTTTGACGTCTACGCCGGCGCCGGCATCCCCGAGGGGGAAAAGAGCGTGGCCTTCAGCCTGGAGCTCCGGGCCGACGACCGCAGCCTCACCGCCCAGGAGGCGGACGAGGATGTGAGAAGCATCCTGGATCTGCTGAAAACCGAGCTGAACGCCAGGCTGCGCTGAGCCGGGGCGGCTTTCCAGTAAAAATCTTTCGTAAAATTCCCGCCGAAACCCTTTACAGTCCGGGAAAAAGCGAGTATACTAAAGAGGGAACAGAAAGGAAGGTGGTGTACCTATGGACGATTTCACCAGAAAGTTCAGCCTCGCCCTGGAGAAGGACGCGGAGATTCACCAGATACTCTCCACAGTCTACAAGTCCCTGGAGGAGAAGGGCTATAATCCCATCAATCAAATCGTGGGTTATATCCTGTCCGAGGACCCCACCTATATTACCAACCACAACAACGCCAGGACCCTGATCCGAAAGATTGACCGGGACGAACTGTTGCAGGTCCTGGTGCGGAAGTATCTGAGCCAGTAACAAAAAGAGTTACAAATTGTCATTAATGCCGACGCGCATCCCGTGGAACACGGCCCTCCGCCTCCTGAGGCGGAGGCCGGATTCCACGGGATTTTTGTGCTTTTTGTCTTGTTTGCACGAAACGCTTTTATTTTTTTCGTCAAAATACCTAAGCCGAATTGTTGACAAAACGGGAAAAAGATGTTACAATTTGGTTACAAAATTTTTGAGGGAGGTTCTTATGGCTGGAAATAAGAGCGGCAAAACCGAGGGTCTCATATATAAGGGCCATCCGCTTCGCCGGGCAGGCAACCTGATCTACTACGGCACGATGGCTGAGAAATATATTATCATGATGCAGGTGCTGGACACCCGGAAGGAGCAGGACCTGGACCTGGCCTCCAGAGTCTCCATCCAGCTCCAGCTCACGGACCCGGATCTGAAATCCCGGGACCGGGTGGTTAAAAAGAGCGAAAAAGACAGCCTCTACGCGGCGATGGACATTGCCTCCGTCTGGCTGAACCGGGCCCTGGCCGGCAAGGAGAAATAACGCCGGGCGCTTACCCCAACCGTTACGAATGATACGAGAAAGGAAGCAACCACTTATGAATCGACTTGCCGAAAAGGCCGCCAAGATTCTGGCGCTCACCCTGATTTCCATGACGTTCCTGGCCGGGGCGGCCCTCGCCTCCGAAGGCGATCCCCTGGTGGTGGGCATCGGAAAGACCACCGGCTCCGCCCTCCGCCTCCGCTCCGCCCCCTCTTTGGATGCCTCCGTCATCACCACGCTGAACAAGGATTGGACCATCGCCGTGCTGGACGAGGCCGACGGCTGGTATCACGTGGCCCACAACGGCGACGACGGCTATGTCTCCGCCGAGTTCTTCACCATGAGCGACGAGACCGAGTTTGAGTACTACGGCCGGATCAACGCCCGGGGCGTCAACGTCCGGGCCGAGGCCGACATCGACGGCGAAGTTGTGAACAACCTGGGCATTGGCTCCGGCGTCACGGTCACCGGCATTGAAAACGGCTGGTATCATATTACCGGAACATACGGCGAGGGCTGGGTCCGCAGCGACTACATCAGCCTGACCAACGAGACGCCCCTGACCCCCGGCGCCGGCGTGGGCGACAGCGGCATCGTGGACTACGCCCGGCAGTTCTTGGGCACCCGGTACGTATACGGCGGCGCGGCCCCCGGCGGCTTCGACTGCTCCGGCTTCACCATGTATATCTACAAGCAGTTCGGCGTTTCCCTTCCCCACAGCGCCACCAGCCAGTGGCAGAGCGGCCTGGGCACCCGGGTTTACAGCCTGGGTGAGCTTCAGCCCGGCGACCTGGTGTTCTTCAACGACCCCAAGCGCAACGCCGGAAAGGCCTGCTCCCACGCGGGCATCTACGTCGGCGGCGGCCAGATGATTCACGCCTCCTCCTCCCGCAGCGGCGGAGTCATCTACTCCGACCTGACCGACGGCTACTACAATACATATTTTGTGGGCGGCATTCATATCTGAGATGTTCGGACAAGCTCAAAGCGGCACGGTTTTCACCGTGCCGCTTTTTGTGCGCTTGATTTCAGTTGATGGGGATTTCCACACCATTCCAGCGGACACAGGCCGCTTTATCCAGATCAATGGGCGCTTCAAAGGGGCCGTAGGATTCATACCAGCACTCATCGTCACGCCCGCTGCCCTCGGTGTTATCCAGGTAAATCTCCCTGCCATCCTCCATCACCACAGAAATTTCCAGAGGAGGAGAGAGGAGCGTGTTGTCCTCCGCTCCGGGGACCCAGCTGGAGCGGTAACGCAGGCCCAGGGGAGACACACGCAGGAAATCCAGCGCCACCGTGCCGAAGCGGTCGTCCTCTACCGTCACTCCGGTTGTGTCCAGGATCCTGCTCTCTATGTTGCCCGTGTGAGCTCCGATGTTGAAGTCCCAGCCGCCGGTGAGGACGGGGGTGTAAATCTTGTCCGGGCTCTGGAGCCAGAGGCCGGGGAGATGGAGGATTTTGTCCGTTCCGTCGGAAAAGTCCACGCCCTCGGCGGGCCAGAGGCGGATGACGGCGGTCAGGACTTCGCTGCCGCCGCTGCGGGACATCCATTCAAATTCCCGGCTTCCGCCGATCTCGTTTCCCGCGCTGTCCACCAGCGTCATATACTCCCTGGTGTCGGGATTGGAGAATTGATAATACCCCTCGTCCCCGCCGTAGTCCGGCAGGACCGTGCCCTCAGGGGCGCGGATTTCCAGCATCAAATAGTAGAAATCCTGATCCCCGAAGGCCGCCAGGGGCGTTATGACGGTGCCGTTGCATTCCGCCGCCGGAAGCTCTTGACTCAGCGTTTCAATAACCTCCTGCTGCCCCTCGTCCAGCCGTCCGAAATAGCGCTCCCACAGCGTTCCCGCCGCCATGGCGGAGCCCGCCAGCACCACCGCCGCCAGCGCCGCCGCCATGCCCCGCCGGGCCCAGCTCACGGGGCGGCGGGCAGAGACGGTTCCGCCTTTCATCAGCGCGTCCGCCAGGGCCTTCCGGCCTGCGGGGGTGAAGGCCACCCGGTTCATCTCAGTCTGAAAAACATTCTTGTCCATAGCTGCCTCCTAACATGATTTTCAATTTCGCCTTGCCCCGGTACAGGTAGGTGCTGACCTGAGTGCTCCGGCAGCCCATCAGGGCGGCGATTTCGCCGATTTCGTATTCCTCGTAATACCGCAGGTACACCGCCCGGCGGTACTTCTCCGGCAGGGCCATCACCGCCTCCAGCACCGGGCTCTCCCCCGCTTCCGGCATGGTGACCGCCGCGTCCGACGCCGCGTCCAGGGAGACCCGCCGACGGGCCCAGGCGGATTTTTTCAGGTCCTTGCAGCAGTTGATGGTCACCCGCAGGACCCAGGCCCGCTGCCGCTCCGGGTCCGGGAACCGCTCCGGATGGGTCAGCAGCTTTAAAAGCACCGTCTGGCACACGTCCTGGGCATCCTGGAGGCTGCCGCTCCAGGTGTACGCCACCCGGAGGACGGCATCCGCCCACCGCTCCACCAGCTCCTCCGCCTCCCGGCGGGTATATGTGATTTGCTCCGTAGTATCATCTCCTTTTGAACGGCCGTTCTGCCTATAAAACGAATCCAGGACGGGAAATCTGGCAGTCTTCGGGGAAACTTTTTTCACGCAACTGGGCCGGTTGCGTGCCGGGTTGGTGGACGCAACCGGCGCAACCTGCTATACTGGGGCCTGTGAAACATGTTTCGACTCTTATAAGGAGGATATACATATGCGTATTTCTGAGATTATCAAGCAGACCCGGGAAGAACTGGGCATGACCCAGGAGGACCTGGCGGAAAGATTAGAGGTCAGCCGCCAGGCCGTCAGCAAGTGGGAGCTGGGGGCCTCCCTCCCCAGCCTGGAGAATCTGGAACTTTTGGAGGAGGTGCTGGGGGTTTCGTTCCCCCCGCCGGAGGAGGCGCCGGAAGAGGAAACCGCCCAGGCCGCCCCTCCGCCGCCCGCCTCCAAGGAGCCCTTCTGGACCTGGAAGCGGATCGTGCTCCTGGTTTTGGGCGTGCTGATCGTGTCGGCCCTGTTCTCGGCCGCGTTGTTTATCGCCCTCCGGGCGGAGACAAACATGGACGTGCCCCAGCACGCAGAGCCCTCCGTCACCGGCGTCTACTTCTTTAACGAGGACGCCGGGTCCCTGCGGCCGGACCTGGGAGACGGCTGGTTCAGCTTTACCGCCGGGGAGCGGGTGCTGATAGTGGTGGAATTTGAGAACGGCGCGGAGAACTCGGTCAACGCCGTGTCCCTGTTCCTGACCCCCTCGGGAACGGAGACCTTTGACCTCCGGGAGCAAATCGCGGTTCAGGCGGCTGCCGACGGGCGGGACTTTGCCCTCTTTGCCTGGGACATTCCTCTGGACTTGATGGGGCACCTGGAGGTGGTGCTGGAGTGCGGCGGCGGCCTCCGGGTCACGGAGACGCTGAACGTCACGGCTCCGCTCGTTCCCGCGCCCGCAGAAACGCCGGGGATCCTGGCCATCCGTCCTGAAGAAATCAACACCGTGGCGGGCGATATTGGCCAGTATGTATCAGAGGTCTATGGAGTTCCCTGGGAAGAAGTGGAGTGGAGTTCCTCTGACCCCAGCGTGGCCCGGGTGGCCAACACCGGACGAATCTTCATTGAGGGTCCGGGCGAGGCTGTCATCACCGCCTCCTGGAAGGACCAGACGGCGGAGTGCCGGGTCCGCGTGGAGGCCGTGGGCGAAGAGGGAAACACCGACCTGGCAGAGCCCCATTTTGAGGGCTGGCCGGAGGAGGACCCCGCCATTCCGCCGCAGTATGAACCCCGGGCGGCGGAATAGCTTTGAACAGCAAAAAATCAGGGCCTTGACGGCCCTGATTTTTCGCGTCTCAATGCATTTACCCTTCCTCGGCCAGCTTCCGCCCCATGAGCACGCCCATGGCGGAGGACATCATCAGTCCCCGGGTCCAGCCGGAGGAATCCCCCAGGCAGTGGAGGCCCTGGAGGCTGGTGTTGAAATCCGTGTCCATCTTCACCCGGTTGGAGTAGAACTTCAGCTCCGGGGAGTAGAGCAGGGTCTCATAGGAGGCGAAGCCCGGCACCACGTAGTCCATGGCCTGAATGAAGTTGATGATGTTCACCATGGCCCGGTAGGGCATGGCGGCGGTAATGTCCCCCGCCACCACGTCCGGCAGGGTGGGGCGGATGTTGGACTGGGCCAATTCCTTCTGCCACGTCCGCTTGCCGTCCAGAATGTCGCCGAAGCGCTGGACCAGAATCTGGCCGTTGGCCAGCATGTTGGTCAGCTCCCCCACCTTCTGGGCGTAGGCGATGGGCTGGTTGAAGGGAACGCTGAAATTATGGGAGCAGAGAATGGAGAGGTTCGTGTTGTCGCTCTTGAACTCCTTGTAGGAGTGCCCGTTGACCACCGCCAGGTCGTTGTCGTAATTCTCCTGGCTGACAAAGCCGCCGGGATTCTGGCAGAAGGTCCGCACCTTGTTCTTGAAGGGCTTGGGCCAGCCCACCAGCTTGGACTCGTAGAGGACCCGGTTCACCATCTCCATGACCTCGTTCCGGACCTCCACCCGCACGCCGATGTCCACGGTGCCGGGGGCGTGGGCGATGTTGTGCTCCGCGCAGAGCTTCTCCAGCCAGTCCGCCCCCCGGCGGCCGGTGGCCACCACAGTGTGCCTGGCGGTAATCTCCATATCCTGCCGCCGGTCGGACACGGTCACGCCCTTGCAGACGTTGTTCTCCAGAATCAGGTTCCGGCATTCCCAGCCAAAGAGGATTTCCACCCCGTTCTCCTGCAAATGCCGCTCGATGCCCAGGTAAATATCATGGGCCTTCTCCGTGCCCATGTGGCGGATGGGGCAGTCCACCAGCTTCAGCCCCGCCTGGATGGCCCGCTTCCGGATTTCCTTCCGGTCCTCGGGGTACTCCAGGCCCTCAATGTGGGCGTCCGCGCCGAAATCCAGGTAGATTTTATCGGCGTAGTGGATGGTCTCCTGGGCCAGGTCCGTGCCAATCAGGGTGGGCAGGTCCCCTCCCACCTCATAGCTCAGGGACAGCTTCCCGTCGGAGAAGGCCCCCGCGCCGGAGAAGCCGGTGGTAATGTGGCAGTAGGGCTTGCAGTTTACGCACTTGTTGGTCTGGCTCTTGGGGCAGCGGCGGTTCTCCACGCTCTGCCCCTTCTCCACCATGACGATTTTCTGCCTGCTGCCTTTTTTCAGCATCTCCAGGGCGGTGAAAATACCGGCGGGGCCGGCGCCCACGATGACAACGTCTGCATTCATAGCGGCTTCTCCTTTTGTAGAATCTTTTTTAGAATGTAATTTTACCCGTCCGCCCGGGCCGGCAGGTCCCTCGCCCGCCGGAGGATGGTCCAGGGGGGCACCTGCCTGGGCAGCTTCATGTAAAAAACGCTCTTGGGGGTCCGAGGCTCTAGGAGGGGCAGGCCGTCCGCGTCCGTCATCTCCGGGACGGTTATGGAAAGGGGCCGGAGCCCCGGGCCCACCAGCTCCGCCTCGTCCCCGGCCCGGAACTTGTTGCGGAGGGACAGCGCGGCATTTCCCTCCCCGTCGCAGCCTGTGACAATGGCGGCCACCTGCCACTCCCGGACATACCGGGCCTCGTCGTAGTACTGGCCCGGCTGGCCGTAGAAAAAGCCGGTGGAGTAGGGCCGGTGGCTGACACGCTCCACCTCGCAGCGCCACACGGGGTCGATGGGCTCCCCCGCCGCCAGCGCGTCCAGGCCGTGGCGGTAGGCGGCGGTGACCACGGCGGCGTAATAGGCGGACTTGGCCCGGCCCTCAATTTTCAGGCTGTCCAGAAAGCCCAAATCCTCCAGGTGGTCAATCATGCACATATCCCGGGAGTTCAGGATGTAGGCCCCCCGGCCGTCCTCCTCAATGGGGAAGAACTCGCCGGGGCGCTTTTCCTCCATAAGGGCGTACTTGTACCGGCAGGGCTGGGCGCAGGCTCCCCGGCTGGAATCCCGGCCCGTCATATAATTGCTCAGGAGGCACCGCCCGGAATAGCTGACGCACATGGCCCCGTGGACGAAGGCCTCCAGCTCCAAATTCGGCGGCGTCCTGTCCCGGATGGCGCGGATTTCCTCCAGGCTCAGCTCCCGGGCCAGGATGACCCGGCTGGCCCCCAGGTCGTGCCAGGCCCGGGCGGCCTCGTAATTGGTGACCCCGGCCTGGGTGGAGACATGGCGGGCCGCGTGGGGCGCGTAGCGCTCCGCCAGGCGGAAGGCCCCCAGGTCCGCCAGAATCACCGCGTCCACCCCGGCGGCCTCCAGCACCTCCAGATGGGCGGGGAGGCGGTCCATTTCATCGTTCCGGGGCATGGTGTTGACGGTGCAGTGGACCCGGACGCCGTGGGCGTGGGCGAAGGCCGCCGCCTCCGCCAGGCCCTCGGGGGAAAAATTCCCCGCGAAGGCCCGCATGCCGAAGTCCCCTCCCGCCAGGTACACCGCGTCCGCCCCATAGAGGACGGCCATGCGGAGCCGCTCCATGTCTCCCGCCGGGGCCAGCAGCTCCGGCCGCTTATCCGCCATATTCGGCACTGTTGACGAAGTTGACATGTTCGTTGTAGGTCTCGAAATAGTGGTGCTTGCCGTCCTTGCCCAGGGCGTAGTAATAGTAGCCCGTTTCCTCCGGCTCCAGGGCGGCCTCGATGGCGGTGAGGCCGGGGTTGGCGATGGGCGTGGGGGGCAGCCCCGGGTACTTATAGAGGTTGTAGGGGGTGTCCGCCTCCAGGTCCGTCTGCGTAATGGCCCCCTCGTGGCCCGGCAGACCGTAGAGCAAAGA
>CATLJA010000077.1 GCA_949959305.1 uncultured Oscillibacter sp.
GCCATCAGCACCCACAAATAAGAGTTGAATGTCATTCGCATTGGTGATATACTTTGGCCGTAACATTTCAACAAACCGGAAGTTGTAAGGGTGAGGATGTGGATGTTGAAAAGACGAAAGAATTTTATAATCAAATGAAAGCTGATGAACTATGCAACTGCGCATATTGTCAAAATTATATTCGTGAAATCAAATCTACTTACCCAAAAGTTTCCGAATATTTGTCTCGTTTAGGTGTTGATATTGAAAAGCCCTTTGAGACGATGCCGCTTGAGCCAGACAAATCAGGATATATTGAGTATATAAGTTCTCAATACATTGTTTGTGGTACATCTGATGATTTTATGAAAGTGGCGGTAGATTCTGTTAGTGTGGATATTGCTGAATCGCATCCGGCAACGACCGTAGAAGAAGTTCATTTTGTTGTTGAAATATATCCTATTCGCCTAAAATGGGTAATGTAGATAACTTCCAGCTTATCGCGGGGATTTCAGCTTTTGGGTGAAATCCCCCTTGACAAATATTCCTTTGAAATAAGTGTTTCTGGAGTATGGCTTCGGCAGCTTCAAAAAACCAGCTTGAGTTGGTTTAGGATGGGCGCTATAATCAAGGCGCTAAACCGGAGGCACGGAGGGGGCGAAATACCATGAAAATTGCTTTACTGCAAATAGCGGCGCAGGATACGCTTGATGCTACACGCGACAAAGGCATTTTATTTTGCCGCAAGGCGAAAGAGATGGGAGCCGATGCTGCATTGTTCCCGGAAATGTTCAGTAATGGATATAACATTTATGGCCGTCCGGCGGCTGACTGGATTAGGGAGGCAATTCCGGCAGACCATGCGTTTATTAAGGCGTTTAAAGAGCTCTCAAATGAATTGAACATGGCCATTGGAATCACTCTGCTTGAAGAATGCGAAACAGGTCCCCGAAATACATTAATCCTGTTTGACCGTTTTGGGAAACAAGTCCTTAAATATTCTAAAGTGCACACTTGTGATTTTGATGTGGAGAGAAATTTGACGCCTGGAGACGGCTTCCATGTTGCAGACCTCAATACAGAATCCGGAATCGTAAAAGTCGGAGCCATGATATGCTTTGACCGTGAATTTCCTGAAAGTGCAAGGATTCTTATGCTAAAAGGCGCTGAGATCATACTTGTGCCAAATGCCTGCCCGATGGAGATAAATCGTTTGTCTCAGCTTCGGGCAAGGGCGTATGAAAATATGCTTGGAATCGCAACCTGCAATTATCCCATAAGCGTTCCGGACTGCAACGGGCATTCCAACGCTTTTGATGGGGTCGTGTACCTTCCTGAGCTTTCAGGTTCCAGGGATACCTGTATTCTGGAGGCGGACGAATCAGAGGGAGTATGGATTGCGGCTTTTGATATGGATATGATTCGGAACTACCGCCGCAAAGAGGTTCATGGAAATGCTTACAGGCGTCCCCGCAAATATGGAATTCTTTGCTCAAAGGAAATCCATGAGCCCTTTGTCAGGGAGGATTACCGGGAATAAATTGGCAATCCCCCCCCCAAAAAAACAGGCTGGAGGACCGCATGCAGAAGGTGATGAAATAACGTCCAAAACCTTGAAAGGCGCTGCCGGACCGGCAGCGCCTTCTCTATGTACCCCGTCAAGCCCTAGGATGGGCCTTTTGATAAACGTCCTTCAAATTGCCCTTCACAATGTGGGTATATATCTGCGTGGAGGAGATGTCCGCGTGGCCCAGCATCTCCTGAATGGAGCGCAGGTCCGCGCCGTTTTCCAACAGGTGGGCCGCGAAGGAATGCCGCAGGGTATGGGGAGTAATCTCCTTCTCGATGCCCGCCTTCTCCTGGTAGTGCTTGATGATCTTCCAGAAGCCCTGCCGGCTCATTCGCTCCCCGTTCATGTTGACGAAGAGGGCGGTTTCCTCCTCGCCGGACGCCAGCTGGGGCCGTATCTTCCAGACATAATCCTGAAGGGCCTTCACCGCCGTGCGGTACAGGGGAATAATCCGCTCCTTGCCCTTGCTGGAGCAGTGGACGAAACCAGCGGCCAGGTTCAAATCGTCCAGGTCCAGGGCAATCAGCTCGCTGACACGAATGCCTGTGGCGTACAGCAGCTCCAGCATAGCGTGGTCCCGGAAGCCCTTGGCGTCCACGCACCGGGGCTGCTCCAGAAACAGGTCTACCTCCTTGGAGGTCAGTATCTCAGGATATTTCCGTTCTACCTTGGCGGCGGACACGCCCTTGGCGGGATTGACCTTCACCTTGCCGCTGAACAGCTGGAAATTATAGAAGGATTTCACGGAAGCCAGAAAGCGGGTGACGGAGGCGGCGGACTTGCCCCGGCTCGTCATCCAGTCCATGTAGGACTGTACCGTTTCAGTAGTGGCCTCCAGCAGTCCCGGCCCCCGGGACTTCAAGTAGTCCGAAAACTGGGTCACATCCCTCAGATAAGAGGCCACGGTGTTTTGGGAGGCGTGCCTCTCCCTTACCAGATATTCTCCATAGCGCGCGATCTCGTCCGTAACGATCCCTTCTCTCTTTACCAGTCTCACACAAAGGATGATTCCCTATCCTGCCAGAATCCGCTCCAGCATCTGCCGCAAAGCCCAGGGGGCCAGCATCAAATCGGCGCACATCCCCGCCAGCAGCACCCCGGAGACCACCGCCAGGCGGCTCCACCATTTCCGGCCATAATCCACCGGGCCGTTCCGCCGCCCGCCCCCCAGGGACAGGCAGGCCAAAACCGTGGAGCGCTCTAGAGCCGGAACGGCCAGCAGGAAATAGCAGGGCAGCGTCACCGCGCACCGGAGGCCGAACACCGCCAGCGCCAGCAGAACGCCGTCGGCGCCGAAAGCCGCCGTAAAACAGCAGACGGAAAAGGACAGGAAGAAGCCGAAGGCTCCGGTCATCAACGGCAGCAGCAGCACGCCGATGGAGGCAAAGCCCATCAAAAACGCCGCCAGCGGATAGCGGAAATAGAGTGCCGCCGCCGACAGCGCCGCCCGGGGCGGCGGGTCCCCTTCCTCCACCTTCAGGAAATCCGTCAGGTAGCGGGTCAGCTCGCCGCCCGTGGCGTCCGGGACCCGGCTGGAAAAAACCTGTCCCAAAATGACGCCAGCGAAAAAAAACAGCGCCAGAAACAGCAGACGGGACAACTGCCGCCGCCGCTCCGTCATCTCCCGCCCTTTCCACTTCAAACCGCCTCACCTCACCTCATCCTATGAGGCGCGTCGGCGGCTTATACGTATTCCGGAAAAAGCCGGGTGATTCGACAGGCAGATAAGAAAACACCCTCCTGTCCGGCGGGGACAAGGGAGAAGGTGTGTAACCGCGTAACTAAGTTTGTATCCATAATATAGCGCATTTTTCCGCTTTTCGCAAGACTCTTCCTCCAAAAAGCACATTTTTGGGATTTATGACAAAATGTTATGTAAACATCATTATGTAAACTTCGCAAAGACGGCCGATTCGGGCGCCGGGTTCCCTCATACGTCACCCACATTTGGGGGCGGTTCTCTCCGCGCATCCCATATCTGCCGCCCCGTCCCTTCTCCCCTCCTCCGGCGGCCCGATTCCGCCGCCGGAGGGGAATTTTAGAAAAAACCGGCGTTTTTGTGCAATCCAACAAAACAGCGTTCGCTCACTTCCGCCGCCGCCGCTTCCGGGAGCTGGCCGCCCCGGCCAGAATCCCTCCCGCCAGGCCGCACAGAAGCAGCACGCCGCCCCGGCCCATCCAGGTGATTTCGCCCCAAAAGCCCAGTCCCGCCAAAAGCAGCACAAACAGGAAGGCCGCCGCCGTCAGCACGCCGCCCATCCGCCACAGGGTCAGGCGTACCGTCAGCATTCCCCCAGCCAGGGAGGCCAGCGCGCACAGCGCCGCCACCATTGGGAAGCTTCCCCCTTCCGACAGCGCGCCCTTCACCAGCAGCAGCGTCAAAAACAGCAGACCCAGCAGATACACCCCCAGCGTCAGCATTCCTCCCGCCAAAAAGCCCTGCCACACCGCCAGCTTTTTTCGTCCCTTCGCCATAAAAAACTCCTCCCTCGAAACATGCTCTTGGAAAAAGCATATTCTTTGGGAGGGGGTTTTTATGCGTTTGGGATGGAACAAAAACGGAGGTTTCAGATCTCCGGGTTCCAGCCGTCCTTGCCGCCCTCGGACTCCTTTTTTTCCTCGTCCTTCTTGGCGGGCTTCTTTTCTTCCTTTTTCTCCTCGGGCTGTTCGCTGCTTTGAACGCCCACAGAGCTCACGGCCCACTTGGCCAGCTCCATGCGGACCCGGTCGTCGCTGGTTTCGATGACGATGGTGTCCTTGCCGACGGAGACAATCTTTCCGATGATGCCGCCGATGGAGGTGATGACGTCGCCCTTTTTCAGGCTGTCCCGCATTTCCTGGGCCTTCTTCTTCCGCTTGTTCTCCGGGCGGATCATCAGGAAATACATGATCGCCAGCATGACGACTAACATGAGAATCGTGTAATCCATTCAGAGCTTCCTTCCTTTTGTGTAATCAGAATGTGTCTATTATACCAGATACTGAAAGTTTTGCAAGCCTTTTCTTTTGGGGACTTCCTTTTCTTTCCTCCGGCCGCCGGGAACTCCGGTGGACAAACGTTCCCTTCACTGTTATAATGGGCTTCAAATTCTTTTATTCGGAGGCGTCACATGATTCCCTTTATCCTAAGACCCTGGCAGCTGCCGGACGCGGAGTCCATAGCCGCTGCAGCCAACAACCCGAAGATCGCGGCGAATCTGCGGAATGTCTTCCCCTCTCCCTACACCCTGGCGGACGCGGAGTGGTTTGTGGGAGACTGTATCGCAAAGGGCAAGGCGCGGCAGCTCATGCGGGCCATCGTCATCGGCGGCAAGGCCGCCGGCAGCGTAAGCGTTGCCTTGAAAGACGACGTGTATGAAAAGTCAGCCGAGCTGGGCTATTGGCTGGCGGAGGAATACTGGAACAAAGGCGTCATGACGGAGGCGGTTCGGCAGATCTGCCGGGACGCCTTTGCGCGCTATGACATCCTCCGCATTTTCGCGGAGCCCTTTGCGGATAACCGCGGCTCCCGGCGGGTACTGGAAAAGGCCGGCTTCACCTGCGAGGGCACCATGCGGAACGGAGTCTATAAAAACGGCCGGGTCAGCTCCTATTGTATGTACGCCCTTTTGCGGGAGGAGCTGGAATAAGCCCTTTCCCCTCACCTCCCGGGCGGCGGCGCATACACTGGATTGAAAGGACTTCGTTCTTTCGCCAGCTACTTATTAGGAGGTATTGCAATGCCCGAGAAAGTCATGCCCGGTCCCGTGGAGGACCTCAGCGGCATCCGAGAGGCAGTTTGCATTCATACACGGAAAGTGTACGATTCTTGCCGTGACAAGGACTGCATCGAGGACCTGCGTTTCTACCCCAAGCTCCAGTATGTGGACGTCATTAACCGCGCCCTGTCCGTTAAAGGCGGCAGCGCCAAGCTTCTCTATGTCTATGTGGACGTGGAGCCCGTCAGCTTCAACCGGGGCTTCTACACCGTCGACATGCGCTTTTTCTACTCCGTCACCCTCCAGGCTTACCTGAGCTGCCCCGCCCCCATCACGGTGGAGGGCCTGTGCGTCTTCGATAAGCGGGCCATCCTCTTCGGCAGTGAGGGGAACGCCAAGATTTTCTCCTCCGAGCTCCGCACCGGCGAGCCGGACCTCCAGCTCACCAGCCGCTCCAATCTCCCCGTGGCTGTGGTGGAAGCCGTGGACCCCATCGTCCTGGACGCCCGGATTATGGACTGCTGCGGCAAGCGGGACTGCGACTGCGAGCTGTGCGAGGTGCCCTCCTTCGTCAACAGCTGCTTTGACGGGGAGCTCTCCAGCGGCGACGACAGCCGCCGCATCTACGTCACCCTGGGCCAGTTCTCCATTGTCCGCCTGGAGCGGGATTCCCAGCTTCTGGTGCCCGTATACGACTACTGCATGCCCGACAAGGAGTGCTCCTGCGGCAGCGGGACCGAGGACCCCTGCGGCGTCTTCCGCAACATCGCCTTCCCGGTAGGCGAGTTCTTCCCGCCCAACACTGTGCGGCTGCCAGAGAACTACGAGGAATGCTGCTGCGCCTGCCGCAAATAAACAAAAGGACCGTCCCGTTTCCGGGGCGGTCCTTTCCGTTTATTCGTATTCCACCGTGCTGGTCTTGGGGCTGATGATGCAGATATAGCTGGTTCCCTGCCCCAGGGCCAGGGAGCGGCCATCCTCCAGCGTGTAGGCAAAGGCGCTGTCCCGGTCCTTCCGGTTCCATTGGATGGGAACTCCCTTGCCGCCGCAGAAGAAGTATCCCTCCCCCTCCCCGGTGGTCTGGACCCGGAGGCGGCCCACATCGTCCAGAACGGCGATGGAAGTTTTCAGCACCAGCACATTCGTGGCGCTGACCTGGGTCCCGTTGCCGCCGTCCACGTGCTCCTTGCCGTACTGGCTGACCAAATATTTTCCCGTGGCGGCATCGTAATCGAAAGTTCCGGTCTTATAGCCGGAAAAACGGACCTTGATATGCTCCGCCGCCTCTCCGTCCGCCGGAGTCCCGTCCTCAGCAAACGCCTGGAGGCAGTTCCAGCTGCCGGCATGTTCCGCTGCAATCTTTCCCTTCTCCATATACTCCAGAATCTTCTCCCCGGAGGTGACCAGGCTGTGCTCATAGCCGTTGTCCCGCTTCCGGTCCGGATCCCGCCAGAATATCTGGGCGTCGGCTCCGCCACGGACGCCGTCCATATGGTCCACCTTCCAGCTCTGCAGGTTGGAATAGGCCTCCTGGCTGCCGCCGGCATGGACGTAGACCGCATCGTGCCCCAGCGCCAGCTCAATGAAGTAGGGCCGGGCGGAGCGGACGCTGCCCATGGTCCCAACGCCCTCCACCGTTTGGTAGAGGCACAGCATCCGGGTTATGCCCCCCTCCACGGGAATCTCGTAAATAACATCCGCCTGGGAGATGCCCAGCTGAGGCTGCGCCGCCTTCAGGTTGTTCAGCGTAACGGCCACCGGCCTCAGGTTTTCATATTCCGGCTCCATGGGGAGGCCCGTCAGCGGATTCATCCCCTCCGGGACGCTGGGCTCCGGTTCCGGACCGGGGGCCGTATCCGGGTACTCGGTCTGCGCGGGCTCGGAAGGAGCCTCCGGTTCCTCCGTCTTCCCGCCGCAGCCCGCCAGGGCCAGAGCCATCCACGCCGCCAGTAAGATCGCCAGCGCTCTTTTTTTCATCTCGCCGCCGCCTTTCGTATTTTAAGCTGTTCCTATGATACCAATATCATAGGAACCCGTCAAGGTGCTTTCCTCCAAATTTCGACAAATTTGCGAGGCGGAACTTTTGCCAGGCTTGTGTTTTCGGCTCCGGAGGAGTATAATGAAAAAAATACGGCGGAACCAGCCAGGAGAGGAGGCGGACCCATGCCCGGTTTCATTCAGGATAAGCTGGAAATCAAATTTCTCATTCTCTATATTGCCGCCAGGGTGGAGGAGCCGGTTCCTTTCGACACTATCCTGGATTTGACGCTCTGCGACGACGCCATCGACTACTTTGACTTCTCCGAGTGCCTGGCCGACCTGGTCCGCACGGAACACCTGACCCTGGATCAAAACGGCCTCTACGTCCTCACGGACAAGGGCCGCCGGAACGGCGCCGCCTGCGAGTCCAGCCTCCCCTATTCCGTCCGGCGGCGCTGTGACAGGAACCTTGCGGAGTGGAACCGGAAGCTCCGCCGCCAGCGGCAGGTAAAAGCCTCCGTCGAACCCCGGCCCAACGGCACCTATACGGCGCGCTTCCAGCTGACCGACGACAAGGGCGGCGTTATGGACCTCAAGCTGATGATGGTGGACCAGGCCCAGGCCAAGGCGGCGGCAAAACGGTTTCAGGAATCCCCTGAGAAGCTCTACGGCCAGATCGTCCGGCTGTTCTTCCCGGAAAACCTATAAAGAAGGCGCGGGTACAAAAATCTGTACCCGCGCCTTTTTCACTTGACAGCCACGTTTTCCTCCCCCAGTGTCTCCCTGGCCTCCTCAATCAGCGCCTTGTGGAGCAGCGCCTGGGTGCCGTAAACCTTCCGGGTGTCCGCCATGACCATTTTCACCTGGACGTCGCCGGGAAACATGGAGAGCACCAGCTTCATATGCCGGAGGGACGGATGGTCCAACGAGGGGAATTTCAGGTACAGCGTCTCCCCCTTCACAAGCTTTTCTGCTTTCGCGGCGGGGGGCTGGAAACCTCCTCCCGCCATCTCCAGGGGATAGGCGGAATCGCACATAAGCTGGGGAGACTTCTCGTCCCGGACAGACAGCCTTCCCTTCACCACCACGGCCTGATTCTCCCGGAGGTAGGAGCCGCAGGACTCCAGCGTCCGGCTGAAGCACAGCATTTCAATGCTTCCAGTCTCGTCCTCCACCACCACATAGGCCATGAGGCTGTTGTTCTTTGTGGTTTTGGTCTTGCTGGAGGTGACCACCCCCGCCAGCGTCAGATACTGCCCGTCGGCAAACCGGGTGGGGCCGTTTTCCTGGGAAAAGTCCTCCAGCACCTTGCCAACCGGAGGCACCCGCAGCCGCTGCACGATATCCCGGTAAGCGTCCATCGGGTGGCCGGAGAGGTAAAGTCCGGTGGTCTCCTTCTCCATGGTCATCCGCTCCTGGGCGGTAAACTCCGGTACGTCCGGCAGGTGAACCTCCTCCGCCTGGGATAAGCGCCCGGCGGACATGCCGAAAAAGTCCAGCTGCCCCTCCAGGTTCTGCCGCTGGCGGGCCATGGCGGCGTCCAGCACCTTCTCATAGACCCGGATCAGCTGGGACCGCCGGGCCCCGGTGGAGTCAAAAGCCCCGGCCCGGATCAGGTTCTCCAGGGCCCGCTTGTTCATATCGCCGCCCGCCATCCGGCGGCAGAAGTCATGGAGGGAAGCAAAATCCCCCGCCTCCTTCCGCTCCTTCATCACGGACTGGATGAAGCCCCGGCCGATGTTCTTAATCGCTACCAATCCGAAGCGGATGCCCCCCTCCTCCACGGTGAAGCGGTCCAGGGAGCGGTTGATGTCCGGCGGCAGCAGGGCGAT
The DNA here is from genome assembly GCA_949959305.1 of uncultured Oscillibacter sp. Lineage (GTDB taxonomy): Bacteria > Bacillota > Clostridia > Oscillospirales > Oscillospiraceae > Oscillibacter. The sequence goes on from CATLJA010000077.1 coordinate 9,060, forward strand.
GCCGCAGTCCCGGCACTCGTTGATATAGCCCGCCACCTTGTCGGAGTTGTCCAGCACGCTGGTCAGCAGCGCCGCCATGTACTCCCGGGTATAGTGGCACTTGAAGTACGCCGTCTGATAGGCCACCACGGCGTAGGAAACCGCGTGGGCCTTGTTGAAGGCGTAGTTGGCAAAATCGTAAATTTCCTGGTAAATGGCCTCCGCCGTGGCCTCCGGGATGCCGTTCGCCACACAGCCGGAGATATTGCGCTCCGGATCGCCGTGGAGAAACGCCTCCCGCTCCCGTTCAATGTCCTTGGCCTTCTTCTTGCTCATGGCCCGGCGGACCATGTCCGCCTGACCCAAGGAATAGCCGGCCAGATCCTGGAAAATCTTGATGACCTGCTCCTGATAGACAATACAGCCGTACGTGACGGAGAGAATGGGCTCCAGGGCGGGATGGCGGTACTTGATGAGCGTTGGGTCCTGCTTGCAGGCGATGAACCGGGGGATGGAGTCCATGGGGCCGGGGCGGTAAAGGGCAATGATGGCCGTAATATCCTCGACATTCTGAGGCTTCAGCCCCACGCATACGCCCGTCATTCCGGTGGATTCCATCTGGAACACGCCGGAGGTTTTTCCCGCCGCCAGCATCTCGTAGGTCTGCCGGTCCTCCTCCGGTATGTCCGCCAGGCGGAAGTCCGGCTGGTGTTCCTTCAAAAGCTGCACCGCGTCCTCCAGCACCGTCAGGTTCCGCAGGGCCAGGAAGTCCATCTTCAAAAGCCCCAGCTCCTCCAGCGTCACCATGCCGTACTGGCAGACCACGATATCGTCGTTCTTTGCCAGGGGCACGTACTCGTAGACGGGCCGTTTCGTGATGACCACCCCGGCGGCATGGGTGGAGGCGTTCCGGGGCATGCCCTCCAGCATCCGGGCGGTATCAATGAGCCGCCTCACTGTCCCGTCGCTGTCGTAAAGGTCGCTGAGTGACTTTGTCAGCCGCAGGGCGTCCGACAGGGTGATGTGGGCCCCGGGGGAATTGGGAATCTGCTTGGCAATCTGGTCCACCTCGGCATAGGGCAGGTTCATCACCCGCCCCACGTCCCGGACCACGCCCCGGGCGGCCATGGTGCCGAAGGTAACGATTTGGGCCACATGGTCCTCGCCGTACTTCCGGCGGACATACTCGATAACCTCCCCCCGCCGGGTATCGCCGAAGTCCATGTCGATATCCGGCATGCTCACCCGCTCCGGGTTCAGAAAGCGCTCAAAGTAGAGGCCGTATTTTACCGGGTCGATATCCGTGATATAGAGGCAGTAGCTGACCATGGACCCCGCCGCGCTGCCCCGGCCCGGCCCTACGGGGATGCCCACGCTCCGGGCGTAGCGGACGAAGTCGGAGACGATGAGGAAATAGTCCGTAAAGCCCATTTTCTCAATCATATCCTGCTCATACCGGAGCTGCTCCCGGTGGGCCTCATCCTCCCCGTAACGGGCCCGGTAGCCCTCGTCACAGAGCTTTTTTAAATAGGAGAAGCTGTCATAGCCCGGGGGCAGCTGGAACTCCGGCAGATGGTATTTGCCGAAGGTGAAGTCCATATTGCACATTCCGGCGATCTTCGCCGTGTTCTCAACGGCCCCCTCGTAGCCGGAAAAGAGCTCCTCCATCTCCTCCCCGCTGCGAAGGTAGAAATTCCGGGGCTCGTAGCGCATCCGGTTTTCATCGTCCAGAGTCTTTCCCATCTGGATGCAGAGGAGCACGTCGTGGGCCTCCGCGTCCTCCCTGCGGAGGTAGTGGGCGTCGTTGGTGCAGACCATGGGCAGGCCCGTCTCCTCGTGAATGCGGAGAATGCCCCGGTTTACCACCGCCTGGTCCCGGATGCCGTGGTCCTGGAGCTCCAAATAGAAGCGATCCGGCCCGAAAATCTCCGACAGCTCCAGGGCGTAGCGCTTGGCGTTCTCATACTCCC
>CATLJA010000078.1 GCA_949959305.1 uncultured Oscillibacter sp.
GAGTACTCCATCAAGGCCGTCACCGACGGCGGCATGGAGGTGGAGAAGCTGGCCAACGAAACCGCCAACTGGAACCGGGCCCAGGCCGCCGCCCGGACCGCCCAGTGGCTGGAGGAGTTCGGGGACGGCATCGAGGCCGTCTTCGCCAACAACGACGACATGGCCCTGGGAGCCATCGACGCTCTGGCGTCGACGCCCCGGGAGCGCTGGCCCCTCATCGTGGGGGTGGACGCCACGGCCCCGGCCCTGGAGGCGGTGGCCGCGGGGCAGCTCTACGGCACCGTCCACAACGACGGCCGGGGCCAGGCCCAGGCGATCCTCGATTTGACCCTGGCCCTCTGGAACGGGGAGGATCCGGCCCAGGCGGTGGACCTGGCGGAGGGGCATTACGTGTGGCTCCCCTACCGGCAGGTGACGCTGGAGAATCTGGAGGAATTTTTGACGGAATGAAAACGGGACCGGCCTTGGAAGGCCGGTCCTGTCCGTTTATTCTGCGGCGAAGCGGAACGCCGCCGTGTGCTCGAACGCCTCCCCCGCCCGGAGGACGCAGGAGGGGAAGTTCTCATGGTTGGGGGAATCCGGGTAGAACTGGGTCTCCAGGCAGAAGCCCCAGCGGTTGGCGTAGGGCGCGCCGCCCTTTCCGGCGGGACAGCCGTCCAGATAGTTCCCGGTGTAAAACTGCACGCCGGGGAGGGTGGAGAGAACCTCCATGGAGATGCCGGTGGCGGAGGAGGAGGCCCGGGCGATGGGCCGGAGAGTCCCCGGTTCCCCATTGGGAATCCAGTTGTGGTCGTAGCCCCCGGCCTGGAGAAGCTGGGGGAAATCCTCCCCGATGCGCGCCCCAATGGGGAGGGGCCTGCGAAGGTCCATGGGGGTGCCCTCCACCGGGGCGATTTCCCCGGTGGGGATGGACAGGGGGTCCGTGGGGGTGTAGAAATCCGCCAGGAGCTGAATCGTCTGCTCCAGCACCGGGCCGCTGTCGTGGCCGGAGAGGTTGAAATAGGCGTGGTTCGTCAGATTGCAGACGGTGTCCCGGCCGCACCGCGCCCGGTAGCGGATGGTCAGGCCCTCCGCCGTCAGGGTATAGGCGGCATGGACCGTCAGGTCTCCGGGATAGCCCTCCTCCCCGTCGGGGCTGAACAGGGAGAGGACGAGGCGGTCCTCCTCCGCTTCCTCCACGGTCCAGACCCGCTGGTTGAAGCCGTGCAGGCCGCCGTGAAGGTGGTTGACGCCGTTGTCGTTGGCGGCCAGACGGCAGGTCTCGCCGTTCAGGGTGAACCTCGCCCCGCCGATGCGGTTGGCGTACCGGCCCACCAGGGCTCCCAGGGACTTGCCGTGAATGAGGTAGGGCTCCAGCGCGTCAAAGCCCAGGAGCACGTCCACGGGTTTCCCCGTCCGGTCCGGGACCCGGAGGGACTGGAGGGAGCCGCCGAAGGTGATGACGCCGCAGGACAGCGCCCCGCCGCGCAGGGTGTACAGCTCTACGGCCGTGCCGTCCGGCATAACGCCGAAGGGAATGGGATTCGGCATGGGAATACCCTCTTTCCGTAAATTGATGTCCCACCCAGCATAGCACATTTTTCCATCCCGGTCAAAGGGTTTGTCATGAATGTCCCCTCCTGCTCATAGGCTTAACCGACAAGCGACAAGCAAAAGGGGGATCATCATGAAAAAAGGGGGAGCGGCGCTGCTGTGCGCCGTGCTGCTGCTGACCACCGGCGTCCGGGCGGTGGAGGTGTCCGCGCCGTCGGCCATTTTGATGGAGAAGGAGACGGGGACCGTCCTCTTCGCCAAGGACGAGCACAAGCAGCTGGAGCCCGCCAGCGTCACCAAGGTGATGACGCTGCTTTTGACCATGGAGGCCGTGGACAGCGGGCAGCTGAAATACGACGATATGGTGACGGCCTCCGCCCACGCCTGTTCCATGGGCGGGTCCCAAATCTGGCTGAAGGAGAACGAGCAGCTCAGTGTCAGCGACATGCTGAAGGCCGTCTGCGTGGTCTCCGCCAACGACTGTGCCGTGGCCCTGGCGGAGACGGTGGCGGGCAGCGAGGACGCTTTTGTGGAGCGGATGAACCAGCGGGCGGCGGAGCTGGGGATGAAGGACACCGCCTTCAAAAACGCCACGGGCCTCCCGGCGGCGGGCCACGTCACCTCCGCCTATGACATCGCCCTGATGAGCCGGGAGCTGATTTTAAACCACCCGGACATCCGGCAGTACACCACTATCTGGATGGACACGCTGCGCAGCGGGGAGTCCCAGCTGGTGAACACGAACCGCCTGGTGCGGTTCTACGAGGGGGCCACGGGGCTCAAGACCGGCTCCACCGACAGCGCGCTGTACTGCCTTTCCGCCACGGCGGAGCGGGAGGGCATGGAGCTTATCGCCGTCGTCATGAAGGGGGCCACCTCTCCCCAGCGGTTCGAGGACGCCCAGAGCCTGCTGAACTACGGCTTCGCCTCCTACGCCCTGCGCAAGGTCGTACCGGAGCAGGCCCTGCCCCCGGTTCCGGTGGAGCTGGGGACCCAGGCCACCGTCCAGCCGGTGCCCGGCGAGGGGGGGACGCTGCTGCTGGAAAAGGCCAAGGCCGGAAACCTCACCCAATCCGTGACGCTGGAGGAATCCGCCGCCGCCCCCGTGGCCCTGGGGGACCGCCTGGGGACCCTCACCGTCTCCTCCGGGGAGGAGGTCGTGGCGGAAATCCCCCTGCTGGCGGGGGAGGAGGTGCCCCGGGTCACCTACGGCCAGATGCTCCTGCGGCTTCTGCGGACGGCCTGCATGGCGGGGTGAATCGTAAAACGCAAGGCCGGTTCGACGGGAAGGATGGGGGTGCGCGGGAAACCCCTCCTGGGTTTCCCGCGCCAGTTCAATCACAGGCTGTTCGCCTTGCCCAAAAGCCTGTTCACAGAATGGACAGAGGTGTGCTCTGCCCATTCTGTGAACAATTGGCAAATTTGGTTTTATGGATTGTTTTTTCCGGCGGAGTGTGGTATCCTTAACGTACAAGGTCACGGCAATTTAAAATGACAGGAGTGTTTTACTATGGTTAGATTGATTATGGGCATGAAGGGTTCCGGCAAAACCAAGCAGCTCATCGAATTAATCAACAACGCGGCGAAGGACGAGCCCGGAAACGTGGTTTGCATCGAGGCCAACCGCAACATGACCTACGATATCCACTATCACATCCGCCTGATCGACGCGCATGAATACAAGCTCAACGGCTACGATCTGCTCCGGGGCTTCATCAGCGGCCTCCACGCGGGCAACTATGACATTTCCCACATGTTCATCGACAATTTCTGCAAGATTGTGGGCAGGGATGTGGACGGAGAGACCGAGACCTTCCTGAACTGGCTGGACGGCTTCGGTGAGCGGAATAACATCAAGTTCACCGTTACCATCAGCGGAGATCCCGCCGCCGCCACCGAGGGCATGCAGCGGTTTATGTAAGAGGCGAACAAGCAGGGGCCCCGTTTCCGGAGGAACGGGGCCCTTTTTTGCTGCGGGGCGGGCTTCGCCGGGGTGGAACCGCCATGCTGGCGGCTCCGCCGGCAAAGTGGACGTTCCTGATTATTTAATGCCGTCCAAATATGCCAGCAGATCCCTTTTCCTCATGGGTTCACAATGACTTAGCGCGCAGTATTCGCAGTCTATAGAGGATATTACTTGAATCAAACGGTTCAATTTTATTTTGTCCATGAAGCCGCCGTTGAAAAAGTCCCCGCTTGCAGCGTCGCCTAAAAACAAAACGTTTTCCTCTGGTATATGGATGCAAGTTGTATCTTCGGAATGCGGCGAAACGGTGTGGAAAACACGGGCTGTTACCGCTCCTAAATTCAAGGTTAGTTCATTTGCGTATTCAATGTCAGACACTGTGATATTCAGTTGGTTTTGTCCGGCGTATTCCCTTTCAAAATAAATATCGTCCTGCTTCAAAAGCGCGATATAGCGTTTATCCCGCGCCTTATTCCGCTGTTCTTTTAAAAACAGGTTTGTTTTTTGATGCGCGATGCTGGCGCCTTTTACGGCGTGCAGACCAAATGTATGGTCGTAGTGCCAGTGTGTAATGACTGTAAAGTTCGGTTTTCCCAAATCATGCGCCTCTAACGCCCCATAAAAATCTTTTACATGGGATGACGAATATCCAGCGTCGACAGCCAGGGAAAGCTTATCCCCCTTCACATAAGCCAGCATAGGCCTGTCACGCTCTGGTTCATGCGGTAAAAAATAAATTCTGTCCGTCAGCTTTTTCAATCCCATTTTCGGTCCCACCTTTCCGGCAGCAATTCTTTCAGCATGACTTCCTTTCCGCAATCAACCGCAACGAATGTATTTTCATTATAAAGATCCAACTGCGACATCAATTCCCTGCATCTTCCGCAAGGCGGCAAGATGCTTCCGTCTTCGTATACCGCCACAATCCGCTTGATTTTGCTTTCGCTGCTTTTCAGCATTTCCGCAATAGCCGCTTGTTCCGCGCAGATTCCAATAGAACAAGGCACGTCGATGCAAATGCCTGTAAATACGGCTCCGCTAACGGTTTCTAACGCACGGCCCACATGACCGGCTTCTCCGTTTTTCTTTAACTTTATAGGATTCGCCGTCTGCAAGGCGATGCTATATAAATTTTTCATAATTCCTCCGCATATTTCGATTTGCCCTCCCTATGGTAGCATAGGGCCCAGCTCCGGTCAATCGCCTTTTCGTGACGGATCTGAAGCTCCAGCGGACCTATGCTTTTCATATCTTAAATGGACCGGGCGAACCGGCACTTGTGTTTTCCGCCGAAAACTGCTATACTAATAAAATCCATCGGTATGCTTACTTCTTCATCAAGGAGCGCGGCCATGAACAATAAGAAACTCTCCCGCCTGCTGGAGCCCAACCTGCAATTCTATTTCCTCTGCCTTCTGGCCTTCACCCTGGCCGCCGTCACCGTCAGCCCGCCCCTGGCCCTGGCGGAGGGCGCGGCCACCGTGGCGCTGTACGCCTACTTTGTCCGCAGCAGCAAAAAGCGCCGGCAAAGCGTCCTGCAGTATATTGACAACGTGACGGGAAATGTGGACACCGCCAGCAAATCCACGCTCATCAACTCCCCTCTGCCTATTATGGTGTTCCGCCCCGACACCGGGGAGGTCATCTGGAGCAACGAGAACTTCCTCCAATTAGCCGGGGTCCGGGAGCACCTTTTTGAGATGAAGGTGGAGGACGCCGCGCCGGAGTTCCCCTTCCAGTGGCTGCTGGAAGGGCGGCAGGAGTGTCCGGAGAGGGTCCATATGAACAACCGCCGCTTCCGGGTCTACGGCAGCCTGGTCCGGGCCAAGGGCCGCAGCGGGGAACAGAACCTGGTGGCCACCACCTACTGGGTGGACACCACGGAGATGGACCGCCTCCGGGAGGACTTCGACGCCACCCGGCTGGTGGTTGGCATTTTGATGGTGGACAACTACGAGGACATGATGAACGCCTGCGCCGACACCCAGCGCAGCGCCGTTCTGGCTCAGATTGACGAAAAGCTCGGCAGCTGGGCCGCCGTGGGAAACGGACTGCTTATCAAGACGGAGCGGGACCACTATTTGTTCCTTTTTGAGGAGCGCTACTACGACCACTTTGTAGAGGAAAAATTCTCTGTTCTGGACGCCATGCGGGACATCAAGGTGGGGGAGGGCGGACATCCCACCCTCTCCATCGGCCTGGGCCGGGAGGCGGACAGCATTCCCGCCCTGTACAAAAACGCCGCCCTTTCCCTGGAGATGGCCCTGAGCCGGGGCGGCGACCAGGCGGTGGTCCGGGGGAAGACGGATTTCGCTTTCTACGGCGGCCGGGCCAAGACCACGGAGAAGCGCACCAAGGTCAAGTCCCGGGTCATGGCCAACGCCCTGGGAGAGCTGCTGGCGGACTCTCAGGACATCTACGTCATGGGCCACAGCTTCGCCGACATGGACGCGGTGGGCGCGGCGGTGGGCGTTTGCTGCGCCGCCCGGAAGCTGGGCCGGCGGGCCCAGATTGTCATCGACCTGGAGAAGAACGCCGCCCAGTCTGTGCTGTCTATGCTCCGGGCGCTGCCGGAGTACGGGGACGTGTTCGTCAATCCGGCGGAGGCCTTTGTGAAGATGCGCCCGGGGACGCTGCTTGTGGTGGTGGACACCAACCGGCCGGATTTGGTGGAAAGCCCGCAGATTCTGGAGTCCAGCAGCCGCGTGGCCGTCATCGACCATCACCGCCGGGCCGCCAGCTATATCGAAAACGCCGCGTTCAGCTTTCACGAGCCCTACGCCTCCTCCGCGTCGGAGCTGGTGACGGAGCTGCTGCAATACCTGGTGGAGCCTTCGGCCCTCCTGCGGGAGGAGGCGGAGGCGCTGCTGGCTGGCATCGTGCTGGACACGAAGCACTTCACCCTCCGCACCGGGGGCCGGACCTTCGAGGCGGCGGCCTTCCTCCGCCGGGCGGGGGCCGACACGGCGGATGTGCAGCGCCTGTTCCAGGGAGACCTGGAGGGCATGGTTTCCAAGTACGACGTCATCCGCCAGGCGGAGCTGTACCGGCCGGATGTGGCCCTGGCCGTGGTGGGGCAGGACGGCGTGGACCGTGTGGCCGCCGCCCAGGCGGCGGATGAACTTTTGACATTGAAGGGCGTGAAAGCCTCCTTTGTGGTGTACCGCAGCGGAACGGCCATTCAAATGAGCGCCCGCTCCCTGGGGGAAATCAACGTACAAGTGATTCTGGAGGCCCTGGGCGGCGGCGGCAACTCCGCCACCGCCGGGGGGCGGGTTGAAAACGGGGATATTTTGGACGTGCGGGAGAAGCTGACCAACGCGATTGACGCGTATTTTGAGAAATAAGGGGGACAAGGCCATGAAGCGGTTTTTGAAGAGCTATGCGGCATGCCTGTTTTGGCTGGGGCTGTTCCTGGTGCTGTGCATGGGCTCGCCTATCGGTATGCCTTTGCTGTTCATTTTTGGGGGCCATCCCTTCCTCTCCTGGCTGCTGGCCGCATTCCTGCTTGCAATCCCCGTTTCGGCCTGGAAGGCGCGGAGGGCGCGGGTATGAAGAAGCGGGGAGGAAGGCTGTGAAACGGTTTTTGGGGACGTTTGCTACCTGCCTGGTGATTGTGGAAGTGTTTCTGCTCTTTGGCGGGTGGATGCTGTTTGATTTTTCCCGCCACTATTTCCTGGCAGGCGCGTCAATCGCGTTTCTACTGTCGGTTTTGGTTTCGGTTTGGCAGTCCCAGGAGGAACGGATCGGCGCTTTAGAAAAACGGGTCCGGGATCTGGGGGAACGAGTCTGGACCCTGGAAAACCCAGAACATTTAAAAGATTCAGAAAATAAGGAGAATGACCAATGAAAGTAATTTTACAGCAGGACGTCAAGGGCCAGGGCAAGAAGGGCCAGATGGTGGAGGTCTCCGAGGGCTACGCCCGGAACTTCCTCCTGCCCCGGAAAATCGCCGTTCCCGCCACGGCGGACGCCATCAACACCATGAATCTCAGGGAAAAGGCCAAAAAGGCCGAGGAGGCCCGCCAGAAGGCCCTGGCGGAGGAGACCGCCGAAAAGCTCAAGGAGTGCATGGTGAAGCTCACCGCCAGGGCGGGCAGCGGCGGAAAGCTCTTTGGGGCCGTCACCACCAAGGAGATTTCCGAGGGGCTCCAGAAGCAGTTCGGCATCGACGTTCCCAAGCAGAAGCTGGTTCTGGAGGAGCCCATCAAGGCGTTCGGCAATTACGAGGTCAAGGCCCGGCTGGGCTTTGAGGTCTCCGCCACGGTCTACGTGTCCGTGTTTGAGGAGAAATAACGCCCGTCCCGGGCGGCTTTGAGGGAGGCGGTTCGCCATGGCAAACGAAGACCTGCTCCTGCGCCAGATGCCCCACAGCCTGGAGGGGGAGCAGGCGGTGCTGGGCTCCATGCTGATTGACCCGGACTGCGTGAAGCTGGTGATGGAGCGGCTCCGGCCCGGGGACTTCTACCTCCGGCAGAACCGGGAGATTTTCGAGACCGTCTATTCCATGTTCTCCTACTCCCGGCCCATTGACGGCATCACCGTCTTCGAGGAAATGCAGAAGGCGGGGCTCACCGACGACAACACCCGCTCCTACCTGGCCCAGCTGATGGAGATCACCCCCACCAGCGCCAACGTTATGGAGTACGCCGCCATCGTCCAGGACAAGGCCCTGCTCCGCTCCGTGGCCCAGGCGGCGGGGGAGATTACCGCCCTGGTTCAGGAGGGCATGGGAGAAGCCGGGGACATTCTGGAGGCGTCGGAGCAGAAGATTTACGCCATCCGCCGGGGCCGGGGCGCCCAGGAAATGGTGCCCCTGCGGCAGGTCCTTCCCGACGTGCTGGACAGGCTCGGCGAGATGAGCGAGCACGAAAACCACCTGCCGGGCCTCTCCACGGGCCTGTCCGCCATCGACCAGAAAATTACCGGGCTGAATAAGTCCGACCTGATTCTCCTGGCGGCCCGGCCCGGCATGGGCAAGACCTCCCTGGCGCTGAACGTGGCGCTGAACGTGGCCAAGGAGGGAGGGAGCGTGGCGGTGTTCTCCCTGGAAATGTCCCGGGAGCAGCTGACCACCCGCCTCCTCAGCTCCGAGGCCCTGGTGGAGAACAACCGGCTGCGCACCGGCCTGCTGCGGGAGACGGACTGGGAGAAAATCGCCGGGGCGGCCACGGTGCTGAACCGGCTGGACATCCGCATCGACGACAACCCGCTGCTGTCCGTGGCGGATATGAACGCCAAGTGCCGCCGGCTGGACGGCCTCAGCCTGGTGGTGGTGGACTATCTCCAATTGATGACCTCCGCCGGAGGGAACGGCCGGGGAGGAGAGAACCGCCAGCAGGTGGTGTCCGACATGTCCCGGATGCTGAAAATCATGGCCAAGGAGCTGAACGTCCCCGTCATCTGCCTGAGCCAGCTCAGCCGCGCCAACGAGAAGCGGGACGACAAGCGGCCCATGCTCAGCGACCTCCGGGAGTCCGGCGCCATCGAGCAGGACGCGGATATCGTGCTGTTTTTGTACCGGGACGACTATTACAATGAGGATTCGGAAAAGCATAATATTGCGGAGTGTATTGTGGCAAAGAACCGCCACGGCGAGACCGGAAAGGTAGAGCTCCGCTGGATGCCGGAGTACACCCAGTTCTCCACGCTGGATAAGCGCTATGACGACGAGGACTGAGCTTTTGAAAGGGGCCCCCTATACGGTTCTGCCAAGGCGGGGAGAGCGGATTCTCTGCGCCGTGTCCGGGGGGCTGGACTCCATGTGCCTGCTCCACATGCTGGACGCGTGGCGCCGGGAGCGGGGCGGACAGTGCGCCGCCGCCCACTTTAACCACGGCCTCCGGGGAGAAGCGGCGGACCGGGACGAGAATTTCGTCCGGGAGGTCTGCGCAAAATGGGACATCCCCCTGGCCGTGGGCCGGGGGAACGTCCGTGCCTTCGCGAAGCGGGAGGGCCTTTCCCTGGAGGAGGCCGCCCGGAACCTGCGGTATGATTTTCTCCGCCGGACGGCGGCGGAGCTGAAATGCGAACGCCTTTACACTGCCCACCACGCCGGTGACAACGCGGAGACCGTCCTGCTGAACCTGATTCGGGGAACGGGCCTGACGGGCCTGACGGGGATGGACTGGGAGCGGGACGGGCTTTGCCGCCCCCTGCTGAACGTGACCCGGGCGGAGCTGGAGGCTTACGCCGCCGAATGGGGAGTGCCCCATATCGAGGACGGGACCAACGCGGACCCCGGGCCGCCAGCCGGAATCTTCTGCGGCTCCAGGTCATGCCGCTTTTAAAAGAGCTGAATCCCCGGGCGGTGGAGCATATCTGTCAAACCGCTGGACGGCTTCGGGAAGCGGACCGCTCTTTGGAGGCGGACGCCGCCGCCCACACGGCCCATGTGGAGGCGCAGGAGGGCCGGGTAACCCTCTCCATGGACGCCCTGGCTCAGGCTCCGGCGGCGGTGCGGCCCCGGATGCTGCTGCGGCTCTTCGACCTCTTGGGCGTGGGGCGGAAGGACGTTGGGGCGGCCCACCTGGAGGCGTTGATGGACCTGACCCGCCGCACAGCCTGGGGAAAGGAGGGGCGGCTCAGCCTCCCCCATGGTGTCACTGCTCGCTATTGCCGCCGGTGGCTGATTCTGGAGACCCGGCCCCAGCTCCTGACGGAGGTACAGCTTTTGCCGGGCAGCCCCCTCCGCTGGGGGGACTACACCCTGACTCTGCTGGACGGGCCGGAGGAGGGAGAGGGAACCGCGTTCTTCTGGCGGGGAAGGCCGGGAGAGAGTCCGGCGGTCACCGTGGGCCCCTGCCCGCCGGGGGAGCGTTTGACCCTGCCGGGAAGCCGGGGGGCGCGGAGCGTCAAGCGTCTGTGCCTGGACCATAAAATATCCCTGGCGGAGCGGGACCGCCTGCCAGCCGTTTACGTGGAGGGGGAGCTTGCCGCCGTGTGGCGGCTGGGTGTGGATATGGCCTTTGCGCCGGAGGGGCGGGAGCCCTGCCGGTTTATAAAAATTGAGAAACATATTTGAGGAGGACGGACATGATGCGCAGTGAAATGGAGCAAGATATCCTGAAGGTGCTGGTGACCGAGGAGGAGCTGAAGACCCGGGTGGCCGAGCTGGGCGAAGAACTGTATGAGAAATTCCAGGGGAAAAAGCCCCTGTTCCTGGGGGTTTTGAAGGGCAGCTTCGTCTTTATGACGGACCTGGTCCGGGCGTGCCAGCTGAAAAGCGACGTGGAGTTTATCGCCGTCAGCTCTTACGGGAACGCCACAGCCTCCTCCGGCCGGGTGAAGATTAACCACGACCTCCAGCAGGACATCACCGGGCGGCACCTGATTATTGTGGAGGATATTCTGGACTCCGGCAATACCCTGGCTTTTCTGAAGGAGTACTTCCTCAC
>CATLJA010000079.1 GCA_949959305.1 uncultured Oscillibacter sp.
GCCAGAAACATGGGGATGCCCCGGCTGCACATCAAAAGGGCGAAGACGTTGCGGACCATCCGCCGCCGCAGGGCGGTAATCTCCGGGTCGTCCGTCTCCCCCTCGATGCCGCAGTTCCAGCTGTTGTTGTCGTTGGCGCCGTCGGTGCCGCCCCAGCCGTTTTTCTCGTTGTGCTTGACGTTGTAGGAGTACAGGTCCCACAGGGTGAAGCCGTCGTGGCAGGTGATGAAGTTCACGGAGGCGTTCTTCCGCTCCCCGGACTGGTAGATATCCCGGGAGCCCACCATCCGCAGGGCAGCGGCCTGGGCGCAGCCCGCGTCTCCCTTGAGATAGCGGCGCATGTCGTCCCGGTAGCGTCCGTTCCACTCCGCCCACCGGTTCCAGGCGGGGAAGCTGCCCACCTGGTAGAGGCCGCCGGCGTCCCAGGCTTCCGCGATGAGCTTCACGTCCCCCAGGATGGGGTCGAAGGCCATGGCCTGAAGCAGGGGGGGCTTGTTCATGGGGCTGCCGTCCTCGTTCCGGCCCAGGATGGAGGCCAGGTCAAAGCGGAAGCCGCTGATGTGGTAGGTGGTGACCCAGTAGCGCAGGCAGTCGATGATCATCTGGTGAACGATGGGATGGTTGCAGTTCAGGGTGTTTCCGCAGCCGCTGAAGTTATAGTACTGCCCGCCGGGAGTAAGCAAGTAATAGATATTGTTGTCGAAGCCCTTGAAGGAGAAGAAGGGCCCGTCCTCGTTGCCCTCCGCCGTGTGGTTGAAGACCACGTCCAGATAGACCTCGATGCCGTTTTCGTTGCAGTCCTGGATAAGGCGCTTGAGCTCGTTGCCCTCACGGTTGTACTCCATGCCGGAGGCATAGCTGGTGTTGGGGGCGAAAAAACTGACGGTATTGTAGCCCCAGTAGTTATAAAGCTGCTCCCCGTCCACCTGGCGGGCGTCCTGCATCTCGTCAAACTCGAAAATGGGCATCAGCTCCACGGCGTTGACGCCCAGCTCCTTTAAATAGGGAATCTTTTCCCGCAGTCCCTCGAAGGTCCCCGGAGCGGCCACGGCGGAGGACTCATGGATGGTGAAGCCCCGGACGTGGAGCTCGTAAATCACCAGGTCCTCCATGGGAATCAGGGGCCGGGACAGGTTGCCCCAGTCAAAATCGTCCTTAACTACCCGGGCCTTGTAATGCTGGTCCATGGCGGGCTTGACCCCCCACCGGCTCTGGCCCGTCACCGCCCGGGCGTAGGGGTCCAGGAGGTAGCGGGTTTTGTCAAAAATCAGGCCCTTCTCCACGTCCCGGGGGCCGTCCACCCGGAAGGCGTACTCAAATTCCTCGATGTTCAGCTTGAACACGATCATGGAATACACGTTGCCGATGCGGTAGCGCTTCGGAAAAGGAAGGATGGCGTAGGGCTCCTCCTCTCCCCGCCGGAACAGCAGCAGCTCGATGGCGGTGGCTCCGTGAGAGTGTACCGTGAAGTTCACGCCGCCGGGAATGGCGGTGGCGCCGTTGATCTCATAAAAGCCCGGCCGCACGTCGAAGCCGTTCAGTCGGTCCATGGGGACCAGATGGATGGTGCGGGGCAGGGCTACCGCAGGGGTCTGGGAAACCGCTGCTTGGGCCGAGATGTTGTCCTGTGTTTTCACCGGGAACTCCTTCCTCGCCGGTCCGGCGACTGTAGAATACGGCTTTATTATACAACACCCCCTCAGATTTGTCATAGTTTTTTCCCGTTTTTGTGAGAATCCACAAAGTCTTTGTGGGAAAGTGACATTTATAATAAAGGCGGGGCAAAAAGTTTTTTGACGGCGCGAAAAATTTCCAGCCTCTCAGCCGTGTTAGGAGTGAAGGGAGTGAGGAGCGTGGTTCCATTTGGTACCGATGAAACCATCAGCCGGATTGTGTCGGCCTACAGCGGCATGCTGCTGAGGCTGGCCAGCACCCGCCTGAGCTCCGCCGCCGACGCGGAGGACGCGGTGCAGGAGGCGTTCCTGCGCCTGCTCACCGCCCGGCCCGTGTTCCGGGACGGGGAGCATGAGAAGGCATGGCTGATCCGCACGACCCTTCAGCGCGCCGGCGACATCCGCCGGAAAGCGGAGCGGCGGAACGTCCCTTTGGAAGATATTGTGGAGCCCATGGCCCCGGAGAGCCCCGGCGAAGAACTCCGCTCCGCCGTCCGGGCCCTGCCGGAGATATACGGGGCCGTTATCCACCTGCACTACTACGAGGGATATTCCATCAAAGAAATCGCAAAACTGCTGGGCCTGCCCGCCGCTACGGTGGGCACCCGTCTGGCCCGCGGCCGGGAGCGGCTGCGGCAGATGCTGAGGGAGGACGCTGTATGAACCGGGAAGACTACCGCAAGGCTTTCGACGAGCTCTCCTTTTCCGCGGACTTTGAGGCGCGGACGGCGGACCTGCTGCGTTCCCGCGCCCATGAATTGGAAAAGGAGCGTACCAACATGACTTTCAGTAAAACCAAAAAAATTGCGGCGCTGGCCGCCGCCTGCATCGCCCTGCTGGCGGTGTCCGTCTCTGCCGCTTGCGCTTGGCTGAGCCCCGCCCAGGTGGCGGAGGAGCACGGACAGACTCTGCTGGCGGAGGCGTTCAGCGGCCCCGACGCCATTGCCATCAACGAAACTGTGGAAAGCGGGGACTACTCCATCACCCTGCTGGGTCTGGTCTCCGGGGAGAACCTGGACGTGCTGAACCAGGACCTTGACGCGGCCCACACCTATTCCGTTCTGGCCCTGCGCCGCCTGGACGGGGAGCCCCTGGAAAACGAGACCTTTGATTTCATCCATTACACCATGACTCCCCTGGTGGCGGGCTGCTCCCCGGCGGCGGTGAACAACTGGACTCTAAACGCCGGGGCCAGCGGCATGGCCAAAGACGGCGTATATTACTACCTGCTGGACACCAAGAGCATCGAGATGTTCGCGGACCACACGGTCTATATGGCCTTCTACGAGGGCGGCGTGCCCAACAACACCATCTTCACCGTGGCGGAGGACGGCTCCATTGCCTTCGCGGAGGACTATCAGGGCGTTCAGGCTCTGTTTACCCTGCCCCTGGACCCGTCCAAAGCGGACCCGGCGGCAGTGGAGAGCTTCCTGAAGGAGTACGATATGGGCTGGGCCAACGAGCGCACGGCTCCGGCGGACTTCGAAGATAACTTCGAAGTGGAGCGCCGGGAGACGGAGGACGGCGAGGAGATTTTCATTCGGCCCGCGCTGGAGAGCGGCGCGGACATGGAATCCGCCGGCTGATAAGTTCTCCTGTGCTCGGATAAATACTATAGTCCGACATGGACAGGCTGCGGGGGATTTTGTAAAAGGCAAACTTCTCCAGTCCACCGCCATAGAAATAATCTGACAAAATAACTTCCAGCCTGATCAGGGCCTCGTTTGGTACAAAAGAGGAAGCACGATTGAAAAATCGTGCTTCCTCTTGGTGTTAAATTATGCCACATTGGCTCTATTTCTGTAACTGCCTGGCATTTTTGTATTCTTCGTGTAATTTTTACCGGGCGCACCCTTTCAGGATGCATCCCTTTTTCCGCGCCCGGCACGCAGGCGCTCACCAAACCAGGGTCGCGAAGTAATCCTCCAGCGTCTCCGCACGGCGAATCAGCTCCACACCGCCGTCCTCCCGGAGAAGCAGCTCCGCCGAGCGGAGCTTGCCGTTATAGTTGTAGCCCATGGAGAATCCGTGAGCCCCGGCGTCGTGAATCACCAGCAGGTCCCCTATATCAATTTTCGGCAGCATCCGGTCCACGGCGAACTTGTCGTTGTTTTCGCAGAGGCTGCCCGCCACATCGTACTTGCAGCAGCAGGGCGCGTCCTCCTTCCCCATGACCGTGATATGGTGGTAAGCGCCGTACATGGCGGGGCGCATCAGATTGCAGGCGCAGGCGTCCACGCCGATATATTCCTTATAAATATGCTTCTCATGGATAACCCGGGTGACCAGATGGCCATAAGGAGCCAGCATATAGCGGCCCAGCTCCGTGTACAAGGCCACGCCGTCCATCCCGGCGGGGATCAGAATTTCCTCATACGCCCTCCGGACTCCCTCGCCAATAACAGCGATGTCATTCTCCGGCTCCTCCGGGCGGTAGGGCACGCCCACGCCGCCGGAGAGGTTGATGAAGGTAACCTCGCAGCCCGTCTCCGCCTGGAGCTCCGCTGCCAGCTGGAAAAGAATGCGGGCCAGGGCGGGGTAATACTCGTTGGATAGCGTGTTGGAGGCCAGAAAGGCGTGAATGCCGAATTCCCTGGCCCCCAGCTCCTTCAGCCGCCGGAACGCCTCCGCCAGCTGGGGCCGGGTCATGCCGTATTTCGCGTCGCCGGGAGTGTCCATCACCTGCACGCCGTCCCGGCTCTCCCCCAGGGTAAACACCCCGCCGGGGTTATAGCGGCAGCAGATTTTCTCCGGGACCTTCCCCACGGCGCCGGCCAGGGTGTCAATGAGGGTGATGTCATCCAGATTGACGATTCCTCCCAGGCGGCAGGCGGCCTGAAACTCCTCCGCCGTGGTGTTGTTGGAGGAGAACATCACGCCCGCCTCCCCCGTGACGCCGCAGCGCTCCGCCAGGGCCAGCTCCGCCAGGGAGGAACAGTCGCAGCCGCAGCCCTCCTGGTGGAGGAGCTTCAAAATCGCCGGAGTAGGGGTGGCCTTGACGGCGAAGTACTCCCGGAATCCAGGATTCCAGGCAAAAGCGGCCTTCAGCCGCCGGGCGTTTTCCCGGATGCCCTTCTCGTCATAAATGTGAAAGGGGGTGGGATACCGGGCGGCAATGGACTCCAGTTTTTCTTTCGTGACAAAGGGTGTTTTCATAAAACGGCCTCGCATCTTTATAAAATCTGGTTTTTCTATTGTATCCGCCCCCTTCCCGCCCTGTCAAGGCATTTCGCGAAAAATCCCCGCGCAAATAAGGCTTGAAACTGCCTCCCGGATTCGGTATACTAGACCTTGTTGAACACAATAAAGATAGGATGGTTTTTTATGAAGCCTTACGCCTCCCTCACCCCGGCGGAGCGGAAAGAGGAGTACGCCCGCCTGCAGGCCGAATTTGAAGCCCTGAAGGCTAAGGGCCTCAGCCTGAACATGGCCCGGGGCAAGCCCGGAAAGCAGCAGCTGGACCTGGTCAGCGATATCTTCGGCCTGATGCAGGAGCCCGGGGATTACGTCTCCGGCGGCGTCGACGTACGGAACTACGGCGAGATGAACGGCCTCCCCGCCGCCCGGCGGCTTTTTGCGGACATCCTGGGCTGTAAGCCGGAGCAGGTCTTTGTGGGCGGCAATTCCAGCCTCCAGCTTATGTACGACACCATCGCCAAGGCGTATACCCACGGCCTTCTCCACAGCCCCCGGCCCTGGTGCCGGGAGGAAACCGTCAAGTGGCTCTGCCCCGCCCCCGGCTATGACCGCCATTTCAAGGTTACGGAGACCTTCGGCTTCCAGCTCATTGCCATCCCCATGACGGAGGCCGGCCCCGACATGGACGCCGTGGAGGAGGCCGTCAGGGACCCTGCCGTCAAGGGCGTCTGGTGCGTCCCCAAGTACTCCAACCCCGAGGGCGCCGTCTACTCGGAGGAGACCATCCGCCGCCTGGCGGCCCTGCGGCCCGCCGCGCCGGACTTCCTCATTATGTGGGACAACGCCTACTGCGTCCACGAATTCGAGGGGGACTACCTGCCCTTCCCGGACTTCCTGTCCGTCTGCGAGGCGGCAGGGAATCCCGACATGGTCTTTGAGTTCGCCTCCACGTCGAAAATCACCCTCCCGGGGGCGGGCGTGGCCTGCTTCGCCTGCTCCGAGGCCAACATGGCCCACATGGAGAAGCTCCTCGCCCCCCAGGTCATCAGCTTTGACAAGGTGAACCAGCAGCGCCACGTCCTCTACCTCCGGGACAAGGCCCACACCCTGGAGCTGATGAAAAAGCACGCCGCCATTATGGCTCCCAAGTTCCGCAGCGTCGTGGACACGCTGGACCGGGAAATCGCGCCGCTGGACATCGCCTCCTGGCGGCGGCCCAAGGGCGGGTACTTCGTCTCCTTCAACGCCATACCCGGCACGGCGAAGCGGACCCTGGCCCTGTGCAGGGAGGCGGGAGTCACCATGACCAGCGCCGGAGCCACCTTCCCCTATGGGAAGGACCCCCAGGACAGCAATGTCCGCATCGCTCCCTCCCTGCCCCCGGTGGAGGAGCTGGAGCAGGCCATGGCCGTCTTCTGCGTCTGCGTAAAGCTGGCCGCCCTGGAGAAGCTGGGCGTATGAGATACTACGGCAGCGTATACCGCCCGCCCTCTGAGGCCCGGAGCCTTATCGTCCAGATAACCTACGGGTGCAGCCACAACACCTGCGCCTTTTGCAGCATGTACAAGGAAAAGCGCTTTGCCGTCCGCCCCATGGAGGAGGTGCTGGAGGATTTCCGGGTGGCCCGGCAGGTTTACCACCACGTGGAGAAGGTCTTTCTGGCGGACGGGGACGCCCTGGTGCGGAAGGCGGAGGAGCTTTACACCATCCTGGACACGGTGCGAAAGCTGTTCCCCGAGTGCCGCCAGGTAACCAGCTACGCCTCCCCCGCCTCCATCCGCATACGGACGGAGGCGGAGCTCCGGACCCTTAGGGAAAAGGGGCTGAGCATGGTCTACATGGGCCTGGAGTCCGGCAGCGACGAGGTGCTGAGCCTGATGCGCAAGGGGCACCCGGCGGCGGAGATTGTGGAGATGGGGCGGAAGGTCCGAAGCTGCGGCATCGCCCTCTCCGTCACGGCCATCACCGGCCTGGGCGGGCCGGACCTGCTGGAGCGCCACGCCCTGGACACCGCCGCCGCCTTCAACGCCATGAACCCGGAGTACATCGGGATGCTGACGCTGATGGTGGAACCGGAAACGCCCCTGTACGACTGGGTCCATGAGGGAAAATTCCAGCTCCTCACCCAGTCCCAGGTGCTGGAGGAAACCCGTCTGATGGTGGAGCGCCTGGACAGCCCCGGCAGCGTGTTCCGCATGAACCACGCCAGCAATTACCTGGTCCTCCGGGGAACGCTGAACAAGGACAAGGCCGCCATGCTGGCGGAAATTGCCCGGGCGGAAAAGGATTTGAGCCGCCTCCGGCCGGAGGCTTGGCGGGGTCTGTAACACGCTCATAAAAAACGGACGGCAGGGCCCCTGCCGTCCGTTTTTTTGCTCAGGCCAGCTCCGCCACGGCCACGTAAACGTTGGAAATCTCGTACCAGGCGGCGAAATCCACGCTCCCCGTCTGGGGCAGGTGGAAAATCTTCTGGAATTCCGTCACCGCCGCCTGGGTGGACGGGCCGTAGATTCCGTCCGCCGGGGTCTTGGGAATGGCGGGGAAATTGTCCGCGATGCGGTTGAGCTGGCCCTGGACGGTCCGCACCGCCTCCCCCTCGCTGCCCGGGGCCAGCACCTCCCCGCCATAGGACATGGGAACGCCCTCCACCTTCTCGGCGCTTTTGAGGTAGACTTCCGATCCGTAATACTTCCGCAGGATGCTCACCGCGTCCCAGCCCTGCTCTCCCAGGGCCTGGGAGCCCCACTGGCTCAGCCCCTGGCACTGGGTCCGCCGCCCGTCGCAGTACTGGGTGAACAGGGGCTGGGCGATGCCCTCCTTGGTGACGTAGGTGGTGAAGAGATCGTCCACCACCACGCCGATCTCCTCAAAGATGGTCCGCCCGTGGGAATAAGACTGGTCGAAGGCCGTGGAGCTGGTGATGGTGAAGTCGTAGCCCTTCCCCCTGTACCACTCCGTGTAGACCCGGTTCAGCGTGAAGGAGAGAATGGCCAGGACGTTGGCCTTGATGGCCTCCGTCCGCCAGGTGGAGTAAATCTCGCTGCACGCCACGTTTTTCACGTAGTCCTTGAACCGGACCCAGTAATTCTGGGCGGAGGCGTCGTCGGGCCGCCCGGCGTGGACCACGACGAACTCCGGAATCACCGGCTCCGGCAGAACCACCAGCCCCTCCGGCTCCGGCAGGGGCTTGACCTCCTCCTCCGGCGGGCGGCTGGCGGGCTCTCCCCAGAGGGCGTGGGGCGGCAGCAGGACGTTGTGTACGTTAAAGCCCCCGGACCGGGCCGGGGCCAGGGGGGCCCGCTGGACGGCCCGCCCGGCGGGCAGCAGCTCCACCCCCCCTATGTGGAGCGTCTCCCGCTCCGGGGCGGAGGCGGTGACGTTGTAGACGGCGTAGGGCCGCTGCCGCGCCGCCCCCTCCTCCACGGACCACTCCATGGGCGGCGCGGGCAGCTCGATAAACGGGGTCTGGCCCGAGGAGTCGGTGGACACTTCCTCCAGCACGGTCCCGTCCGCCGGGTCGGTGACGCGGACCCGGGCTTCCGGGATGGGCTCCGGGGTTTCCCCCGCCGTGACAAAGATTTGCAGGCTGCCTTTGTCCGTATAAGTTGGATTCATAAGGCTGCTCCTCCTTTCCGTATACTATCCTATGCGGGCGGGGCCTTCCGGACACCGCCCGGAGCATCGGGACAGGAGGGCTGTATGGAATACATCATCAAATACACGGGGGATATCCTCTCCCTGGGCTATCCCACGGAGCTGCTGGACTCCCAGTTCGCCATCATGGAACTGGAGGAAGAGCCGCCGGAGCGGCTGCTGGCCCACTGGCAGGTCACCTGCTACGAGCCGGCCCGGCAGCTCAGCGGCCTGGCGGAGCGGGGGCTGGAGGCAGCCTGCATCCCGCCGGTCCAGCGGGAGACCGGCCTGGGGCTGACGGGACAGGGGGTGCTGATCGGCTTTGTGGACTCCGGCCTTGACCTGCGGCACCCGGAATTTTTGGGAGACGGCGGCGCCAGCCGGATCGTGGCCCTCTGGGACATGACGGCCCAGGGCACGCCGCCCCGGGGCTTTCTCCGCGGAGCGGCCTATACCAAGGCTGAAATCGCCGCCGGCCTGGTGGACTCTTCCGACGAGAGCGGCCACGGCACCGCCGTGGCCGCCATTGCCGCCGGGCGGAGCGGCGCGGCCCCCGGAGCCTCCATCGCCGCCGTGAAGCTCGCAAGCTCCCGGACCACGGACGTCATGCGGGCGGTAAAGTACCTGCTGGACCAGGCGGAGGAGCGGAGGATGCCCTGCGTGGTAAACCTGAGCTACGGCACCAACAGCGGGTCCCACCAGGGGCAGACCCTCTTTGAGTCCTACATCGACCAGTCCTCCCAGCGGGGGCGGAGCGTCATCGTCTGCGCCGCCGGGAACGAAGGCAGCGGGGCCCACCACTTCCGGGGAAGGCTTGTGGAAAACGAGACCGTGGACGCGGAGTTCACCGTCTCCACCCAGCGCCGGCAGATATACCTCTCCCTCTGGAAAAACTTCGCCGACGAGGCGGTCTTCGAGCTGCTCCTCCCCAACGGGCAGACCACGGGACCCCTGACGGAGGGAACCCGTTTTCTCCGCTTCGGCCCCATCCGGGCGGCCGTTTTCTACGGCGTGCCCACCCATTACAGCGCCTCCCAGGAGGCCCTGTTCCTTCTGGACGCTCCGCCGGGAGGGCTGGACGGCCTCTGGAAGCTGCGGTGCTATGGGAAAAAGGTGGCCGACGGCCGCTTCGACGTGTGGCTGCCCACCATTGAGGAGGTCAGCGACCGCACCGCCTTCCTCCAGCCGGAGCCGGACTTGACCATCACCCTCCCCGCCACGGCCCTGTATCCCATCTCCGTGGGGGGCTTCCGGCCGGAGACGGAGACGGTGAGCCCCTTCTCCGGCCGGGGGGATCAGGACTGCGCGGGCCGGGTCCTTCTGGACCTGACGGCCCCGGCGGAGGCGGTCCGCTCCGCCAAGCCCGGCGGGGGCTACGACGTGTTCACCGGCACCAGCATGGCGGCCCCCTATGTCTCCGGGGCGGCGGCGCTGATGATGGAGTGGGGCGTGGTCCAGGGAAACGACCCCTTCCTCTACGGCCAGAGGGTGAAAGCGTTCCTCTGCAAAGGGGCCCTCCGCAGCCCCTTCCTGGCCTACCCGAATCCCCAGTGGGGCTATGGGCGGCTGAACCTCTGCGGAACCATGAACGAGCTGGTCAGTCATCTGGAAAGGGGGCTTTAAGCATGGCTTTATCCGCAGAGGCAATGGCCTTCATCCAGTCGCCGGACACCGTCGACTTCGTCACCCGGGCCACGGACGCTTTTTTCGCCTACGTCCAAAGCTCCTCCGAGGTGGTAATCGGGCAGATTCTCTCCGGGCGCTATGTCCTGGGCTATATCAAGCGGGAGAACTTCCACCACCTGGAGGAGGCCCTGGGCACCGCCTTTGTCAGCTCCGTCTCGGTGGTGCTGGGGCTTCTGGACCGCCCCGCCCTGGAGGCGGCAGGCGTTTCCCAGGTCCACAGCCAGCCCTATCTGAACCTGAAGGGCCGGGGGGTGCTGATTGCCTTCCTGGACACGGGCATCGACTATACCCAAAGCGTCTTCCGCTATGAGGACGGCAGCAGCAAAATCCAGTACATTTACGACCAGACCGCAGAAGGGCCGCCGCCGGAGGGCTTCCTTATGGGCCGGGAGTACGCCAAGGCGGAGATAGACGCCGCCCTGTCCTCCCAGGACCCCTACGCCGTGGTTCCCCAGCGGGACGAGGACGGCCACGGCACCTTCCTGGCCTCCGTGGCGGCGGCGCGGCAGAAGGTGGGGGATAAGACCCGCCGGATGGCGGAGCTGGCCCTCAGCGCCGAGGAGGCCCTGGCCCTGACGGAGGCAAAACGGCGTTCTTCTCCCGCCCGTTATGAAGTGGTC
>CATLJA010000080.1 GCA_949959305.1 uncultured Oscillibacter sp.
GGCTGCGGGACGGCGTCATCTACGGCTATTTCGGCAAGAGCGTCAACTACACCGACGGGAAGTACGCCTACCTGCGGGCCGCCAAGGACGAGAGCAACCGACCCCTGTACGTCTACGCCGCCATGCCCACCACCCTGCGCCAGTATTACGGTGTGGGCTGCATCGCCCCGGAGGACTACGGCAAGATCGGCTTCGGGCGGCTGTCCTGGACCGAGTATCCGGTCTACAAGTTCCCCGCCGGGATCATCAACTACAAAAACCCTTCTCAGGAATACTCCAAACGCTCCGAACATAATCAAATGTCCTGTCTCTACGACCTGGAGCGGGATTACGCCCAAGAGCATCCCCTGGAGGACGCCGCCCTGGAGGCGGCCTACGCCGCGAAGCTGAAGGAGGCCATGGCGCTGCACGACAGCCCGGAGGAGCAGTATGAGCGCCTGGGGCTGTGAGGGGAGGAGCCATGCCCAAAAATATTCTGCTGCTGATGACGGACCAGCAGCGCTTCGACCAGGTGGGCTATTACAACGGGAGCGGCCGGGCCGCGCTGACGCCCAATATCGACCGCATCGCCGCCCACGCCCACTTCACCAGCTGCCAGACCACCAACCCCATCTGCACGCCGGCCCGGACCTCCCTGATCACCGGGCGCTACTCCCGGCAGATTGGGACCCTGACCATGTCGGGAGACCTCTTTCCCCAGATTCCCACGTTTATGCAGGCCCTCCAGGGCGCGGGCTACAAAACCTACGGCATCGGGAAGTTCCACTATATGCAGACCTATCCCTGGTCCACGCCCCGGGGCTGCGGCATGGACCCGGTGGCGGGGGAGGCGGACGAGAAGCGCTTCGGCTATGATTTTATCTGGGAGACGGCGGGAAAACAGCAGGTGGTGGGCAACTACTGCTTTTACGGCGACTACCTGAACAAGAAGGGGATGCTCGGCGCCGTCCGGGACTTCTTTGTGGAGTGCGGCGGCGTCAACGGCGACACCGCCGACCACAACTATGACAAGGCCCTCCCCTGGCCCTTCGCCGAGGAGGACTATATCGACGTGGTCACGGGCCGCGTGGCCCGGCGGCAGCTGGAGGCCCACCCGGCGGAGCGGCCCTTCTTCATGAAGGTCTCCTTCTGCGGGCCCCACAAGCCCTATGACGCGCCCCGGCGCTATCTGGATATGTTCCCCCTGGAGCGGAAGGACGACTTTTTGCTGCCGGACGGCCAGACGCTGACGGAGGCGGAGAAGGAGGCGCTCTACCGCCAGCGCCGCAGCGCCAAGGCCATGATCCGCCTGATTGACGATCAGATCGGGGAGCTTCTCGCGGTGCTGGAGCGGCGGGATCTGCTCCGGGAGACCCTGATCCTCTTTGTCTCCGACCACGGCGACATGCTGGGCGACCACTACATGATCCAAAAGGGCGTTCCCTGGCGGCAGGCCATGAACGTGCCCCTGGCCGCGTGGCTTCCGGGGGCGGAGGCCGTGGGGCGGCGCGCCTGCCCGGTGGAGCTCCACGACGTGGCCGCCACCATTCTGGACTACGCGGGCCTGGATCCCCAAAAGGCCCTGAGCCGCGGCTGGCCCGCCTATAACGACCGGATTCCCTGCCGCTCCTTTCTCCCTGTGCTGGAGGGTCGGGCGGAGCGGCACCGGGACTTTGCCTACAGCGAGAGCGACTACTCCGAGGAGCGCCACGAGGGGACGGACTTCTCCCAGGTCCTGCGCAAGCGGGGCGGGGGAGGGCGGCGCTCCAACGCCTGGCGCAGCGTTGTGACGGAGCGGGGCAAGTATATCCGCTACCTGGGCTACGGCCTGGGGGAGGACGCATACGAGGAATATTACGATCTGGAGAAGGACCCCGGCGAAACCGTGAACCGCATCGGCGATCCCGCCTACGCGGCCCTGGTGGAGGAGGCGCGCCGCCGGGAGCGCTACGTTGTGGACCATTACCCGCCGGCGCAGATGACCTGGGCCACGGCCTGCGCGGCGGAGCGGCATATCATCTGAGGCCGGGCGGCTCCTCTTCCGCCTGCGCGCCATGCCGTGGTTTTCAAACGGAAGAAAAGCCCGCCGGATATTCCGGCGGGCTTCCGCCTGTCAGAAAGCGGGCTTATCCCAGCCAGCCAAAGAGACCCCTGGGCTCCTTCCCGCCGCCCTCCAGCAGGACGCCGGCGGCTTCCAGCATCTGCGCCGCGTCGGCGCGGGTCACCGCCTTTTCCATGGACTGGCTGCCGAAGCTCCCGGCGGCGAGGACGCTGACCGCCTCCATGTTTCCCACGGCCTGGGCCGCCCAGGAGGGGGCCGCGTCCCGGTCCGCGTACCATACCTCCAGGTCCACGTCCCCCAGGTCCAGCATCCTGTCCAGAATGGTGGCCGCTTCGTTGAAGGTGATGGTCTTGTCTCCCCGGAAGGCCGCGCCCTCGGCGGTAGAGCTGCCCCCGATGATGCCGTCCGCCGCGCCGGCGGCGGCGTAAGCCTTTGCCCAGGTGGGGATGGCGGAATCGTCACAGAAGCCCGTCATGGTGACGCTGGTCACCTCCCGGCCCGCCGTCTCCAGGGCCATGGCGAGGAATTCGCTGCGGCTTACCGGCTGCTCCGGCTGGAAGTAGTAGGAATCCCCGATTTTTCCTCCGGTGAAGATTCCCTTCTCCGCCAGGGCCTGGGCGGCCCGGGCTGCGGGGCTGCCCTCCAGGTCGGCGTAAGCCACGCCGGAGCGGGTCTTGTCGATGGTCACGCTGACCGTGGCGGGGGCCGAGGTGTGGCCCTGGCTGTCCGTCGCGGTGTAGGTGAAGCGGTCGGAGCCCGTGACGCCCTCGTCCGGAGTATAGGTGAAGCTGTCTCCCTCAATGACGGCCACGCCCTTCCGGGGCTCATCGGCCAGGGCGAAGGTCATCTCGTCCCCCTCCGGGTCCGAGGCCAGAAACTGCCCCTGGCCGGGAATGTCCCGGTAGGTTCGGATTTCCAGGTCCCAGACCTGGGGCGCGCCCTCCGGGGGCGTGTCCTCGGCCTTCTTGCCGAACAGCGCCGAGGCGCTGCCCGTCAGCAGCACCGCCGCCAGCGCCAGCAAAGCGGCGGCTTTTTTCAGATGGTGTTTCATAGGAAATCATCCTCCTGTATGAATTGGTACGGGAGTAGTGTTTTCCCATTCCTTGAAATTATGCGAAAAACCGCCGCACCCGGTTTTCCGGGAGCGGCGGTTCCGGCTTCTTACCGCAGGGGGGACCGCGCTGTCCGGCGCATCTCCGGAGAGCGCTTCTTGATGCCCGACACCACTCCCATGGCCATGTAGAGCGTGACGACGGAGGAGCCGCCATAGCTGAAAAAGGGCAGGGTGATGCCGATGGTGGGCATGACGAACAGGCACATGCCGATGTTGATGACGGTCTGGAAAATCAGGATGGAGGCCATGCCCACGCAGACATAGCGGTAAAAGGGGGTCCGGGCCTTCCGGGCCACCATCAGGATGCGGAGAATAATCGCCAGCAGCAGCGCCATGATGGCGATGCACCCGAACAGACCCAGCTCCTCCCCTGCTACGGAGAAAATCAAATCCGTCTGCTTGGCGGGAAGGGAGGTGCTGCCGCTCTGGGTCTGGCTGCCGTTGAGATAGCCCTGGCCCCAGAGGCCGCCGGAGCCGATGGCCAGCAGGCTCCGGGTCTGCTGCCAGCCCACGCCCTGGGGCTCGAAGCCGTGGTCGAAGAGGACGATGAAGCGCTTGAGCATGTACGTCATATTCTCCGGCACCAGGTCCAGCAGCAGCACGGCGGCAATGAGCCCCCCGGCCCCGGCAAACAGCAGGAAAAACCACCGCAGGGCAAAGCCGGCCACAAAGGCCATGCACAGGAAGATGAACACGAAGACCAGGCCGTTTCCCATATCGTGGGAAACCAGGAAGTACAGCCCGCAGAGGCCGAAGGTGTGGGCGGCGACAAAGGCGGCGGAGGAAAAGGACTTCAAATCCTCCTTCTCCTCCCAGAGCCACTCGATCTGCTTGGCCAGCAGCAGGACGAAGGTGATCTTCACCACCTCCGCCGGGCCGATCTGGAAGGGGACGAAGGGAAATTTCAGCCAGGCCCGGTTCCCGGTGCCGCCCGCCACGCCGAAGGGCGTCCGCAGAAGGAGGATGAAGCCCACGTTAAAGGCCAGCAGCCATTTCCACTTCCGGGTGATGGACTCCAAATCCAGCATGGAGAAGAAAATGTATACGCAGACGCCAAGGACCAGGGCCGCGCATTGAATCACCATCCGCCGCATGCCCGTGTCGTGGTTCAGATACCGGGTGGCGCTGAATACCAGGACGATGCCGTACAGCGTCGCGGCGCCGCAAAGGCCCAGCAGCACCAAATCGGCCTGCTGGATGAAGTCTGCCAGGGTGTCTTTTAATCGGTTCAGCATGTCACGCTCCTTGAAATCCGGGCTTGTACCACGAGAAGGTATTGTACCACAAATGAAAAAACCTGTAAACGCCGGAAAATTTCTTTTTACACTTTATTTAATTTGTGGTATACTGAATCGACCTTATAACGAAAGGAGGCCCGCCTGTGGTGTATATTTCCCGCAGCGGAGCGGAAACCGAGGCCCTGGGCCGCCGCCTGGCCGCCGCCCTGGCTCCCGGGGCCGTGGTGGCCTTTAGGGGAGGACTGGGCATGGGGAAGACGGCCTTTACCCGGGGGCTGGCCCGGGGGCTGGGCTATGAGGGCCGGGTGACCAGCCCCACCTTCACCATCGTCAATGAGTACGAGGGAAGCGGCCCGCCCCTGTTCCATTTCGACATGTACCGCCTTGAGGATGAGGGGGACCTCTTTGACATCGGCTGGGAGGACTACCTGGACCGGGGAGGCGTCTGCGCCGTGGAGTGGAGCGAACGGGCGGAGGAGGCCCTGCCGGAGGACGCGGTCGTCGTTTCCTTCGCCCGCTGCCCGGAAGATGAAAACTGGCGGGCCATCACGGTGGAAGGAGTGGGGCCGGTATGAAAATTTTGGCTCTGGAGACCGCCGCCAAGGCCGTTTCCGCCGCTATTACGGAGGATGGGAAGGTCCTGGCTTCCGCCTTTCAGGACACGGGACTGACCCACAGCCGGACCCTGATGCCCCTGGTGGAGCTGCTGCTGAGGAATACGGACATGACGGCGGCGGATTTGGACGCCGTGGCGGTCTCGGCGGGGCCAGGCTCCTTCACCGGGGTCCGCATCGGCGTTTCCGCCGCCAAGGGGCTGGCCTGGGCGGCGGACAGGCCCTGCGTTCCGGTGTCCACCCTGGCGGCCCTGGCCCGGAACGTCTCGTTTTTGGACGGGCTCATTGTCTGCGCCATGGACGCCCGGCGGCAGCAGGTCTACAACGCCCTCTTTGAGGCAAGGAACGGAAAGCTCACCCGCCTGACGGAGGACCGGGCCGTGGCCCTCTCCGATTTGGCGGAGGAGCTGCGGGGCGACCCCAGGCCCAAGACCGTCCTGGGGGACGGAGGGCGGCTGTGCCGGGACTTTTTGACAGAAGCGGGAGTGCCCTGCCGTCTGGCCCCGCCTCATCTGGTAAAGGAAAACGCCGTGAGCGTTGCCCTGGAGGCGGAGGAAGCCGCCCGGGCGGGAGGGCTGGTTTCCGCCCAGGAACTGGCCCCGGTCTACCTCCGCCCGCCCCAGGCGGAGCGGCTGCGGCGGGAGAAGCAGGGCGGCTGAATTGGGTTTGCTTTTGGAATTTCAAATAAAAGGAGCGCTTTTATGAACGGAAAAGTACACGTCATGGACCACCCCCTGGTGGCCCACAAGCTGACCATCCTCCGGGACAGGAACACCAGCGTCAAGGACTTCCGGGAGCTGGTCTCCGAAATCGGCATGCTGATTACCTACGAGGCCACCCGGGACCTGCCCCTGACCACCTGCGAGGTGGAGACCCCCATCTGCAAAACCACCGCCCCCATGCTCAAGGGCAAGAAGTTCGCCGTGGTGCCTATTCTCCGGGCGGGGCTGGGCCTGGTGGACGGCGTGCTGCGGATGGTGCCCTCCGCCCGGGTGGGCCACATCGGCCTCTACCGGGACGAGGAAACCCTGGAGCCGGTGAAGTACTTCTGCAAAATGCCCAAGGACGTGGCGGAGCGGGAGGTGCTGATTGTGGACCCCATGCTGGCCACCGGCGGCAGCGCCGACGCGGCCATCGGCTTTATGAAGGAGTACGGCTGCACCACCATCAAGCTGATGGTCCTCCTGGCCGCGCCGGAGGGCGTCGAGCGCATTCAGAAAAACCACCCGGACGTGGACATCTACTGCGGCGCGGTAGACGAGCGGCTGAACGAGAACGGCTATATCGTCCCGGGCCTGGGAGACGCGGGAGACCGGATTTTCGGAACAAAGTGATGAAAGGAGCCCCGCTGTCGGCTGGACAGCGGGGCTCCTTTTCCATAAAAGCTTACAGCACCTTGCTGAGAAAATCCTTCAGGCGGGGATGCCGGGGATTTCCGAAGACCTCCGCCGGGGCTCCCTCCTCCAGGACCTTTCCGTCGGCCATGAACAGCAGCCGGCTGCCCACCTCCCGGGCAAAGCCCATCTCGTGGGTCACCACCACCATGGTCATGCCGTCCCGGGCCAGCTCCTTCATCACGTCCAGCACCTCGCCCACCATTTCCGGGTCCAGGGCGGAGGTGGGCTCGTCAAACAGCATCAGCTGGGGCTTCATGGCCAGGGCCCGGACGATGGCCACCCGCTGCTTCTGCCCGCCGGAGAGCTGGCTGGGGTAGGCGTCGGCTTTGTCCGTCAAATCCACCCGCTGGAGCAGGCTCCCGGCCAGTTCGTCGGCCTCCTCCTGCTTCATCAGGCCCGTCCGCACCGGGGCCAGGGTGATGTTCTTTCGAATCGTCATGTTGGGAAACAGGTTGAAGTGCTGGAATACCATGCCCATCTGCTGGCGCACCTGGTCAATCTTCACCTTGGGGTCCGTGATAACCGTTCCCTGGAAGGTGATGGTTCCGGCGCTGGGGGTTTCCAGCAGGTTCAGGCACCGCAGGAAGGTGGACTTGCCGGAGCCGGAGGGGCCGATGACCACCACCTTTTCCCCGGGGTGGATGTGCTGGGAGATGCCGTCCAGCACCAGGTGGTCCCCGAAGGACTTGGAGAGGTTTTTAACGTCGATCACTTTCCCGCAGCCTCCTTTCCAGCTTCCCCTGGAGCCAGGTGAAGAGAATCACCAGAAGTAAGTACATCAGCGCGATGCCGATATAGGGGGGCATGAGGTCGAAGGTTCTGCCGCCGATGGTCTGGGCGTAATAAACCAGCTCCATGCCGCCGATGGCCTGGACCAGGGAGGTGTCCTTAAAGAGGGTGATAAACTCGTTGGCCAGGGAGGGCAGAATATTCTTGAACGCCTGGGGAATGACGATAAAGCGCATGGTGTCCAGGTAGTTCAGCCCCAGGGAGCGGCCCGCCTCGGTCTGGCCGATGTCCACGCTCATGAGCCCGCCCCGGACAATCTCCGCAACATACGCCCCGGAGTTGATGCCCAGGCCCAGCGCGCCCACCATGGTGTGGTTCCGGCTGGTCTTGAAGATAACGAAGCCCCAGATCAGCAGCTGAACCATCATAGGCGTGCCCCGGATGACGGTGGTATAGACCTTGCACAGGAAGTTGAGCAGGGCCAGAATGGGATTGTGCTGGCCCAGGCGCTGCTGGTCGTGGGCCGTGCGGATCACCGCCACCACCAGTCCCAGGAGGACGCCCAGGATCAGGGCGATGACGGTCAGCTCCAGGGTGGAGGCGACGCCCTGGAGATAGAGCTTCCAGCGGTCTCCCTCCAGAAAAGCGGTGTAAAACCGCTCTGGGAGCGTAGCTTTCATGGGGGCTCTCCTTTCTCTTTACGAAATGCGGGAAAAGGGCGGTCCCAGCGGCCGCCCTTCCCAACGTGCTTACTCAGCGGTGATATACTTGTCCACGATGTCCTGGAAGGTGCCGTCGGCCTTCAGCTCGGCCATGGCGGCGTTCACCGCGTCCAGAAGGGCAGTGTTCCCCTTGGCAAAGCCGATGGCGTAGTCCTCCACGGCAAACTCGGTGTCCAGGATTTTCAGGCCCTCGTTGGCGGCCATAAAGCTCTTGGCGGGCTCGTTGTCAATGACCACCGCGTCCACCTGGCCGTTGACCAGGGCCTGAACCGCCAGGGCTCCGGTCTCATAAGCGGTGACGTGGTCCTCGCCATAGCCGCCGTTCTCCGGGGTGTCGGAGCAGTAGATATAGCCGGTGGTGGCCTTCTGGCAGCCGATCATCTGGGCGTTCGCCAGGTCGTCGAGAGTCTGGATGGAGGAACCCTCCTTGACGATGACCACCTGCACGCCGGTGGCGTAGCTGTCGGAGAAGTCCATGACGGCCAGCCGCTCCTCGTTGACGGTGACGCCGGCCATGACAATGTCGCTCTGGCCGTTCTGGGCGGCCAGGAGGGCCGCGTCAAAGCCCATGTCGTCGATAACCAGCTCCAGGCCCAGCTTTTCGGCGATGGCCTGAGCTACTTCCACGTCGATGCCCTCGAAGCCGCCGGCGTCGGTGGTCATCTCATAGGGAGGGAAGGCGGCGTTGGTGGACATGTGGAGCTTGCCCTCCTCCACGGTGGTAAAGGCGGCGGGCGTTTCGCCTCCGGCGTTCTGGGAATCCCCGGCGGCGGGAGCGGAGTCCCCGGCGTTGCCGGCGGGCTTGCCGCCGCAGGCGGCCAGGCTCAGCACCATGGCCAGGGCCAAAAGCAGAGTCATAAGCTTCTTCATAGTACGATCATCCTTTTCATCCAAAAATCGCTGCCCGGCGGAGCGGGCGCTGTTTCCAAAGATTCAGGGGGCGCTGCCCCTTGAACTGTGGCTACCTTAGCACGGACGGGGGAATCTGTCAATACTTTTTCAGAAAACGTGCATATTTATTTGGCGCATTTCTCCAGAATTGCCGAAAAATCCCGGAGCGCTCAAAAGGGTTTGTGCATTTTTGGACAAACTGCTGGAGGGGAAATGAATATTCGGGTGAATATTCATTTTTTGCCGGAGGAGGCCGAGCCGCGCTCCGGCATTTTGCCCACCGGGAGGGGAGATTTCCCCGGAAGTTTCCCCGAATCCGACAGTTGCGGAGCGGGTAAAAATATGCTACCATGCAGGAAGGACAAATGACCGCAATGGACGGACTGGACCGCCGGAGGGGCGGCGCGTATGGAGGATGCGATGGCAAGAGCAGTCAAATACTATATCGTGGCGGCGGACGCGCTGCCGGAAATCTTTGTCAAGGTGGCGGAGGCCAAGCGGATGATGCAGACCGGCGAGGCGGACACCGTGGGGGCGGCCACCAAGCTGGCGGGCATCAGCCGCAGCGCTTTTTATAAGTACAAGGACTCCGTCCAGCCCTTCAACGACATGAAGGCGGAGCACATCATCACCTTCTACGCCATGCTCAAGGATGTGGCGGGGATTCTCTCCGGCGTGCTGGCGGTGTTCGCCTCCTCCGGGGCCAACATCCTGACCATCAACCAGAGCATTCCCACCAACGGCTGCGCGGCGGTGACCATCTCCGCCGAGACCAGCGGTCTTTCGGAGT
>CATLJA010000081.1 GCA_949959305.1 uncultured Oscillibacter sp.
GCGTCGCAGGCGAAGACGATCTTGCGCACGTCCTTGGCGCTGACGGAGGCGCCGGTGGAGGCGGCGGGGGCGGCCTGGCCCTTGGAAGCGGCCTTGCTGGCGGCCACCTGGGCCTGCGCCTCCTCCAGGCTTGCGTCCTTACCGAACAGCTTGAGGAGGAAGGCGGAGAGGAAGAAGCTGACCACCGCGCCCACGCCAATGCCCGCAATGTTGGCCGCATAACCGCCCGGAGGCGTCATGAGCATCTCGGCGATGATGCTGCCGGGGGAGGCCGCGGCCACCAGGCCGCCGCCCAGGACGGACAGGGTGAAGATGGCGGCGATGTTGCCCACCATGGGCCCAAGAATGACGATGGGGTTCATCAGCACATAGGGGAAGTAAATCTCGTGGATGCCGCCCACGAAGTGGATAAAGGCGGCGGCTCCGGCGGAGGAGCGGGTCTCACCCTTGCCCGCCACGCAGTAGGCCAGCAGAAGCCCCAGGCCGGGACCGGGATTGGACTCAATCATAAAGAGGATGGACTTGCCCAGCTCCATGGCCTGCTCGGTGCCGATGGGGGTAAACACGCCGTGGTTTGGCGTTGTTCAAAAACAGCACCTTGGCGGGCTCTACCAGCACGGCGGTAAGAGGCAGCAGGCCGTGGCTCACCAGCGCGTCCACGCCGCTTTCCAAAATGCCCGTGAGGCTCACGCAGACGGGACCGATGACGAAGATGGCAAGAACCGCCAGCACCGCGCCGATGATGCCCACGGAGAAGTTGTTGACCACCATCTCGAAGCCCGCGGGAATGCGGCCCTCCATGGCCTTGTCAAACTTCTTGATGCACCAGCCGCCCAGCGGGCCGCAGATCATGGCCCCGATGAACATGGTGCTATCCGTGGAGGCAATCGCGCCCAGGGTGGCCAAGGCTCCGGTAACCGCGCCCTTCTGGCCGCCCACCACCCGGCCGCCGGTGTAGCCGATCAGCACGGGGAGGAGATACTGGAGCATGGGACCTACCATGCTGGCGATGGTGTCGTTGGGGAACCAGCCCTTCTCGATGAAGAAAGCGGCGATGAAGCCCCAGGCGATGAAGGCTCCGATGTTGGGCATGACCATGCCGCTGAGGAACCGTCCAAACTTTTGAACGCGCTCTTTCATAGAAAAACGTCCTTTCTCTTGACTTGATATGGAAGGGGACAGGAAGCAGTATACCGCTTCCCGGCTGTGGAAACGCGCGGAAAAACGGAGGTCAGAACGCCGCCAGCAGCCTTCGGATTTCCTCTCCGGAGGCAAGGCCCTCGGAAAAGGCCGTGGCGGACCCGGCGGCGGCCCCCATGCGGTGGGCGGCGGCGTAGTCCCGGGTCTCCAGCCACCCGGCCAGGAACCCGGCCACCATGGAATCCCCCGCCCCCACGGTGTGGCGCACCGTCCCCGGGGGCACCCCCAGGCGGCGGCAGACGCCGGTCTCGTCCAGCAGCAGCGACCCGTCCCCGGCCATGGAGACCAGGACATTCCGGGCCCCCTGCTTCTGGAGGCTCCCGGCGCAGGCGCGGGCCTCCTCCCCGGTGAGGGAGTCCTTTCCAAAGAGCTCCCCCAGCTCGGCGCTGTTGGGCTTGATAAGGAAGGGGCGGCACGGGAGAACGCCCCTCAAGAGGTCCCGGGCGGCGTCCACCACCGTCAGGACGCCCCGGTTCGCCACCCGGGCCAAAATGGTTTGGTACACGTCCCTGGGAAGCCCGGCGGGCAGGGACCCCGCCAGGACCAGCACGTCTCCCCCGCCCAGCCGGTCCAGCTTTTGGAGCAGTGCTTCCAGCGCCCGGGGGGAAATAGCGGGGCCCTGGCTGTTGATTTCCGTCTCGCCGCCGCCTCCGCCGGAGCGGATTTTGACGTTGACCCGGGTCAGGCCCTCCTCCAGCCAGACGAAATCCGCCGGGACTCCGCCGGCCCTCAGGCCGTCCTCCAGAGCCTTTCCAGTGAACCCGGCCACAAAACCCAGAGCCGTGGTCTCCACCCCCAGGCTGTGAAGCACCGTGGAGACGTTGACGCCCTTGCCGCCGAAGTGCATGCGCTCCCGGCTGGTGCGGTTCAGGCCCCCGGCCTGGAAGCCGTCCACCAGGACCTCGTAGTCCAGGGCGGGATTCAGCGTTACCGTATAGACCACGCTCACACCTCCCTGACGTCCGTATAGTCCCGGTACCGCCGGTCCGGCAGGCGCTCTGTGATGACGCAGGCGGCCTCAATGGGAAAAATCACCGCCGCCGTCACCTGGCCGAATTTGCTGGAGTCCGCCAGCACGTAAGCCTCCCGGGCCCGCTCCGCCGCCAGGGACTTCACCGCCGCCTCCTCCGGGTCCGGCGTGGTAAAGCCCTGGGCAATGGTAATGCCGTTGGCCCCCAGAAACGCCTTTGTGAAGTTGTACCGCCCCAGGGCGGACAGGGTCTCCGCGCCGATGAGGGCCATGGTGCCCGCCTTCAGCATTCCTCCCAGCACGTGGGTCCGGAGGTTCCGCTCCATCAGGCGGCAGGCGCACTCAATGCTGTTGGTGACAAACAGGGCCTTGGAGGAGCGCAGATGCTCCGCCATGCGCAGCACCGTGGTGCCCGCGTCCAGAAAAACCACGTCGTCGTCCCCAATCAGCCCGGCGGCATACCGGGCGGCCCGGTCCTTCTCCCCGGTAAAAAGCCCCCGCTTCGTCTCCATGTCCAGCTCCTCGCCGTGGAACTCCCCGTCCATCAGCATAGCGCCTCCGTGGACCTTGCTCAGCTTTCCCTGCTTGGCCAGCGCGTTCAAATCCCGCCGGATTGTGGCCTCGGACGCGCCCGTCACCTGACAGAGGTCTGCCACCGTGGCGGCCCGCCGCTGGGCCAATTCCCTGAGAATCCGCTCCGCGCGTTGTTCAGCCAGCATAGTTCACCCCCCTCTGCTTGATTGAAATTGGTTGATTTCAGATTTCCTTGCTTATAATAGCGCCGATTTCAATCAAAGTCAATAGTTTTCAATCAAGCTCAATCACATAAAATCGCCGGAAAATTTGTGCAGTCCGCCGAAGGACATACCTACCGCAAAGCGGGGCCCGCCGCCGGAAGCACAGGCGGCAGGCCCTGCCGGAAACCTGTCAAAGCGTTTTCAGGAAGCGCTCCACCCGGTCCAGCCCCTCCTTCAAATCCTCGTCGGAATAGCAGTAGCTCAGGCGCATATAGCCCTCGGTTCCAAAATACACGCCGGGGATAAGGCCCACCAGGCCCTCCTTCAGCATCTTCTCGCAGAAGGCCAGGGAGTCCATGCCGTACTTCTTGATGCTGATGAACATGTAGAAGGCCCCCTCCGGCTTCTGGACCTCCAGACCCATGCCCGTCAGGCGCTGGTAGACATAGTCCCGGCGCCTGCGGAACAGCTCCGTCATGGGGGACACGTCGCTCTCCAGGGCGGCCGCGCAGGCGGGCTGGACAAAGGCGGGGGCGGACACCACGGCGTACTGGTGGAAAATCTGCATCCGGTCCCGGATGGGAGCATCCGCCAGGCACCAGCCCAGCCGCCAGCCGGTCATGGCGTAGGGCTTGGAGAAGCTGTTGACCACAATGATCCGGTCACGCATGTCCTGATACTCGGCGAAGCTGTGGTAGCCGCTTGTGTAGACGAAGCCTCGGTACACGTCGTCACAGAGGACAAAGATGGGCTTGTCCTTTAAAATTCCGTGAACGGCGTCCAGGGTCTCTTTGGTGTAGATACAGCCGGTGGGGTTGTTGGGAGAGGTAAGAACGATGGCCTTGGTCTTCGGGGTGATGGCGGCCTCCAGGGCGGCGGGATCAATCTGGAAGCGGTGATCCTCCGTGGGCAGGGCCACGGGCACGCCCCGGCAGAGCTGGGCGATGGACTCGTAGAGGCTGAAGGCCGGGGTGGGGATGATGACCTCGTCCCCGGGATTCAATACGGTGGACAGCGCGATAAACAGGCTCTCCGTGGCCCCGATGGTGAGGATGATCTCGTCGGGGGAATACCTGAGTCCGTGGACCCGCTCCTCAAATTTGGAGATGGCCTCCAGCATGTAGGGATAGCCGTTGCCGGGGGGGTAGTGGGTGTCGTTCCGGTCCAGGGCGGCCTTGGCGGCCTCCTTGACCGCCTCGGGGGTGTTCTGGTCCGGCTCTCCTATGGTCAGGGCGCAGGCCCCGGGGGTGTCCCGCACCAGGAAGGTGAAGCGGCGGATGCCGGACAGCTCCATGTCCAGCACGGCGCTGTTTAACGTAAGGTTCATAGGATTCACGCTCCTTTTAAAAATACGAAACCAGTATATGCCCGGCGGAGCGGCTTGTCAACGCTTTAAAGCGAAAGGACGCCGCGAAACGGCGTCCCCGGGCGGCTCAGCGGTCGCTTGGGAGCCAGCAGTCCTGGAAAATCAGGTCGTCCACGTCCCCGGCGGTATGGCTTGCAATGCTCACGGCAGGTCCTCCTTTTGTTTTTGAGACTATTTGACAGTCTATGCGGCGGGAGGAGAAAACTTGCCTGGGAGCGGTAAAAAAAGCGTCCCTCCCCAAAATTCGGGGAGAGACGCGGGCTTTTACAGGCTCATCTGATAGATATTGACGATATCCTCCACGCCGAGGGGGACGAAGGTCTTGTCAAAACCGCTGTTCCGGGCCTTCCGGGCCATCTCCCGGAAACGCTCCGGGCCGATGCCCAGTTCCGTCAGCGAGGCGGGAAGGCCCAGGGCGTTGAAAAAGTCCCGGGTTTTCTGAATGGCGGCCTCCGCCAGCTCCCGCCGGGGCAGGGCCGGGTCCAGGTCCCAGACCGCCGCGCCGTACCGGGCGAAGCGGGCTTCGGTCCTCTCGTTCAGGACATAGCGCATCCAGTTGGGGGTCAGGACGGCCAGACCCGCGCCGTGGGTTACATCGTAAAAGGCGGAAAGCTCGTGCTCCATCCGGTGGACGCTCCAGGCCACGGGCTTGCCCATATTCAAAAAGCCGTTGATGGCCCAGGAGGCGTTCCACATGAGGTTGGCCCGCGCCTCGTAGTCGTCCGGGACCTCAATGGCCCTGGGGCCGTACTTTACGCAGGAGCGGAGAATGGCCTCCGCCAGGCTGTCCGCCAGGAAGCTGGTCTCAATGGGGCTGAAATAGTTCTCAAAGGTGTGGGACATGATGTCCGCCGTGCCCGCCGCGGTCTGGAAGGCGGGCACGGAATAGGTATAGGTGGGGTCCAGGATGGACACGGCGGGGTAGCAGCAGGGGCCGGAGAAGGACTCCTTCTCATTGGTCTCCGGGTTGGAGATGACGGCGATGTCGTCCATCTCGGACCCGGTGGCCGCCATGGTCAGCACGGTGAAGATGGGCAGGGCCCGCTCCGGCGTGAGCTTTTCAGCGGAGAGGTCCCAGGGGTCCCCGTCATAATAGAATCCGGCGGCTATGCCCTTGGCGCAGTCAATGACGCTGCCGCCTCCCAGGGCCAGCACGCCGTCCAGCCCCTGCTCCCGGCAGAGGCGGACCCCCTCCCGGACCGAGGCGGCGCGGGGATTGGGCTCCACGCCGGAGAGCTCGGCCCACGGAATGCCGTGCTCCTCCAGCTGGGAGACCGCCGCGCCGAACACACCGCTGCGCTTGACGCTGCCGCCGCCGCAGACCACCAGAACCCGGCTGGCCCTGGCGGCAATTTCCCCGCCCAGCTTTTTAATCTGGCCCTCGCCGAAATGGACCACCGTTGGAATAGAATAGGTGAAGTTCTTCATAAGCAAGCCCCCATTTTCCGCCGGACCCTCAGGCATGCAGCCGTTTCGCCGCCGCCTTGGCCTCGTATATGATTTTTTCCGCGTCCAGGGTCAAAAATTCGCCGTTCTCGTAAAGAATTTTTCCGTCCACCATGGTCATAACCACGTCGCTGCCCTGGGCGGAGTAGACCGCCAGCGCCAGGGGGTCGAAATTGGGGACCATGTGGGGCTTCGTCAGGTCCAGGGCGATAACGTCCGCCTTTTTGCCCACCTCCAGCGCTCCGGTATCCTCCCGGCCCTGGAGCTTCGCGCCGTTCCGGGTGGCCATGGCCAGAAGCTGGGCGGGCTTCAAGATGGTGGGGTCCCGGTGGAAGCCGTTGTGGAGGACGGCGGCCAGGTGCAGCTCCTCCATCATGTTCAGGTTGTTGTTGCTGGCCGCACCATCGGTGCCCAGGGTGACGTTCAGCCCCAGATCCAGCATCCGCTGAATGGGGGCGAAGCCGCTGCCCAGCTTCATGTTGCTGGTGGGGTTGTGGATGGGGCTGACGCCCTTTTCCAGCATCAGGGCCATGTCCTCCTCCGTGACGAAGACGCAGTGGGCGGCGGCGGTGGGG
Organism: uncultured Oscillibacter sp.; assembly: GCA_949959305.1. Lineage (GTDB taxonomy): Bacteria > Bacillota > Clostridia > Oscillospirales > Oscillospiraceae > Oscillibacter. The sequence goes on from CATLJA010000081.1 coordinate 6,295, forward strand.
CAGTCGAAGGTCCCCAGGTCATAGAACCACCTGGCCGGGGTTTTCCCGTACTTGACCGCGCATTCGTCGTGCTCCTTCTTCGTCTCGGAGAGATGAATGTGCATCCGGCCCCCCAGGGCCTTGCAGTCGGCGCTGTAGGGCCCCACGATGTGGTCGAAGCAGGTGTACTCCGCGTGGACGGAGAAGTCGATGCGGATCCGGCCCTCCGCCGCGCCGTGGAAGTCCCTGAAGAGCTGGATGGATTCCCTGGCCCGGAAGTTCCCGGCATAGGTCTCATCTTTGCTGAAGCACTGGACCGGGCGGCTGATATTGGCCTTAATGCCGCAGGACACGGCGTTTTCCACGGCGGTCTGTGGCTCGAAGTACATGTCGGAATAGCTGGTGGTTCCGGTGGAAATCATCTCCAGCAGAGCCAGCTGGTTCCCGATCTTGATATCCTCCGCCGTCAGCTTGTCCTCAATGGGCATAATCTTCCCGAACAGCCATTCCTGGAGGCTCAAATCGCTGCCCACGCCCCGGAGCAGCACCATGGGGCTGTGGCCGTGGCAGTTGATAAGGCCCGGAAGCAGCAGGCGGCCGGACAGGTCTTTCTCCTGGTCATAGGCGGCCTGGGGCTTTTCTGTTCCAATGTAGTCGATGGTATCCCCGTCCACGCCCAGGTACGCGTTCTCCAGGCAGCGGAAGCCCTCCCCCTCGGAGGCCAGGACGTCGCAGTGTTTCAGTAGCAGCTTCATATACTCTTTCCCTCCTGTTTTAAATCGCGGCTATAATCTTTTTCATGTACTCGCTGAAGGCCCCGGCGGCCTTCTCCGCCGCCTCGTCCACCTCTCCGGCGCTGAGGGGCCGCTCCAGCACGCCCGCCGCCATGTTGGTGATGACGGACAGGCCCAGCACGGGCAGCCCGCAGTGGGCGGCGGTGAGGGCCTCGGTGACGGTGGACATGCCCACGGCGTCGGCTCCCAGCACCCGGGCGGCCCGGATTTCCGCCGGCGTCTCAAACTGGGGGCCGGGGAAAAACATGTACGTCCCCTCGTGAACCCGGAGGGGCGTGCCCGCGGCGCAGTCCAGGGCCAGCCGCCTCAGCTCCGGCGCGTACATGCGGGACACGTCGAAGAAACGGGGCCCGAAGTCCTCCACGTTCGGCCCCCGGAGGGGGCTGTCCCCGTTCAGCTTGATATGGTCCCGAATGACCATCACGTCCCCGGGGCGGTAGTCCCGGTTCACGGCCCCGGCGGCGTTGGTGAGGACAACGGACTGCACCCCCAGCAGCTTCAGAACCCGGATGGGGATGACCAGCTCCTCAAAGGAGTACCCCTCGTAGGAGTGAAAGCGGCCGGACATGCAGACCACCCGCCGTCCCGCCACCGTGCCGAAAATCAGCTTTCCGGCGTGGGAGGCCACGGTGGAGAGCAGGAAATGGGGGATGTCGGCGTAGTCCACCGCCACGGGATTCTCGACGGCCTGAGCAAAGGGCCCCAGGCAGGAGCCCAGGATAATGCCGGTCTCCGGGATGAAATCCACCTTCGTCCGCAGAAAATCTGCGGCGGCCTGGAAATATTCGCGGGTGTAGGCCATGGGCGAAACACCTCCTGATGGTAATTGAAACCATTGTAGCACAGCTCCCCGGAGAGTGTCAAACCGGCGGCGCGCGGGAGTGTCCGGGTGCGCAGTTAAAGGAACTCAAACGGGGAAAAGGAACAGAATCGCCTGGGCGGCAGGAACGGCAGCGGTCTTTCCAGGGCCCAAAACGGCTGCGGGCCCGGGCAAAGACAGCGGGAACCGCCGGGAGGTTCTACAGCTTCTTTTCATAACAGTTCAAAATCTCACGGATGTACCCATGGAAGAAAAACTCCGTGCTTCCGGCAAAGCGGTAGCCGATGGAGGGATACAAATGGTTGGCGGGAACGTTCCCCTCCCAGGTGTCCAGGCGGACGGCGGTTTTGCCCTGGGCCCGGGCGGTCTCCTCGCAGAAGGCCGCCAGCTGCTTGGCGCGGCCCTTGCCGGACTGTCCGGGATGGATGCAGAGGGTGTGAATCACCCCCACCTCCTCCGGCTCCGCCGGAATGGCCCAGGGAATTTCATCGTACTCGGGAAGCTGAATCCCGTTGAGGTTCACTACGCCCCAGAGGCGGCCGCCCTCCTCTCCCACATAGAGGGTTCCGGCCTCCAGGGCCTGCCGGGCGTCCTCCGTCGTGGGGTAGCTTCCCCGGAGCCAGTTGGTGTAGACGGGGCCCCGGGCCTCCTGTTCAAAAATCGCCTCGTAAATCTCCCCGATTCCGGGCAGGTCCGCGGCAGCGGCTTTGCGAATCATGACGCGCTCTCCTCTCTTTCCTGTAACTTCCGGTTTCCTTTCGCGCTCCCGGCGTTGAAACGCCTTAATTTATTCAAGGACCGGGGCGCTTTTGCGCCCATGCGCCGGCCGCAACATCCCGCTCCAATACGAGATCGTCCGGTTCTTCTCCCCGGTCAAAGTATATTTTTTCAACAGAACCGTCCACCTTGATTTGAAAGCTGTTTTTCGCCCCAAAGCCGCTGTTTAATCCGCCAAAGGTACTATAAAAGGAGCAGTGTATCCCGCCGCCGATCTGTTCGGCTTCCATGTCCCTGATATAACCCATGGAGCCGGAAAGAGCCGTCCTCAAGGTAATTGCAGAGCCGTCTTCGGAAATCGAAAAGTCCTGCAAATAGACGTCCGTCCTTTTTTCAAAGCCCGGCAGCACAAACAATGCCCCAAATGCAAAAACCGCTGAAGCAAGCAAGACCGAAACCAGCAAAACCGGCATGTATTTTTTCATATGCGTGAAGCGCCTCCTTCTTCACGGGCATCCGCAAAACCGCCCGCCGCATTTTACCGGGAACAGGAAACCAGGCTGGGATTATAAAAGCTTTCAGGGAAAGGCGCGCCGTCCCGGCGCGCCTTTCGTCGAACTCAGGGATTGCCCTCTCCCGCCTCCGGGGAAGGAGCCGCTTCCTCCGGCGGCTTCTCCTCAGCGGACGGCTCCGCCGCCTCCTCCGGGGACGGAATCTTCTCGGAAATCATATGGACCTTTCTGGCCGGGGCCTCAATCTCCGCCGGGCGGGTAGAGGCGTACGGGTTTTCCACCAGGGCCGGGTCCCGGCCTTCAATGATGGCAACCATCTCCGCTCCGGTAATAGTCTCCTGCTCCAAAAGGTAGGCCACCACCTTGTCCATGTCCTCCCGGTTTTCCCG
>CATLJA010000082.1 GCA_949959305.1 uncultured Oscillibacter sp.
CGCTGTCCTGCTGGCTCAGGCTCCGGTCAAAGCCCACCGTGCCCTCCTTGGTGGCGCTTCCGGCGTTGGAGGTCATGACGATGATGGTATTTTCAAAATTCACCTTCCGCCCGTGGGCGTCGGTGATTTCGCCGTCGTCCAGAATTTGCAGAAGGACGTTCAGCACGTCGGGATGGGCCTTTTCAATCTCGTCAAAGAGGATAACGGCGTAAGGCTTGCGGCGGATTTTCTCCGTCAGCTGGCCCGCCTCGTCATAGCCCACATAGCCCGGCGGGGAGCCCACAATCCGGGAGACGGAGTGCTTTTCCATAAACTCCGACATGTCCAGGCGGATCAGCGCGTCGGGGGTATTAAAGAGGTCCGTGGCCAGCTGCTTCACCAGCTCCGTCTTCCCAACGCCCGTAGAGCCCACGAAGATGAAGCTGACGGGCTTGTGCTTCGGGGAAATCCCAACCCGGTTCCGCCGGACGGCGGCGGAGACGGCCTCGATGGCCTCGTCCTGGCCGATGATATGCTCCTTCAGACGCTCCTCCAGCTGGCTCAGGCGCTGGAATTCCTGTTCCCGGATACGGGAGGCAGGAATCTTGGTCCACAGCTCGATGACGTGGGCCAGGTTTTCCATGCTCAGCTGGGGCTGTCCCTTTTCGTCAATGGCGCCCAGCTCTGTGGAGAGCTGGAGGTCCCGGCTTTTCAGCTCCGCCATGCGGGCATAGTCCTCCTCGGACTTCTCCTCCTTCTCCTCCAGCATGGCCCGCTCCTTGGCGTAGTCGTCCATCTCCCGCTGAATCTGCATTCGCCGGGAGATATCCGGGTCCTTTAGATTCAAATCACTGCTGGCCTCGTCGATAAGGTCGATGGCCTTGTCCGGCAGGAAGCGGTCGGTAATGTAGCGCTCGCTGAGGAGCACCGCCTGACGGAGAATGCCCTCCGTCAGCTTCACGCCGTGAAACTCCTCATACTTGGGGGCCAGGCCCTTCAAAATCTTGATGGACTCCTCCACCGAGGGCTCGTTCACCGTCACCGGCTGGAAGCGGCGCTCCAGGGCGGAGTCCTTTTCAATGTGCTTGCGGTACTCGTTGAAGGTGGTGGCGCCGATAACCTGGATTTCTCCCCGGGAGAGGGCGGGCTTCAAAATGTTGGCGGCGTTCATGCTGCCCTCCGCGTCTCCCGCGCCCACCAGGTTATGGACCTCGTCAATCATCAAAATGATGTTCCCCAGGCGCTTCACCTCGTCAATGAGGCCCTTCATCCGGCTCTCAAACTGCCCCCGGAACTGGGTCCCGGCCACCAGGGCTGTCAGGTCCAGCAGATAGACCTCCTTCTCCCGGAGCTTGAAGGGCACGTCGCCCTCCGCGATGCGCTGGGACAGGCCCTCGGCGATGGCAGTCTTGCCCACGCCGGGCTCGCCGATGAGGCAGGGGTTGTTCTTCTGGCGGCGGTTCAGAATCTGGACCACCCGCTCAATCTCCTCCGCCCGGCCAATCACCGGGTCCAGCTTGCCGTCCTTGGCCTTCTGGGTCAGGGAGATGCAGTAGTTCTCCAGGTACTTCCGCTTGGCGTTTTTGGGAGAGTCCTTCTTCTCCCGCCGCTCGCTCCGCCCCTCCTCGGCGCTCTCCTTGGAGGACGATTCCCCGCCGGAGAACAGGCGGTTCAGGAAGGGAAAGGTGGCGGTTTTGCCCTCCTCCTCCTCGCCCTCCTCGCCGCCGGGCAGGTCCTCGATGTTCTCCACGCCGTTCATGGCCTGCATCATCTCGCTGTTCAGGGTCTCCAAATCCTCGTCGGAGATGCCCATGCGCTTCATCATGTCGTCCACCTGGGGGAGCCCCAGCTCCTTGGCGCATTTCAGGCACAGGCCCTCGTTGATGGTTTTCTCGCCGTCCAGCTTGGAAATAAACACCACGGCGACGTTTTTCTTGCATCTGGAACAAAGTGTCGGCTGCATACCTCTTAAACCTCCACGCGCCCTCGGGCGCTTGTTGTATGATGTTCGGGCCTCATGGAGGCCGCCCGGCCCCGCCGGGGAATGTTTTTTTCTATATGCCCAGGAATTTCAGGGCGTCCAGGGGCGTATGGGTGGTGAAAAACCGGAAGATGCGCCCGCCCTCTCCGGCGTTGAAGGAGACCCCCGCCAGACGCAGGACCCACACCGCCAGAAACAGCAGCAGCGCTCCCTCCGCCAGGCCCACCAGGCCCCCGCCCACGGCGTTCAGCCCGTGAAGGCCCGGCAGCTTTAAAAACGCGTCCAGCATCCGCACCAGAAGGTGCAGGGCAACGCTCAGCAGGACGAAGGAAAGCATGTACAAAACGCCGTAGAGCATGGAGCGGGCCACGCTTTCAATCACGGCGGTCATCAGGTGGGCTCCGGTGTCCCGGACGGCGTCCAGCGCGCGGAAGGAAAGCGCGTCCCACCGGGTCTCGTCAATGCCCAGCAGGTCCAGCATATCCGCAATGGACAGCCGGTCCTCCAGAGGGGAACGGCCGTCCGCCGGCCGTTCCCCGGGATACCGCTCCTCAATGGCCTCCTCCAGGCGGGCCTCCAGCCGCTTTTCAATCACCGGGGCAGCCACCTTCGCCGCCGGGACCGAGAGGGCCGAGGCGATAATCCCCGCCCCCGCCAGAGACAAGACCACTATCAGTAGTCCCGCCAAAGTCCGCAGCAGTCCCTTCCAGGCCCCCAGAATTCCGAAGCCCGCCAGCACCGCCACGGCGATGGCATCTATTATAACAGGTGTCGTCAAACTTTCCTACCTCCTCACGTGTAAACGTTTTGTGAACACGCGGTTATTTTCATGCAGTCAAGGCAAAAACAGGCTGGCGGAGCCCGGAGACAGCAGCAGGACCGACCCGTCCGGGCGCATCAGCGCCTCGCGGGCGTCCCCGGTCCCCCGAAGGGCGGCGTAGGGCTGGAGGTCCTGATTGTAGACCGCCAAGCGGCCGTCGTAGAGCACCGCCAGATACCGGCCGGAGGCGGAGACGCTCAGCACCTCCTCCCGCACATCCAGGGAACCCAGGATCTCGCCGTCCTTGTCCACGGTGACCAGCCGCCCCACGCTGCCGGAGCGGTAGCGGTTCAAAAGCAGGGCTGTAAAGCCCGTTCCCCCCAGGTCATAGTCCCGGAGGTAGGCCCCGCCGTAGGAATAAGTTCCGGTGATTTCGCCGCCGGCGGCAAAGCTCACGGACGCGTCCGTCACGACGGCGGTTTTCCCGCCCTGCTCCCCGATGGCGGCGGCCAGGCCGCCGGAAATATTATAGGAGGCCCGGGGCTCCTCCGCGTCCTTCGACAAATCGTAAAGCCCCACGCAGGTGATAAAAACGCCGTCCTCCTGTCCCAGGGTCACCACCGCCAGGTCGTCCCCCGCGACGTACCCGTCCAGAACGAAGCGCCGGGAGGACTTGAACTCAAAGGCCGGTTCCGGCCCCAGGGACCGATCATAGACCTTGACGCTGCCCTTATAGCCCTTCTTCTGCGCCGTCACCGCCAGCTCACCATTCTGATTCAGCGTGGCGGATATGTATGGCTCCTCCTCGCTGGCGGTAAGCTCCAGCAGCAGGCCCGACTGGTCCAGGACGTACAGAGCCGTCCCCCCCACGTCGTAAGCCGCCGCCCGGCCCCCGCCGCAGACCAGGGCCGGGGCCGTCATGGTTACGGGTGTGGACCAGACCTCCTCCCCGGAGCTGCCGTACAGGCTCAGGGACGCGTCCGACAGCACCACCAAGCTCTCTCCCAGCAGGGCAAAGCGGTTTTTGGAGGCCGAATCGTAATGAAAAACCGTCTCGCCTCCCGCCTGCTCCGGGCGGCCATAGTGGAGGTAGCGCCGGAGAACGTCAAAGCCTGTGCCGTCCCGGTAGGCCGCGAACAGCACCACCAGCAACACCGCCGCCAGCATCAGGAGAAAGCTCAGGATGCTGCGGACGGGGCGCCGCCTCTCTTTGGACTTGTCCACGCGTTTCTCACTCATTCAGCCGTTCATCCTCATACCAGATTCTCGTCAGGTACAGTCCCCCGGGGGGCACCGTGGGCCCCGCCAGGCTTCTGTCCCCGCTCTCCAAAATGGCGGGGATATCCTCCGGAGCGAATTTCCCCTCGGCGGCGTAGAGCACCGTGCCGGTGATGGCCCGGACCATGTTGTACAAAAAGCCGTCGGCGCAGACCCGGAGCTCCAGCAAATCCCCGCTCCGGGTCACGCCGCACCAGTAAACGGTGCGGACGGTGGTTTTCGTCTCCGTGCCCACAGAACGGACGGCCCGGAAATCATGAGTCCCCACAAACATATGGGCGGCCCGGTCCAAAAAGTCCTCGTCCAGCCGTTTCGGGTAAAAATAGGCCCGGTTGACGTAGAAGGGATTTTTGAAGCGGGAGTTGTAAATGCGGTAGGTGTACTCCTTTTTGATGCAGGAGCCAATGGCGTTGAAGTCCTCCCCTACCTCCAGCGCCTCCCGGACGGCGACGTCCTCCGGGGTGTGGGTGTTGATGGCGTAGGGCAGGCGGTCGATAGGAATGCGGCTTTCCGTGCGGAAGTTGGCGACGTAGCGCTCCGCGTGGACCCCCGCGTCCGTCCGGCCGCAGCCCGTCAGGTGGACGGGGCCGCCGCAGACCTTGGCAATCGCCTTTTGCAGGGTTTCGCAGACGGAGGCGGCGTTTTTCTGCACCTGCCAGCCGTGGTAGGCGGTTCCGTTATAGGTGAGTTTCAAGGCGATGTTCCGCATGGCCGCCTCCTTTCCAGTCAGTCCCAGGTCAGCCTGGGCCAGAAATCCTCCGGGCCGGCCTCCCGGGAAATGCCGCTCTCGCCGATGGACCACTGCTCCAGGTCAAATTCATAGCCCAGGCCGGATGCGTCCCGGCAGAAGAAGGACAGAGTAAATTCGTCCCCCATACCAGCCTCGGCAGTCAGGCCCTTCTCTGTGTCACAGGTATAATTTTCGATGGTCTCTCCAAACTTGGCGGTCTGCTCCACGGCGACGTCCCCGTTCCGCCGGAGGCGGAACACCGCGTCTTCGACCTCCGGGGCCCGGCTCCCCTTGGAGCCCTGCAAGTTTACCTCATAAAAAGACAGGCCAAAGGTTCCGCTCCCGTCTTTTTCGCGGGTGTAATTCGCACTGGAGCCGCCACAACCGGCAAGCTGAACCGGCAGCAGTCCGGCGGTGTCCCCCAGATAGCCCAGGTCCGCCAGCCGCTGGCTCTCGCCGTTTTGAATGACGGCTTCCAGCGCATACTCCCGGCGGCCCCCCACAGGCAGCTTCAATGTGCCGGTAAAGTGCCCGCTCTTGCCGCCGCGCAAGGGTTCCGATCCGGTTCTCCCATCAGGAAGGGAGGTCCAGTTCACCCACACCGCCGTGTCCACGCTCCACTCCTTCAGGGACAAATCCACCGTCACATCCAGCACCCGCTGCTCTTTGTTCACGGCGGTGGTGTACTCCCAGTCCAGGACCGCCGCGCCCGCCTCCCGCGCCGCCCGCTGGACGGCCTGAATCCGCTCGTCCAGCTGCCGCATCTCCATCCGCAAATCGCTCCCAGTTCTCCCAAGCTCTCCCCGCAAATCCGAAATCTGGCGGAGCTGCCAGAGGTTCAAGCCCGCCAAAAGCAGACAAAGGACCAGTGTCAAAACCTGTATCCGGTTCTTCTTCCCGTCCATCTCGCTCTCCTTTCCCCATTCCCCTACAGCCCAAAGGCCCGCAGGGCAATGACCCCCGCCAGAATCAGCGCGCCCATAGTCAGTGCGATATAGTCCCGCCGTTCGTACTTCAGGACGTGGAGCTTGGTCCGGCCCTCTCCGCCGTGGTAGCAGCGGCACTCCATGGCCGTGGCCAGCTCGTCCGCCCGGCGGAAGGCGCTGATGAACAGGGGCACCAGGATGGGCACCAATGCCTTCGCCTTTTCCATCAGGTTCCCGCTCTCAAAGTCCGCCCCCCGGGCCTTCTGAGCGGACATGATTTTATCCGTTTCCTCAATCAGCGTCGGGATGAACCGCAGGGCGATGGACATAATCATGGTCAGCTCATGGACCGGAACATGGAAGCGCTTCAAGCCGCCCAGCAGCCGCTCCAGCCCGTCGGTAAGGCTGATGGGGCTGGTGGTGTAGGTCATGAGGAAGGTCCCCATAATCAGAAGCATAATCCGCAGAACCATAAAAACGGCGTTTCGAAGGCCTGTGTCTGTAATGTGGAAGGGGCCCCAGGCCCAGAGCTCCCCCTCCCCGGGGGTGAAGAACAGGTTCAAAACGCCGGTGAAGACGATGATGAACAGCACCGGCTTCAAGCCCTTCACCAGGGACTTGAGGCCCACCTTGGAAACCCGGACGCAAGCCGCCAGCACCAGGGCCATGAGCCCGTAGGCAAGAAAGCTCTTGGCGGTGAACAGCGCCGTGATATACAGCACCACCAGCAGGATTTTCGTCCGGGGATCCAGCTTGTGGGCGGGGGTGTTTCCCGGGAAATACTGGCCCAGAGTAATGTCCTTCAGCATGGGGCCCCTCCCCTCTTGAGGGCCAGGAGCTGCCGCTCCAGGTCCTCCACGGTGTAGACGGCGGGGTCGATGGGGACGCCCCGGTCCCGGAGGGCCATAGCCACCCGTGTGATCTGGGGCACGTCCAGCCCGGCGGCCAGCAGCTCCTCTCCCCGGGCGAACACCTCCGCCGGGGTCCCGCTCATAAGAATATGGGCGGATTTCAGCACCAGGATACGGTCCGCGTTCCGGGCGATTTCGTCCATGCTGTGGCTGACCAGGATGATGGTGGCCCCCTTGTGCCGGTGGTACTCCCGGATGTTTGCCATCAGGTTCTCCCGGCCCGCCGGGTCCAGTCCCGCCGTGGGCTCGTCCAGCACCAGGACCTTGGGCTCCATGGCTAAAACGCCCGCCAGGGCCGCCCGGCGCTTCTGGCCGCCGGAGAGCTCAAAGGGCGACTTTTCCAAATGCCCGTCCAGAATGCCCACCAGGCGGGCGGCTTCCCGGACGGCGCGGTCCAGCTCGGCCCCCGTCTTCCCCTGGTTCCGGGGGCCGAAGGAGATGTCCTTATAGACCGTCTCCTCAAAAAGCTGGTACTCCGGGTACTGGAACACCAGGCCCACCTGAAAGCGGACATTCCGGATCTTTTTCGGCTCCGCCCATATGTCCTTCCCCTCCAGCAGAACCTGCCCGGATGTGGGCTTCAGCAGGCCGTTCAAATGCTGAATCAGGGTGGATTTCCCGGACCCGGTGTGGCCGATAATCCCCAGAAACTCCCCCGGCTCCACGGCAAAGCTGACGTTCTCCACCGCGCTGCGCTGGAAGGGCGTCCCGGCGCCGTAGGTATGGGTCAGGTTTTTAATCTCCAAAATCGGCAAGTCCGGTCCTCCTATTCCTTCCGCAAAGCCCCAGCAATGGCGGCGGCGCAGTCCTCCACGCCCAGTCCGTCCAGAGTCACGTCCCATCCGCCCTGCCGGAGGCGGTCCAGCAGGTCCACGGTGTCCGGCACCGTCAGCCCCAAATGCCGGAGGCGGGCCACCTGGCCGAACACCTCCCGGGGGGGGCCGTCCAGCTCCACCCGGCCGTCGTTCATGACAATGACCCGGTCCGCGTTCTCCGCCTCGTTCATGTGGTGGGTAATCAAAATAACCGTAACGCCCTTTTCCTTATTCAAGCGGTGAACGGCGGAGAGCACCTCCCTCCGGCCCACCGGGTCCAGCATGGCGGTGGCCTCGTCCAGAACCACGCAGGCGGGCTCCATGGCAATGACCCCGGCGATGGCGATACGCTGCTTCTGCCCGCCGGAGAGGAGGTGGGGCGCGTGGGTGACGAACCCGTCCATGTCCACGGCCTTTAACGCTTCGTCCACCCGGCGGCGGATTTCCTCCGTGGGCACGCCCAGGTTTTCCGGGGCGAAGGCCACGTCCTCCTCGACGACGTTGGCGACAATCTGGTTGTCCGGGTTCTGGAACACCATGCCCACCCGCTGGCGAATGGCCAGGAGCAGATTCTGGTCCAGGGTGTCCATCCCCTCCACGTAAACCTTCCCCCCGGCGGGGAGCAGGACGGCGTTGAAGGTTTTGGCCAGGGTGGATTTCCCGGATCCGTTGTGGCCCAGAATCACCACAAAGCTGCCTTTCTCGATGGTCAGGTCCACGCCCCGAAGGGCGTAAACGGGCTTTTGTCCCTCGTCTGCCGGGTAGGCAAAACGAAGGCTCTCGGTTTGAATCATAATCGACATGGCTCACTCCCGTTCCTCACAGGTCTCGATGTGGATGGCAAGGGCGCGCCGGAGCTCCTTCCTCTGGGAAGCGTACTCCCGCAGAAGGGCAAGCGCTTCCCGGTATAAAAGCACCTTTCCCGCCCCCGCCTGCAATCCGGCGTCAACGAGGGCAATCCGCTCCACCTCGGTCGCCCGCTCCTGCATTCGGATGCATACGACGGGCTTCGGCAGCCGGAGCCCCGGACGGAGGCGGCGCAGGAACTCCCGGAACAGGTAGACGGTTCCCTCGTAATCCGCCGCCAGCCCGCGGCGAAGCGGCGAAAAGACGGCGGTATCCGCCGCGCCCTCACAGGCGCCCGCCGCATTCCCGGCGGCCAAATACGCCTGGATTTCCAGCGCCTCTTCGGGAAAGGACTCCGCCGGCCTGACCCTGGCCGCCACAAGGGACGTCTCCCGGATTTCCTTCCCCGCTGCGAGGTCGCAGAGAAGGACGCCGGCGGGCGCAAAGCCGAAAGCCCACTTCTCCAATACGCCGCGGTTGACCGATTCGTAAAGCTTCATTCTTCCTCCCGCCTCACTCGCTGAACCACCTTCCCGCAGCCCCGCAGGGCAGAGCCAGTCCCGTGGCCGTCACGGGAAGGCCCAGCTCATCCCAGGTGCATTTCCCGCCGTACTTCTCTTTCACCAGCAGGTTCAAAAGATAGCCCAGCACCGACGGGGCCAAGCCTGTCGTATAGGAATTGATAAGCACAAACAGGGGCCTGTCCGACAGCGCTCCGGCGCAGAGCTTCACAAAGGGGTACAGGTTCTCCTCCAGCTTCCAAACCTCCCCGCCGGGCCCCCGGCCGTAGCTGGGCGGGTCCATAATAATGGCGTCATAGGTCTTTCCCCGGCGGATTTCCCGCTCCACGAACTTGGCGCAGTCGTCCACAATCCAGCGGATGGGGGCCTCCCCCAGGCCGGAAAGCTTCGCGTTCTCCCGGGCCCAGGCCACCATGCCCTTGGCGGCGTCCACATGGCAGACGCTGGCCCCGGCCCTGGCGCAGGCCACGGTGGCCCCGCCGGTGTAGGCAAAAAGGTTCAGCACCCGGACGGGCCGCCCGGCGTTTTTAATCTTCTCCGCGCAGAAGTCCCAGTTCACCGCCTGCTCGGGAAAGAGGCCGGTGTGCTTGAAATTCATGGGCTTCACCTGAAAGGTCAGGTCCCGGTAGGAGATTTTCCAGCTCTCCGGCAGGGACTTCTTCTCCCAGTGTCCGCCTCCGGTGGAGGAACGGAGGTAACGTCCCCCCGCTTTGCGCCAT
>CATLJA010000083.1 GCA_949959305.1 uncultured Oscillibacter sp.
ACCTGCGCCGGGGGATGCTGGCGGGCTGCGTGTTCCCGCTGGTGCTGATCGCGGCGCTGCTTATGATGAAAAAGACGGCTAAGAATGATAAAAATCATTTGCTAAATAGGTAGTTTAAGCGGATTTTATAAGGTTTTATTGCCAAAGGCAGTCTCCTGGCAGGGGGACTGCCTCTTTTTGTCAGTCAAATCCAGTTGCCGGTTATGTCCTCTTGTGACTGCTCCTAAATTTTCTCGCCGAAATAAGAGAGGGGTTCTTCCATCACGCTCCTTCAAATTCGTAAAAATTACACTTCCTCTAACAGAGGGCGGCGGCCAAAACATTTGCAAAATGCTTGACAGCCGATATCGGCCACCCTCAAGATAAATTTGAAAAGGAGCAAGTCAACATGAGCAGTATGAAAGAGTTTGGAAAAACCATCGGGGAAGTGGCAAAACTTACCGGCATACCACAGAGGAAATTGAAGTATTTCACCGAGCGGGACATCATGCGGCCTTCGCAGAAGTCAGAGAGCGGCTATTGGTTGTACAGCGAGAAAGATATCCAAGTCGTGCAGACTATCTCGCTGCTCCAAAATTTGGGCTGTTCCATCCAAAACATTCGCGACTTTCTCACAGCCCCGTTTTCCCGATGGCAAGAGGACCTGGAACAGCAGATCCACCGATTGACGAAGGAAAAGGATGGTTTGGAAAACCGGCTGTTTCTGGCTGAGTTTTTGCGGTATCTGGACCACATGCAAATATCGGTCGATACATTTGACATCAACGATTACTCCTCGAATTACTCCGAGGGGACCGCTTGGGGTCAGGATGCTTTTCGCTGGAAGACTGGGAAAAGAGACTCTTTATGCCGCTTTCTCTACGAGCAGTTCTCAGAGGCGGCGCCCGGCGGCCCGCTGCACGAGTTGAGCGCATTGGCCGATCGCCCGCCTGATGATCCTGCCGTGCAGGCGCAGGTCCGCCAGTTATGCGCCGCGCTTTGGCTGCACCACGCTCTCTCTCCGGCTCATACCCTGCTCATGTTCCGTCTTATCCATACGTTAAGCGGAATGGAACCCATTCTGAACGCACTCCTGGGGCGGGATGGAGCCGTACAATTTATCACCGAAGCCTTGCAAGCTTACTGCATGCAGCTATGATTGCGCAGGCAGTTTATATAGACCGAACAATATAACGAAACGAATAGAGGAGAATAGAATATGAAAAAGCATCAAATGGCAGTGTGCTTATTCCTCGTACTTACGATCGCGGCGGCGCTTTCAGCATGTGGCGGCCCTAAGGTGCCGATCAATTATGCGGATGCAGAAGCTTTTGAGTCCGCCCTCCGCAGCGGAGAGGACCCGGAAGGAAAAGTCGTTCGATTCGTTGTTACCGAGGTGCATCCGGATGCGCTTATCGGGTACAACGTCAGTGCCGGAGACAGGCTGTGCTTCGTACCGCAGGAACGGCCCGCCCTCAAGGAAGGGGATACTGTCACGGCGAGGGTGACCAAGGCGACGGGGTTATTCGGATCATGGATCATCCTGTATGAGGAAGTGTCCAACGCGGTCATTGTGGATACCACGGTTTCATCTGCATCCTCTCAGCCATGGGAGGATGCCGCTCAGGATAACAGCGATACGGCGGCGCCCTCAGGACAGTCCTCTCAGGCTGACGTTGAGGATGAAACCCCATCCATACTTCCTCTGGAGCTGGTCGATCACGGATTTGCGCCAAGCAGTTCGTTGGGTGGTACCGAATATATCAATTATTGTGGAATGATCTATAATCCGAACGAAGATTTGGCGGCCATCTTCCCAAAGCTCGTTATCACAGTAAAGGACAAAGACGGCAGTATCCTGACGACGGACCATCAGACGGGGAGCATCGTCATGCCGGGAGATACGATAACGCTTTGCGGAATGTTCTCTTTGCTTTCGGACGATATAACTGAGGACACCGTCATTTATTACGATGTAGAATGGTCCGATCTGACAACCGGCACATTGCATTACAGCGGTGCGCGGACCACTGATTTTGAAATATCCAACATATCAGAACGGAGCGGCGACCTTAATGATTCCATCACTGGCGAGATCACCAATCGTTATTCCGAGGACGTCGATCAAGTATGCTTGACCTTGCTGCTGAGAAAAGACGGAGAAATCGTTTTTATAGACAATACATATGTGGATAATCTAAAAGCCGGCGTTCCGAAAGCGTTCAAGTTCGAACGGTACCGTGGGTGGCCGGAACACGATACGATCGATATTTCAGCAATGGTCTGGTAAATAAACGCAACCCGGCTGATCGAACTTCAGCAAAACAAGCACGGACGCACAGCGGCGCTCTTCTGTGGAAGAGCCGGCGCTGTGCGTCCTCCATGCAATAATTTGACATATGTACAGAAATCTATTATAATTGCCAACTGCGCAGATTTTATCACATTCAGGGAGGGAAGATATGAAAACAAATTTTTTGGCCCATATCTCGTGCAAAATCATCGTCCCGCTTTCTCTTCTGTCCATACTGGTACTGTCCGGATGTTCTGCCGCAGAAGCGAAAGCCAACACGCTTCGCTTCTTCCGGATCATCTCGGATGAAGAGCGTCAGTCTTATATCGATCTGGCCAACAACGGGCAGTTGGATGCGGATGGCAGCTACATTGCCGGGGAGATCAATGATGCTTCGGAGTTTCTTCCTCCAGAGGGCAGCGTCCATGTAACGTTTGCTCAAAATGACTATATCCATGTCCAGTATTACGCGGATGCCGATTTGAAAAAACCCGTCGATACCAAGCAATGCTATCTGATGCCCGGCGATCGTATCTACGCCTCAGAACCGGTCTGCGATCATCCCAGCAGCAAATGGTATAAGTTCGACCGGTTTTGCGTGTATGCGCATGACGGCGATGGAAAACGGGCGCAGGAGCTTTCCTGGAATGACGCGGAGGGCTCCGCACTCGTATTGCGCGTGCCTGAAGCGCCTGCGGGAACAGAAATATCTATAACGCCTATGGGGAAATACGAAGATCGCATTTTGGAGCTGACAGATCACTGCATTGACAGCATGGGCCGCCAGCAGGAGCTGTCCGGCACCTGGATCGTCAACGGCCAGGAAACTACTTCCGCAAAAATAGAGGTCAGTCCTGTTGACCCCCTTGAGGTCGATTTCCACTACAATGCGGAAGAGTACGATTTTGTTTCTTCTGAGCCGGGCAGTTTTTATCACGAAAAGGGTTTGGTCCGGTTTGAGACTGCTTTTGCCGACAGCGCCATTGAAAAATATTCTGTGGAACTGCGTTCGCTGGAGGGGATGTTCCAATTCGACCCATCTGAGTACACAGTCGAACACGGCACGGTCATATTTGAGTCCTCTTCGGGCATTCGCATCGCAGAGCCCTGCTATATCCCGGACGGACAGACCATCACTTATACAGCCATCCCGGACGATGGATATCAGCACCCGACCGGTACCGGCCAGGTCTCCGTCAACGCGGCCGACCCCCTCGCGATGAGTGATGTTATAAGACAAGCTATCCGCTTCTACCCGGACGAGGAAATAACCGTCAGCCTCCCGCAGCCGCCTGCCGGCGGAAGCATAGAATATACCGCTAACGGAGAGGTCCTTTCTGAGAAAACATGCGAGCTGCGCTGTGGGACTGTCATTTCCATGAAATATAATCGTTGGAACGGCTGGATCATCAACGCAGATGCCCGCAACGAGTATATCGTCACGGATCAAAGCAGCAACCAGGCGGTAGATATCGGAATAGATATCAACACCCTGTTTACAGAATCCGAGGGGCACAAGCCGGTATTGAAGGTTATCTTGAAGGACAGTATGGAAGCTGCAAAATTTGCTGTTTCCTCGTCTGCTGGTCAAGTCCCGCCTTTTGCCTATAATGATTCCCAAATGAAGAAGGGCAGCTTTGAATGGTTGGGTCAAAATGACAGATACAAGGAGATTGGTAAAATTGGGACCGGCGGCCCCATTATACTCAAGGTGACCGAAGACACCATCGTCAATGGTCAGGCGATGAAACTGGACATCATAGCAAAAGACGACAAGGGTGTTGAACACAAATTCACACCGCGATACATTACATACTTGCCGATTGAGGAACCGATCGTCTTATACAACGATAACCAGCTCTTTACCTCGACTATTTCCTATCAGGATATCACGATTACCGTTGGCAAGGTAGACGTCTCTACCTATCGCGCAAAAACAGCCGCTCACGCTTCGATCTCTCTGAAGCTTGTTGACGGAGACTCCCCGCGCGCATTGCAGGATGGCGAGGTGCTGGAATCTTCCAGCAATGTCGAGGTCTCCATCGTCCCGGACCAGGGCTACTCTATTGCAGGCGCGCAGTCCAGTACCGGCGTGTACAAGGAGACGATGGCATATTCCAAATGGGAAAAGGAGTATCAAAAGATTCTGGACAAGCATCCGGCGCGTGAGATATGGTTTGTAACGCTGGATACCTCGGATGACTTTGGTACATGCGTTTATAAGCTGGACGGCAAGGTAGTTTCCGGTATAGTCAGCGTTCGCGAAGGGCAGAAACTGATTCTGGAATACACTCTCACCAATCCCGGTTATCAATTTGCCCGCGAAGGCATTGGCGGTTTTGTGGGTAATGTGTTCAGCAATAAAAAAGAGACCTGTTCTATTTCCATAGACGCATCTCTGGATGGCCGGACGGTCAAGCGTTCCGACTATATCACAATTGAGAAAAAGGAGGGGTAAACTATGAATCAGGAATTAAAGCCGCAAGATACTTCTGTTCCCGAGCCGCAGGAGGAGCTGAAACGCACAAAGCAGCGGAGGAAGAAAAAGTCTGTCAAATTTTCCGATGTACTGTTCTGGTTCTCTATGCACCGTCAGGCCGCACTATTTCTCTTACCTGTTGCCGCAGCTGTTTTTGCGTTTTTGATCGCGCCAGCGATTGGAAGTTCCGTCGGCACGGCAGTCGGTTCATATGAGGGTGTTACAAAAGGACTAATCGATGGATATAACGATGGCAAAATCGATGGGCTCAGCGCGAAGGATACCACTGCGGTATTCGTCAATAAATTAAAAGAAACACAGAAGCTTCAGGTTCTCTTAATGGATCTGCAGCTTGCAGATCTTTATGTGCATCCTGAAAATGAGAAGAACAATCCGAAGTATGCCGCATTATTTTCCGTTCAGAGCAGAGGTGTGTTTACGGTCGATCTTGCAGAGTCAACGGCTGTGGAGGATCCTGAATCAGCTAAAATCGGCATTCAGATCCCACAGCCGGAATTTGAGCCGTATATCGATGACAGTTCCATAGAAATAGTGGAAGGCGCAGAGTATAAAGGGCCGTGGTATAAGGGCAACGGAAGCACCGCAGATGGTTACACCGGCTGGCTCAATTCCCGCGAGCAGCTCGACAAAAAGGTGAAGGAAGAAATGCTTCGCGATGACGGTCCGATGGAACAGGCACGGGCTTCTGCACTGAGACAGGTCAGGCAGTTGGCCGAGTCGCTCTGCAAGGACGGAACCACTGTAGAAGTCTGCTTTTTTGAAGGAGGGGAGGGTTGATCTTATGGATAAGAATCGTGATTTAGAGGTCATAAATCAAGAGGCGTCCCCTAAAAAGAAAATGTCCTTTCGAAACTGTCCTCCATGGAAAAAGCAGTTGTTGATCGTTGGCACTGTAGTACTCCTGACAACAGTCCTCATCATGGCAGGAATATATCTTATGAAGAGGAATTATAATACTGCGAAACAGGATACATATAACGGTTTCCATCAAACCGCATATGATTTTGCGGAACAGCAGAACCATGTCTCCAATTATGCTTTAATTTCTGTAGAAGCCGCTAGAGAAGTATCCCGTCTGGAAGTTCTCTCCGTCAGTGATTCCGAATTTGTTATTAAGAATGCGGATAAAAATGACAGGACCATCTCCTGGCTGGAGGTTCAAGGCACAGGCGTATTCACGGTCGATTTGGCGGCAGGGGAATTTATCACAGATCCTGAGCGCCAATATGTATTGGTGCGGGTCCCCAGGCCGGTACTGACAGAGTGTAAGGTATCGGGAACAGGTAAGCAATTCTTGAAAAGAGCGGATTTTCTCATCTTCAACGGCAGTGTTGCGGAAGGCGTTCAGCTGTCGCAAAATCAGCTGAAGGAGGGCCGCATCAAGTTAGAAGACGCGATGAAGCAGGACCGCAGATTTTATGACGAATCCCAAAAGGCGGCTGTGAGCATGATCGAGTCCCTTGTAAAACAGTGGAATCCCTCTGTGCCTGATCTGCAGGTCGAGGTCGAGTTTATTGAGAGCAATTGATACAGGTCTTAGTAGTTGCCGCAATCAGATGTTGCAATTCAGAGAATGAAAAATGGGCGGAGGCAATGCCTCCGCCCATTTCGTTCAGGCTAAAACAATATCAGTTCGCGGCCAAAAATGCGTTGGCCTGATCCTGGAGGGCGGCGTAGACCTTGTTCGCGCCAGCGGCCTCCATCTTGTCGCGCAGCTTGGCGATGTCACCGGCAGGATCGTCAGTAAAGCCAAGGGTCAGGAGCTTATAATCCGTATTGAAGATCTCGCCCATGGCGGCGATCTCGTTTTTCACCTCGGCATCGTCGAAAACGAAGGTCTGGAACAGGTTGCTGCGGGCGGACTCCTGCCACTTGGCGGTCAACTCGGGCAGGTTGGGGATGCCGCCCTCGATGACGCGCCAGTTGTCGTCGTTGCGGACGCCCCAGTTGCAGTTGCTGTCGTAGGCATAGTTGGCGCTGTCAGGCAGGGACACCAGGGCGTTGTCGCCGGAGGCTTCCCAATGCTTGCCCTCGATGCCGTAGCAGAAGAGGCTGTTGACTTCCTTGTCGTTGCGCAGATAGTCCAGCGCCATCAGGGCGCGCTCGGGATACTGGGACTTGGAGAAAATGCTCATGCCGTTGGCCAGATAGGAGTTCAGCACGGGAGGCGCGTCCTCCTGGGCGTCGAAGACCCGGACGTCCCACTCGGGATGGTCGGCGGTGACGGCGGCGTAGACGCTCTTGGCGGTGTTGGCGTTCATCAGAGCCAGGGCGGAACGGCCGGCCTGGAAGCTCTCGGTGTTGTTCTGGGTGTTGACCACGGCGTTCTTGCTCCAGAAGCCCCGGTCCTTCCAGTCCTTCAGACGGGTCACAACCTCCTCGAAGATGTCCTGATCGTAGTGTCCGGTCACGTTGGCGGCGCTCTCGTCCTCCTTGGTGCAGGCCATCACCTGCCAGGGACCTACCTCGGTGAGACCGGCCTGACAGCTGGCCTGCTTCCACATGCGGTCGAAGACGAACTGCTTGTCATAGTCGGAGCCCACGTCCAGGGGGATCATGCCGGGCTCGTTCTGGACGATGGCGTCCATGTACGCCTCGGCCTCGTCCAGGGAGGAGACGGAGGTGATGCTGTACTTGTCCATCAGGTCGCCCCGGGCCATGTAGACGTAAGAGGTGATCTCCTTATAGTTCATGGGCAGCATGTAGACCTTGCCGCCCACCTTGGCCTGCTCCCAGGCCTCGGGGTACATGGTCTCGGCGGTCATGGGGGCGTAGGTCTCCAGGTCCTCCCGGGTGATCTCCCAGAAGCCCTGCTTGGTGGCCTGGGCGTTGTAGAAGCACCAGTCGGCGGTGTAGATGATGTCCCACTCCTCGCCGGAGGCGAAGATCAGGGGGTACTTGCTCTCGTACTCGCTCCAGCTCATGAACTTCACATCGATGGTGGCGTTGATCTCGGCCTTCAGACGCTCGTTGATCTTCTCAAAAACTTCGTCGTTATCTACGGGACGGTCGCCGATGAGGTACATGGTCAGGGTAACGGCCTTGGAGATATCGGGGCCGGCAGGCTCGGAAGGCTCAGAGGTCTGCGTGTCGGGAGCCTTGCCGTCGTCGGTGTTGGCGGGGGGAGCGGGGTCCTTCTGGGCGGGCGTATCGCCGCCGCAGGCGGTCAGGACGCTCACGCACATGATGAGGGCCAGCAGCAGTGACAAAATGCGGTTGGTCTTGCGTTTCATAGTTTTTCCTCCTCTTTTTCATCGTGGCATTTACTGATAAAATTCTTGCGAATTTTCAGCCGGAACAAACGGCTCTCTTACAAGCCCAGCACAAAATCGCGGTTTCGTTACCGGGCGGAGATCCTGGTGCAGCAGCGGCTCCGGTCTCGAACTTAAAGTTCTTTTTGGTCCTTTTTCTTTCAAGAAAAAGGATCACCCCTTTACCGCGCCGATGGTGACGCCCTTTACGAAATACTTTTGCAGGAACGGGTACAGCAGGACGATGGGGCCTGTGGCGACCACGGTCATGGCCAGCTTCATGGGCTCGCTGGGCACGTCGCTGGCGGGGATGCCGCTGCGGGCGGCGGCGGCGTTGAGTGCCTGGGCCTTGGTCAGGATGTTGTTCAGGAAGTATTGCAGGGGGTACAGGTCCCTGCGGCCCTCGTCCAGGAAGAGCATGGCGTTGTACCAGTCGTTCCAGTAGTTCAGGGCGATGAACAGTCCCACCGTGGCCAGACCCGCCTTGCACAGGGGCATGGCCACCTGCCAGTAGATGGTCCAGTCCCCCGCGCCGTCCAGACGGGCGGACTCGTAGAGCTCCTGGGGGATGTTCATCATGTAGCTCTTCAAGATCAGCAGGTAGGTCACATTGATGAGCGTGGGAACAATAAGAGAAATAACGTTGTTATGGAAATGCAGATACTTGGTGTTAAAGATGTACCAGGGCACCAGTCCGCCGCCGAAGATAGAGGTGAAGTAGAAGAAAAACGACACCTGGTAGCGGTAGCGGAAATCCTTGTTGGCCAGCACGAAGGCGGCCATGCTGGTGAACAGCAGTCCCAGGAGGGTGCCCGTCAGGGTAACGAAGATGGTGACTCCGTAGGCCTGGAGGAGCTCGCCGGGGATGCGGAAGAGCATCTTATAGGCGTCCAGAGAGAAACTCTTGGGGATCAGCTGATAGCCGTAGAGCTGGATGGACTGCTGGTCGGAAAAGGAGCCGCTGACGACCAGCAGGAAGGGCAGCAGGCAGATCAGGGAGAGCAGGGTCAGCAGGACATAGGAGATCACGTTGAAGATAATCCGGTCCCGGCCCATGGGCCTGCCGTTGGCGTCTTTCAGTTTGCGCATCGTATCCTCCTTCCGCCTGTCAGAACAGCGCGTAGTCCGGCTCCACCTTTTTCACCAGACGGTTGGCGATCAGGACCAGCACGAAGGAAATGCCCGACTGGTACAGACCGGCGGCGCTGGTCATGCCGAACTCCTGGAGCGTCAGCAGGGAGCGGGTCACATAGGTATCGATCACGTCCGTCGTCTCCAGCACCATGGGGTTGTTGCCCGTCACCTGCCAGAACATCTGGAAGTCGCCCTTCATGATGGTACCGATGGCCAGCAGGAACAGGATGACGATGGTCGGCCGG
>CATLJA010000084.1 GCA_949959305.1 uncultured Oscillibacter sp.
CATGGACTGCATCACCGCCAAGCTCCAGGAGTGCGGCGTGGAGATGGAGGAGCACGAGGACACCCTCCTGGTCCGCCGCAGCGGCCCCCTGCGCCGGGCAAACATCAAAACCCTGCCCTATCCCGGCTTCCCCACGGATATGCAGCCCCAGATTACCACGGTCCTCTCCCTGGCCCAGGGCATCTCCCTGGTGACGGAGAGCGTGTGGAGCAGCCGCTACCGTTATGTGGACGAGCTCCGCCGCATGGGGGCGAACATCCAGGTGGACGACAAGACCGCCGTGGTGGAGGGCGTGGACCACCTGGTGGGCGCGCCCATCCAGGCGCCGGACCTCCGGGCGGGGGCCGCTCTGGTCATCGCCGCCCTGGCCGCCAAGGGCCAGAGCGAGATTTCCTGCGTTCATTACATTGAGCGGGGCTATGAGAACCTGGTGGAAAAGCTCCGGGGCCTGGGGGCCGGCATCCGGGCCGTGGAGGAGACGGACGAGCGCCAGCGCCTCAGCCTTGGCTGACGCCGGAAATTTTCCGGGAGACGGGAGCTTTCTTCCGTCTCCCGGTTTTGAGCATTTCAAGCATTTTGAGCGCGCTTGGGAGGAAGGGCATGGCGGATTTGACTTCTATGAAGAACATCGGGGCGGAAATGGCCCGGAAGCTGGCGGCCGCGGGCGTCCGCACGCCTCAAGAGCTGGAGCAGGCCGGGGCCAAGGAGGCGTTTTTCCGCCTGAAAGTCCTGTACCCCAACGTCTGCCTGGTCCACCTCTACGCCCTGGAGGGAGCCCTGCGGGACATGGATTTCAACAGCCTCCCCCAGGAGGTCAAGGCGGATTTGAAGGAATTCAGCGACGCGCTGAGGGGCAAAGGAGGTTCCGCGCTTTGACGACGGTACATACCCTGGCCAGCGGCTCCTCCGGGAACGCGCTGGCGCTTTCCTGGGAGGGGGGGCACATCCTGGTGGACGCGGGCGTCTCCTGCCGCCGGATTGCCCAGGGGCTGGAGGCGCTGGGCCTGAGGCTCCGGGATTTAGACGCGGTGCTGGTTACCCATACCCACAGCGACCATATTTCCGGCCTCCAGACCCTTTTGAAGCGCACGGACTGCCCCGTCTACGCCTCCGCCGGGGCGGGCCGGGACCTTCTGCGCCGCATGACGCACCTGGAGGGCCGCCTGCGGGAGGCGGAGGGAGCCTTTTTCATCAAGGACTGCGCCGTCACGGCCTTCCCCACCTCCCACGACGCCCCCGGCTCCCGGGGCTACCGCTTCGACACGCCCGACGGGGGCGTCGGCCTGCTGACGGACAGCGGCGTGGTGACGGCGGAGGCGGAGGCCGTCCTCCCCGGCGTGGCCCTGGCGGTGCTGGAGGCCAACCACGACGTGGAGACCCTCCGCAGCGGCCCCTACCCCTATTATCTGAAAGAGCGCATCCTGGGCCCCGCCGGGCACCTGCGCAACGAGGACGCCGCCGCCTTTGCCGTCGCCCTGGCACGGGCCGGGGCCCGGGAAATCGTCCTGGCCCACCTGAGCCGGGAAAACAACACCCCCGCCATGGCCCTCCGGGCGGTGGAGGCGGCCCTGCGCGCCGCGGGCCTCAGCCCCCGCCTCTCCGCCGCCCCCCGGGACTGCCTCAGCGGGGCCTATGTGCTGAGAGGAGGCGCGGCATGCAGCGAATCACCCTGCTCTGCGTCGGGAAGCTGAAGGAGAAATTTTACGCCGAAGCGGCGGCGGAGTACGCCAAGCGCCTCAGCCGGTACTGCAAGCTGGAGATTATCGAGCTGCCGGAGGAGCGTCTTTCGGAAAACCCCTCCCCCGCCCAAATCGGCGCGGCCCTGGCGAAGGAGGCGGAGGCCGTCCGCCGGAAGCTGCCGCCCTCCTCCCGGGTCGCCGCCCTGTGCGTGGAGGGGCGGCTCCGCTCCAGCGAGGAGCTGGCCCGGACCATGGCCGCCTGGGCCCTTGGGGCGGAGGGCGGGCTGGAAAAGCGGCTGGTGTTTTTAATCGGCGGCTCCTTCGGCCTTCACGAGTCCCTCAAAGCGGAGGCGTGGACAACGCTCTCCATGTCCCCCATGACCTTTCCCCACCACCTGGCGCGGGTGATGCTGCTGGAGCAGATTTACCGGGCGTATCAGATCAACGCAGGGACCAGGTACCATAAGTGAGGAAGGCCCTGCCGCTTGAAACGGCGGGGCCCTTTTTCGGCAAAAGTTGAAATAGCACTTGCATTTTCAGGCGGCATACGCTAAAATCAGAAGTGGAAACATAGAATGCGGCAGGCCGCCAGGTGTAAGGGCACCCAGCGGCCCTGTACGAGTGCAACCCCACTCAGCACAGCAGTTTGACTGCACCACACGCCTATTATACCCATTTCTCCTCTCTTTTGCAAGGGCGGATAGCAGACCGGGAATCGGGTTTTCAGGCTGTGCGCTCGCATGCTTACACGCGGTGCTGAGACTTGAGCTCGGCACCGCTTATATGTTTCCGGCGGAACGCCCAACCGGAGGGGAACTCCCACACACACACATTATTTCTATTTCCTTTCTATAAGATAATCCCCATCTCCCCTCCGGCGGGCGGGCCCCGCCGGACTCTCCGTGGAGCGCAGCCTGATTTGAGAAGACCCCCGCGCCGTATGGCGCGGGGGTCTTTCCCTGAAATAATCCCGCGGGCGGGGCTTTCCGCCCCGCCCTACCTCCGCCGGGCCGCCGAGGAGCCCAGGCCCAGCTCCAGGCGGTACTTGGTCACCGTCCGCCGGGCCAGGGGGATTCCCCGCTCCCCCAGGAGGCGGCAGAGCTCCTGGTCGCTGTAGGGCCGGCGGCGGTCCTCCTCCCGGATGAGGGAGAGAAGGGCCTGCTTGGCCGCCTGGCGGGAGACGCCGCCGCTGACGGGGAGGCTGCAAAAATAGCGGAGGGGATATGTACCCTGGCGGCACTGGAGGTACTTCCCCCGGACGGCCCGGGAGACCGTGGAGGGGTGGAGCTCCAGCCGCTCCGCCAGGGCGGAGAGGCTCATGGGGGCCAGGACGGCGCTTCTCCCGGTGAAGAAGGGCGCCTGCGCCTCCAGCACCGCCTCCGCGCAGCGGCGCAGGGTGCTTCCCCGGCGCTCCAGGCTGTCCAGCAGCCACCGCGCCTGGCGGAGCTTCTGGCGGAGGTAGTCTTTCGTCTCCTTCTCGCCGCAGCTTTTCAAAAGGCGGAGGTAGTAGTCGTTGACGGAGACCCGGGGAAGGTAGTACTCGTTCAAAACCACCTTCCACTCCCCCTCCAGCTCCGCCACGAACACGTCGGGCCGGACGTAGGCCGTGGGCTCCGCGCCCTGAAAGGCCCGGCCCGGGCGGGGCTCCAGAGAGGCGATGACCGCCTCCGCCTCCCGGACGGCCTCCACCGGGATTCCCAGCTTCTGGGCGATGGCGGCGTAGTGCCTCCGCCCCAGCTCCGGGAGGAAGCGGGCGGCGATGTCCATGGCCGCCGGGTCCGCGCCGCCCCGGCGGCTGAGCTGGAGCAGCAGGCACTCGGAGAGGGACCGGGCCCCCACGCCGGGAGGGTCCAGGCTCTGGAGCGCGTCCAGGGCCTGGTCCGTCAGCTTTTGGGGGATGTGCAGGGCGGCCAGGCCGTCCAGGTCCTCCTGGGCAAGGTAGCCGTCCCCGTCCACCAGCTCCGCCAGGTAGCCGCACAGGGCCGCCAGGGGCCTGGGCAGCCGGAGGCGGTGAATCTGGTCCCGGAGGAAGGCGGCCAGGCTCTCCAGCCCGCCGTCCAGGGCCCCGGCCTCCGGGGCCTCCCCGCCGTGGATGAAGGTGGCCCGGTCCCGGACGCCGCCGTCAATCCACCCGGCCTGGCGGCGCAGCTCCTCATAGGCCCGCTCCGGCGGGTCGGACTGGTCCAGCAGGGGGTTCTCCTCCGCCTGGCGGGAGAGGTATTCCAAAAGCTCCTGGGAGGTCATCTGCAAAACCTCCATGGACTGCATCAGCCGGGGGGTCAGCTTCAGCTCCTGGCGCAGTTCGGTTTTCAGCTGGACGAGGCTCATAGTCGTCTCCTGTCGGGCGGGCCCGTTTCATCATTTCACGTACTTGGCCACCTTCCGGGCCGCCGTGGCCTGGGAGATGCCCAGCTCCTTGGCCACGGCCACGGTGGTGCCCCAGCGGCGGTAGGACTCCCGGATAATCTGTCCCTCGTAAGCGTCCATCCGCTCCGCCAGGGTCCCCTCCCTGGCCGGCGCGGGGGCGGCGGAGCCGGCGGCGTACTCCGGGGGGAGGTGTCCCAGGTCAATAATGGGGTCCTGGACGGTGATGGCCAGGCGCTCCACCAGGTTTTCAAGCTGGCGGACGTTTCCCGGCCAGTCGTACCGCTCCAGAAAGGCCAGAAGCCGGGGGCTGAAGGTGAGGTTTTTCTCGTACTCCCCGCAGAACCGGGCCAGAAACTGGTGCGCCAGGGGGAGCACGTCCTCCCGCCGCTGGCGCAGGGGCGGAATGTGGATGCGGATGACGTTCAGCCGGTAAAAGAGGTCGGAGCGGAACAGCCCCCGCTGGACCGCCTCCTCCAAATTCCGGTTCGTGGCCACCAGAAGGCGGAAATCCAGCTCAATGCGCTTGTTGCCGGAGAGGCGCTCGATGGTCTTCTCCTGAATCAGCTGGAGGAGCTTGGACTGGATGTGGGGGGGCAGCTCGCCGATTTCGTCCAGGAAGAGGGTGCCGTTGTTGGCCAGCTCGATTTTGCCGATTTTGCCGCCGCTGGCCGCGCCGGTGAAGGCCCCCTTCTCATAGCCGAAGAGCTCCGACTCGATGAGGTTTTCGTGGAGCACGGCGCAGTTGACCTCGATGAAGGGCCCGTCGGCCCGGCTGCTCATGGCGTGGATGGCCTTGGCTACGGCGCTTTTGCCCACGCCGGTCTCCCCGGTGATAAGGATGTTGGCCTTCGTGTTGGCGGTGTTCTGCATCAGGGTCCAAAGCCGCTGCATGGAGGCGCTTTTGAAAATCAGGCTGGTGGAGGTGGCCCGGGTGCGCAGCTCGGCAATCTCCTGGGTGTACTGCTGGAGGGAGTCCTGAAGGTGGCGGTAGTTCCGCTGGATGGCGTTGATCTGCTCCATGGACACCGTGTTGAAGCAGACGGCGAATTTCAGCTCGCCGCCGCTGTCGAACAGGGGGATGCCCACGGTCATGACGTTTTTGTGGGTGTGGTTGATGGTCTGGGTGGCGGTGATTTTCCGGCGGCGGCGGATGACCTCGGCGGTGACGCAGGGGGAGAAGGTGCCGTCCGCCTCCAAATCGAAGGCGGAGCGGCCCACGATGGAGTTATGGACGAAGCCGAAATTTTTCTCATAGCTCTCGCTGACCCGGAGAATAATTCCCTTGGCGTCGGAGAGCATCATATCGTCCGCCAGGACCAGGTTGTTCTCCGGGCTGAGGATGTCAAAGAGGCCCCGGAGGTTGATGTCGTCGTCAAAAAGGGCGGTGAAGTCGGGGGTGCCGGGCATGGATGGGCCTCCTTTTTCTTACCAGATAACATTGCATTGTGTTCGCTTATGCTGAAGGTCAGGGCTTAAGCCATTGAAGGAATTAACCTCGAAAAGCATCTCCCCGTCCAGGAATCCCGCGTTAAGCTCCGTGAAGCAGCCCCTGGCCCAGCGGCTTCTTCCGTCCAGCCAGTTCAGCCGGGCCATTTCTCTCAGATCGATGACGCCGAAATAATACTGGCAGTCCCGTCCGAAAACATCCATGTACCCTTTCATCTTGGGGAAATCCGACGTGACCCAATTATCGCCGCCGCCGTATTTCAGCTCAATGACGGCGGCGGCATCCGTGCTCCGTTCCCGCAGGAGGCCCGGCAGGCACATATCCATCTCTAGAATGGCAAGATCAATGTACTGCCCCCGCTGCCCCTGCCCGGGCACATAGAACTCCGAGCAAATATACAGGCGGTTTTCTCTGAAAAGACTGTCCAGCCGTTGGCGCAAATGGTAATAAAGGCTGCATTGAATGTCCGCCTCCACGAGAAAGCGGCCCTCTCCAAACTCCCTGCACAAATCGGTAAGCCAGATATCTTTGATAGCCCGGTCAATTTTTCTCTTTACGCTTTCTTTGACCATGATGCCCTTACCCCCACAGCGCCGACAGCATGGGAATCACCTGCTTCTTCCGGGACATGATCTTGGGCAGGAACGCATAGTTCTCCTCCCCCCTGATGCCGAAGGCCTGGCGGATGGTCTCCTCGTCCCCGACGAACAGCAGCTGCGTCCCCTCCAGCAGCACGTCGGTGATCATCAGCACCACGCTCTGAAGGCCCCGCTTCTCCCTTGTCTCGGTCATGACGGACAAAAACTCGTCCAGCCGCTTCAAGAGCCGGCCGGAGTCCATGGTGGTAATCTGGCTCACCGCCAGGTTGTGCCCGGCGATGTGGAACTCCTTGTAATCCGTTTTCAGCATGGCCTCGGCGGTCTTGTCGTCCCCGCAGGCGGCGGAGAAGATGGCCTGCCCCAGGTCCTCCAGCTTTACGCTGGCGATGCGGGCCATGCGGTTGGCGATGTCCACGTCCCGCTGGGTGCAGGTGGGGGACTTGAACATGACCGTGTCCGACACGATGGCCGCCGCCATAAGCCCCGCCATTTTCGCCGTGGGCATCAGGCCCTTCTCCTGGTACATCTCGGCGATGATGGTGTTGGTGCTGCCCACGGCCTCGTTCCGGACGTGGATGGGGTTTTTCGTCTCGATGTCCGCCAGGCGGTGGTGGTCGATAATCTCCAGAATGTCCGCCTGGTCCAGGCCAATGACGGACTGGGACTTTTCGTTGTGGTCCACCAGGACCACCCGCTTGCGCCGGGGGCGGAGGAGGTGGTAGCGGGACAGCATGCCCACCACCTTTTCCTCCTCGTCCAGAATGGGGTAGGCCCGGAAGCGGCTTTCCAGCACCGCGTCCTGCACGTCGTCGATATAATCGTCCAGGTGGAAGCAGACCAGGTCCCGGCTCTTGCAGACCCGGGCGATGGGCAGGGCGTGGAAAATCAGCCGCAGGGCCTGGTAGGCGTCGATGGGCGTGGAGATGACGCAGGTCTTGCCCGCCCGCTCCAAAAGCTCCTGGGACACCTCTCCCTGGCAGATAATCACGCAGTTCACCTGGAGGTCCAGGGCCCGCCGGACCATGTCCGGCTGGTCGCCGCAGATGACCACGCTGTCCGGCCTGGAAAACAGCAGGTTCTCCCGGCTGGCGGGCAGGGCGATGGTCACCTCGCCGGAGACCAGGTCCGGCGTGCCGTCGCTCTCGTGGAGGAGCTTCCCCTCCAGCACGGAGATGAGGTTGAATACCGGAATGTCCTCCACCCGGGGGTTGCGGACGGTGGTGATGTCGTAATTGGCCACGTCCCCGGCGGAGAGAGTGCCGTAGAGGGTGCCGTCCTCGTTGGCCACGGGGAGGATGGAGATTTTGCCCCCCTGCATGGCCAGCCAGCCCCGGCTGATGGTGGCGGCGGCGGAGAGGGTGGGGGGCGTGTCGTAGTCCAGGTCCCGGACCTGGGTGCGGACGTTGTCGATAAGCCTGGGGGGCTGGAAGCCGAAGCGGTCCAGGACGATTTGGGTCTCGTCGCTGACCTGGCCCAGGCGGGCGGCCTGGTACTGGCGGTTGCCCAGGGCGTTCTGAAGGGCGGCGTAGGCCATGGCGGCGACGACGGAGTCGGTGTCCGGGTTGCGGTGCCCGGTGATATAGATGGTGTCCATAGGGAGGGGCTCCTTTCGCGTTCTCGGTTCCATTATGCTTCCCCGAAGGGAAAATGTCAATCTTTTCAGCCGCGGGAAGAAGGCTTCCAGGGAAAAAACCGGAGGGAAATTCCAGGGTTTTGCTAAAATCCTCTTGCATTGGAAATACTGCTGTGGTATGATATTTCAGCATTCCGCACGGCACGCCGACTTTCCGTCTGTGTCCGGGGAGAACTTCTCCCGGATTGGCGGGGGGGATGAAGCCGCCGGAGGACCAACTAAACTGAAATTGGAGGAACAAACAACATGGCAAATTCCAGCGTCGTATCTATGAAGGCCCTGCTTGAGGCGGGCGTCCACTTCGGCCACCAGACCCGCCGGTGGAACCCCAAGATGGCTCCCTACATCTACACGGAGCGCAACGGTATTTATATCGTCGACCTCCAGAAGACCGTCCGCAAGCTGGAGGAGGCGTACAGCTTCGTCCGCCAGCTCTCCGAGAGCGGCCAGTCCCTGCTGTTCGTGGGCACCAAGAAGCAGGCCCAGGACGCCATCCGTGAGGAGGCGGGCCGCTGCGGCCAGTACTACGTCAACGCCCGGTGGCTGGGCGGCATGATGACCAACTTCAAGACCATGCGCACCCGGGTGGACCGGCTGAACCAGCTCAAGGCCATGCAGGAGGACGGCACCTTCGACATGCTGCCCAAGAAGGAAGTCATGAAGCACCTGGGCGAGATCGCCAAGCTTGAGAAGTATCTCGGCGGCGTGAAGGAGATGCGGAAGCTTCCCGGCGCCCTCTTCATCGTGGACACCCGGAAGGAGCGCAACGCCATCGCCGAGGCCCACAAGCTGGGCATCCCCGTGGTGGCCATCGCCGACACCAACTGCGACCCCGACGAGATCGACTATGTGATTCCCGGCAACGACGACGCCATCCGGGCCATCAAGCTGATCTCCTCCATCATGGCCAACGCCGTGCTGGAGGGCCGCCAGGGCGAGCAGACCGAGGATGCCGCCGAGGCTCCCGCCGCCGAGTAAGACACAACGATACGATAGATTTGGAGGAACGCAATTATGGCTTTCAGCGCGACTGACGTAAAGAACCTGCGCGAGATGACCGGCGTGGGCATGATGGACTGCAAGAAGGCCCTGGTCGCCACCGACGGCGACATGGACAAGGCCGTGGAGTGGCTCCGGGAGAAGGGCATGGCCGCTTCCGTGAAGAAGGCCGGCCGCATCGCCGCCGAGGGCATGGCCTACGCCGCCGTCATCGACGGCGTGGGCGTGGTGGTCGAGGTCAACGCCGAGACCGACTTCGTCGGCAAAAACGAGAAGTTTGTGGACTTCGTCAAGGGCGTGGCCGCCACGGCGGC
>CATLJA010000085.1 GCA_949959305.1 uncultured Oscillibacter sp.
GAAAGAGCGCTGGTGTTGGTGTTGTAGTTCCGGTAGGCATTCATAGCCATGATGTTGTGTTGGATGCGCATAATTCTATTCTCCTTTAGAAAATTATTTTTTGTGTTTTGGCACTCCGTTGCCTCCACACCGCTGGGGTTAGGCGCCGCTGTCCTGGTCATCCGGCCGGACTGCCCAAAACATTCGCCGCCCGTTTTATTTCAACCGGCTCGTCAGCCGTCTGAAACCTTGGTGAATTCTTCTGCTCTCCCAGCTTCCTGAGCCAGCGGGAACATATGGTCCAACTGCCGCCGCAGGGTCTGCACATTGCCGTCCCCGCCGTCCATCTGCCCAAGCAGCTTCCGCATGGCGGCCAGGGTCTGCGCCTTGCTGCGGTTCCAGGGAATCTCCTGCCGGTGCCAGCGGGGCGCGTCAACCACACAGGAGGGACGTTCCCCGCCCCGGCGCTCCAAAACCTCGCCCCGCAGGACGGGAATCTCTCTGGGAGCCTGAACCATCAGCTTGCAGCGGTCACCCGAAATGCGGTCCAGCTGGACAACTACCTCCTCGCCGATGGTCATATACTCTCCCGGCGTCAGGTTTAAGCAGAGCATGCTATTCCTCCTTTTCGATTTGGCGGTGCGGTCTTCCTTCCTTCCGCCAGCCGCGTCCCGCGGCGCTTACGGCTTTTCATCGCCATAATATTGTGAACGCCCTCCCGGGCTTCGGGTGTGCGGACACACCTTCTCGTTTCCCACTTAACGGCCCGGAAAACGCTGAACGAAACGCAATCTCTTCTAACATTGTGCTTCGCTCAACGCTCCCCTGACCGGAACCATGGGCTTTCACCGGCGTTCCGGCCGGCATAGCTGGGTATTATCCGCAGAGCTGCGCGCTTTCGCGCTGCTTCTCCATACGGAAATATTGCGTCAAGCCCTGAGCCTTGATATTTTTCGCGGCGTTAACCTCCCGCTTATGGAGCGCGCCGCACTTCGGACAGGACCAGGAGCTTTCCTTGTAATGAACAGGCTCCCGGATGAAGCCGCAGGCGGAGCAGGTCCGCGTGGTGGGAGCATAGCGGTCTATCAGAATCAGCGGTTTCCCCTGCCGCTCCAGCTTATAGCGCAGGCACTCCCGAAACATCCCATAGCCCGAGTCCAGCACGCCGCCAAGGCTCACGCCCTTCGCCAAGTCCTCTATATGGTCGTCCCTCATACATACGGCGTCCCAGGCGTTGGCTATCCGCCGGGATTCTTTATGAATGAAGTCGCGGCGCTGGTTGGCGATATGCTCATGGACGAGCCGCAGCTTTTGGACCGTCTCCTGATAGTTCCTGGAGCCGGGCTGCATCCGGCTCAGGCTGCGCTGGATATCCGCCAGCTTTTCCTGTGACCGTTTCATCCAACGAGGCGGGTCCGCCATCTCGCCGCTGTCCGTTACATAAAAGTGGGGGACGGAGTATTTCAGACCCGTCGTCCTTTCCGGAGCCGGGAGAAGCGGTTCCCTTTCTTCTGCCTGGCACTCGTAAAGAATGCAGCAGTAATACTTGCCTGTTCGAGTCCTGCTGACGGTGACCCGCTTGAGCTTCCACCATGCCTGGGGGCGGCGGTGGAATTTCGCCCGGACGATTCCGGCCTTAGTCATGCGGAGGCCGTCCTTCGTGACGTAAATAGTGGGGCCGGATGCAAACACATGATTGCAGGCCGTGAAGGAATCCTTGTCATCCTTTTTCCGTTTGAATCTGGGATACCCAAAATCCTCCGGGTTCTTGAAAAACACGCGAAACGCCTGATTAAGCTTATTGTGCTCTTGAATCAGCGCCTGATTATCAACCTCTTTT
Source organism: uncultured Oscillibacter sp. (assembly GCA_949959305.1). Lineage (GTDB taxonomy): Bacteria > Bacillota > Clostridia > Oscillospirales > Oscillospiraceae > Oscillibacter. The sequence goes on from CATLJA010000085.1 coordinate 1,820, forward strand.
AAAAAGGGAGCGCCCGTCTTGTATTTCGCTGGAGTGGGGATAAAAAACTTTCCGGTTTCCAAGTAAAACCGTTCCTGATCCGCCAGCATCTGATTCCAAATGTAGCGGCAGCAGCCGAAGGTCTTTTCAAACAGCGCCGCTTGCTCCGGCGAGGGGTAAAGGCGGACCTTAAGCGTTGTGAAGAACGTGCGCCCGCCGCCTTTTCCGGCGCCGGCCATCCGCTTTCGGCCCATCCGCTTTTCCCTCCTCCCAGGGCGGAGTGGGAACAAAGGTATACTTTCGTGCCCAAAAAATCAAAGTCAAAAATTTTTGAAAAAAGGGCTTAATTATTTCCCCGGGCATCCGATAAAGTTTATGAGCGCACCACAAAGCGCCTCATAAAGAAGTGGGTACGAAAGTATACTTCCGTGCCCACTTTTCCCGTCTGCCCATTTATTTTAAGCCTGCGCATATTCCCTGGCGCGCTTTAGAAATGTATGGTGTGAAATCCCCAGCCGAAGCGCGGCCTGCCGGGCCGAAATCGCCCCTTCGCTCCACTGGGCCGCGAGGCCGTCAAAGCCCTCGGGCATCTCCATCCGACCGCGCCCGAACCGGACCCCCATAGCTTTCGCCGCCGCGATACCCTCCGCCTGCCGCTGGCGGATGTTCTCCCGTTCTGTCTGTGCCACATAGCTCAGAAGCTGAAGGACGATGTCCGAAATCAGCGTCCCGGTGAGGTCCCGGCCCTGCCGGGTGTCCAGCAGCGGCATGTCCAGCACCACAATGGCGGCCTTTCGCTTTTTGGTAATGACCGTCCACTGCTCCAGAATTTCCTCATAGTTCCGTCCCAGGCGGTCAATGCTTTTGACCACCAGCACGTCCTCCGCCCGCAAGCTTCTGACCAGCCGCTGATACCGGGGCCGCTGAAAGTCCTTTCCAGACAGCTTTTCAATCACGATGTTTTCCTCGGTAACGCCAAATTCCCGCATGGCGGTCAGCTGGCGCACTTCATTTTGGTCTTTCGCGCTGACCCGAACATATCCATAAAATGTGCTCACAATAATCCCCACCTCACAAAACACACTGAGCTCCATCCGGGCGAATCGCTGAACCGTCTCCGTTCCAGTGCAGCTCGTCTTTTTTCACCTTACCTTGTTCATTTATACTTTCATTTTTATCCAGGTTCATTACCTGGGCCGTGCCCCCGGTGTTATCGGTGAGGCGGCCCTCAGGGGCATTTTTGCACCCACACAAATCACCGTAAATTCTGAACTTTCAACGGGTTTCCGGTGTTGCAAGGGGTGAAAATTCATGTTATAACGAAAAAGAAATTAAGGAAAGCGCAATCAAGATTCCGGCACTTTTCTTCCTTGCCAGGCGAAAAAGTTTCTCTGCGTTTCCAAATGGCAGGCGAAGAAATAAGCTGGCGCACCGGAAAGACCGTCCGGGGGACCCAAACGGGTCCCCTGTTTTTTTTGAGAGAATTTTCAGCTTTATGAGATATTATAGCCCCCTGAGGGATATCCCTTACAGAAGGGCCCTTCCAGACCAGACGCAAAGGAGGTGAGGCGCGTTGACGGACCAGCGGTTCCGGGAAGCCGTGGAGCTTTACGGCGACAGGGTATTCCGGCTGGCGTACAGCTATCTGAAAAACCGGGCGGACGCGGAGGACGTGATGCAGGAGGCCCTGCTGAAGCTCTACGTGGAGCCCACGGACTTTGAGTCGGCAGACCACGAGAAGCGCTGGCTTCTCCGGGTGGCGGCCAACGAGTGCAAAAAGCTTCTCCGCTCCCCCTGGCGGCGGCGGACCGGCCCCTTGGACGAGGCGGCGGAAGCCGCCGTGTTCGACCAGCCCGCCCAGACGGAGCTGTTCCGGCAGGTGATGGCCCTGCCCCCCAAGTACCGGGCGGCGGTGTACCTCCACTATTACGAGGGCTGCTCCGTGAAGGAAATCGGGGAGCTGCTGGGGGCCAAGGCGTCCACCGTCCAGACCTGGCTCATGCGGGCCAGGGGACAGCTGAAAACCAAACTGAAGGAGGCAGAAGCCTATGATTGACGAGAAACTGTACTGCGAAACCTTCTCCCGGCTCCGGGCCTCCGGCGAGGCGAAGAAGGAGGTCCTTGTAAAAATGAACGAAATGAATGAGAAGCGGACAATGAAGCGGCCCTTGAAGGCCCTGCGGGTGCTGGCCATGGCGGCCATGCTGACCCTGGCCCTGGCGGTGACCGCCAACGCCGCCAGCAGCGGCGCGCTGTTTGAAAACCTGCGGATCATCTGGCAGGACGGCTCCCGGATCATGCTGGAGGACAACCAGGGAAACCAGGTGCTGGTCACCGGCGTTTACGCAGACGCGGAGCTGCGAGACGGCAAGCTGATGCTGACGGTGGACGGCGAGGAGTTTGATATTACCGCCGACATGGAGGAAAAGGGAGTTTTCAGCGCCACGGTGGAAAGCGCCGACGGACGGGCGGTGGATGTCAGCGTCACCGGCACGCTGGAGGACTGGGAGGTCGTAACCTCCTTCGAGGAGAGCGATGTGGATTACAACACCGGAATGGAGCACACCGGGAGGGTTTCGACGGTGACGAAATCCTGCACCAGCGTCACCACCAGCGATTAAGCAAAAAACCGGAGGACCCCGACAGGTCCTCCGGTTTTTTATTTCTTGAAGCTGTCCTTCAAACTGACGCTCCGGTTAAACACCAGGCGTCCCGGCTTGCTGTCCCTGCTGTCCAGGCAGAAATAGCCCTGGCGCAGGAACTGGAAATTCGCCGGGGCCTTGGCCTCCGCCAGGGAGGCTTCCACCTTGCAGCCCGTCAGCACCTCCAGGGAATCCGGATTCAGGCACTCGATGAAATCCTTGTCGGCGGCGTCGGGATTCTCGTCGGAGAAGAGGTTATCGTACAGCCGGACCTCCGCGTCCACAGCGGTGGCGGCGTCTACCCAGTGGATGGTGGCCCCCTTGACCTTACGGCCGTCGGCGGGGTCGCCGCCCCGGCTCTCCGGGTCGTACTCGCAGAGGATTTCCGTCACGTTCCCCGCCGCATCCTTCACGCAGCCGGTGCAGCGGATGAGGTAGGCCCCCTTGAGGCGGCACTCCGGGCCGCCGGGGTAGAGGCGCTTGTACTTGGGCACGGGGACCTCCAGAAAGTCGTCCGCCTCCACCCAAAGCGTGCGGGAGAAGCGCACCTCCCTGGTCCCGGCGGCGGGGTCCACGGGGTTGTTCTCCACCGTGACGGTCTCCGTCTTCCCCTCCGGATAATTGGTAATGGTAAGCTTCACGGGCCGGAGGACGGCCATGACCCGCTCCGCCGCGGCGTTCAGGTCCTCCCGGAGGCAGTGCTCCAAAAAGCCGTACTCCACCACGCTGGCGGACTTTGCCACTCCGATGCGCTCGCAGAAATTGCGGATGGAGCGGGGGGTGTAGCCCCGGCGGCGGAGGCCGCAGAGGGTGGGCATCCGGGGATCGTCCCAGCCGGAGACCCGGCCCTCCTCCACCAGGCGGCGGAGCTTCCGCTTGCTCATGACCGTGTGGTCGATGCCAAGGCGGGCAAATTCAATCTGCCGGGGCCTGGCGGGCAGGTCGCAGTTTTCGACGACCCAGTTGTACAGGGGGCGGTGGGCCTCAAACTCCAGGGAGCAGAGGCTGTGGGTGATGCCCTCCAGCGCGTCCTGGATGGGGTGGGCGAAGTCGTACATGGGGTAAATGCACCACTTGGTTCCGTGGCGGTGGTGGGGCAGGTGGTTGATGCGGTAGAGCACCGGGTCCCGCATATTGAAGTTGCCGCTGGCAAGGTCGATTTTGGCCCGGAGGGTCATGGCCCCGTCGGGAAATTCCCCGGCCCGCATCCGGCGGAACAGGTCCAGGCTCTCCTCCATGGGCCGGTCCCGGTACGGACTCCGGGCGGGCACGCCCACGCCGCCCCGGTACTCCTTGAACTCCTCCGGGGTCAGCTGGCACACGTAGGCCAGGCCCTTCTTGATAAGCCCCTCCGCCTGCCGGTAATCCTCCTCAAAGTAGTCGGAGCCGAAGAAGAAGCGGTCCCCCCAGTCGAAGCCCAGCCAGTGGATGTCCTCCTGAATGGCCTCCACAAACTCCTCGTCCTCCTTGGTGGGGTTCGTGTCGTCCATGCGGAGGTTGCAGAGGCCGCCGTACTTTTCGGCGGTCCCAAAGTCGATGGTCAGGGCCTTGCAGTGGCCGATGTGAAGGTATCCGTTGGGCTCCGGGGGAAAGCGGGTGTGGACCGTCATGCCCTCAAACTGCCCCCCGGGGGCGACATCCTCCTCGATAAACGCGTGAATAAAATTCCGGCTTTCCAGCTCCGGCGCTTTGATATCGTCCGCCATGGCGAAGTCCTCCCAGTGTTAAATAAAATGACAATTTATTATACAGGACGGAAAGCGGGATTGCAAGGGGGTTTTTCCAGGCGCTTCCCCATTCCCCATTCCCGCTCATATTCGTTGACATCCGGAATATGGTTGTGGTATCATCTAAAAACTACATACACAGGGAGGCATCCCCATGAACTTTTTCGAGCTGCTGCTTATCGCCGCCGGCCTTTCGATGGACGCCTTCGCCGTCTCCGTCTGCAAGGGCCTGTCCGTCCGGCGGCTGAAGCCCCGGCACTACCTCCTCACCGGCGCCTGGTTCGGCGGCTTCCAGGCGCTGATGCCCTTCATCGGCTTTCTGCTGGGCTCCACATTCGAGCGCTATATCGTCTCCTTCGACCACTGGGCGGCCTTCATCCTCCTGGGCCTCATCGGCGGAAACATGGTCAAGGAAAGCCTTTCCGGAGACGGGGAGTGCCACGACGATTCCTTCGCCGTCCGCACTATGTTCCTCCTGGCTGTGGCCACCAGCATCGACGCGCTGGCGGTGGGCGTCACCTTCGGCCTGCTGCCGGACGTGCATATCGCCTCCGCCGTGTCCCTCATCGGTGCCACCACGTTCCTTCTCTCCGCCGCGGGGCTCAAGGCGGGCAGCGTTTTCGGCCTGCGGTACAAGTCCCGGGCGGAGCTGGCGGGCGGCGTGATCCTGATTCTCATGGGCCTGAAAATCCTGCTGGAGCATCTTGGAATCCTCGCGTTTTGAAAAAACCGCCCGCGCCTTTCCGGGCGCGGGCGGTTCGCTTTACCGATCCATTAAAATCAGGTTCTGGATGTTGTTCCGGCCGCTGCCGCTCTGGAGCAGGTAGACGCTGTAGATGGCGTTGCTGGTCACGTCCAGGTACAGCGAGCCGAAGGTCTCGTGGGGCGGATAGACCCCCAGCCAGGCGGAGTCCAGGGTCTCGATGTCCAGGTTGGCGGGCATGGCGTTCATGTTCGTATCCGCGTAAAAGAACTGATAGGTGCCGGGCATGATGCGCTTGAAGGAGGCGACCTCCTTGAACCGCAGGTCCGACCAGACCACCCGGCCGTCGCTCATAATCACGTCCAGCGGGCCGCTGTTATAGGCCAGATTCCCGATGCGGAAGCTGGAGTACCCGTTGGTAGGCGGGCAGCAGCTGTCGGTAATCTGCATCAGGTCCAGTCCTCCGGCGGTATTGATGATGGCGATGGTGGTGATTCCGTTGGACTGGAAGGGCATGGTTTTCTGGATGTAGACATAGCCGTCGGTCCCCGTCACCGTCACCGTCTGGTAACCGGCGTTGACCTGGCCGTAGGTGGTGGCGGAGGCGTAGTTCAGCAGGTTCACAAACCGGCGGTTTCCGATGAAAATGCGGAAGGCGGGATAGCCGTAGCCCGCGTTCAAAAAGCGCACCTGCGCCGCGCCGGGCCACACCCCGCCGATGACGCCGGGCAGGATGATAATCCCGCCGCAGTTCCCGCTGGGGCAGGTCCAGCCCATGTTTCCGCCGCTGCCGCCGGGGTAGACGGGGCCGCCCTCGCCGGGGTTGGGCAGGGGGATGACGGGCTCCGCCGCGGCGCCGCCGTCGGTGTTCCCGGGATAGACGGGGCCGCCCTCGCCGGGATTGGGCAGGGGAACCACAGGAATCTGACCAAAGTCGGTCGTGCCGCCGTTCATATTGCCGGGATAGACCGGGCCGCCTTCCCCGGGATTGGGCAGGGGGATGACGGCGTCTGCCGACCGGAGGGCCCGGGCGGCGGGAGAGGAAAATTGCCGCATCATATTCTGATTCATATATGCAGCCGGAAGCAAGCTTCCGGCGTCCTCCTTTCAATTGGGGCTATGACAGTCTATGCCAAGGGCCCCGCCCCGGTTCATGATGCAAGAATGATGGGAGGACGATGCAGACTATGCCCACAGGCATTCCGACAAAGGAAGTGAGTTCCGTGAACAAAATCCTCATTGCCGAGGACGAAGCCCCCATCGCCAACCTCATCCGCACCGCCCTGGAGGGGGCGGGCTACCGCTGCGCCTGGGCTCCCGACGGGGCGGACGCGGCGGACAAGCTGGAGGCCCAGCCCTTTGATTTGGCGCTGCTGGACGTCATGCTGCCCAAGGCCGACGGATACGAGGTGCTGGAGTACTGCAAAAGCCTGGAGGTGCCGGTTATCTTCCTCACCGCCAAAGGAGAGCTGGAGGACCGGGTGAAGGGCCTCCGCCTGGGGGCGGAGGACTACATCGTCAAGCCCTTCGAGCTGATGGAGCTGCTGGCCCGGGTGGAAACCGTCCTGCGCCGTTGCGGAAAGACCGGGCGGGTTCTCACCCTGCCGCCGGATATTGAGATTGACACCGCCAGCCATATCGTGCGCAGGGGCGGCTCTCCCGTGGCCCTGACCGCCAAGGAGTACGACTTGCTGCTGCTCTTTTTGCAGAACAAGAACATTGCCCTCTACCGGGACCGGATTTACGAAAAGGTCTGGGGAGAGGAATTCCTGGGCGACAGCCGGACCGTGGACCTCCACATCCAGCGCATGCGGAAGAAGCTGGGACTGGAGAGCCGGCTGGTGGCGGTGTACAAGGTGGGCTACCGCTTGGAGGTATAAAGAGGGAGGTTTCCCGTGAAGCTGTTCTGGAAGCTCTTTTGCAGCATGGTCCTTATCACGGCCCTGGCCTGCTCCGCCGGGGGCTATGCCCTGATTAACGCCCAGTTTCACGCCTCCCTGGACCGGGAGGTGGCGGCGCTGTACGAGGAAAACGATCTTCTCCGCTTCGCCCTGGCCCAGGAGCTGGCCTTCAACCCCCTCTACAGCAGGGAGGAGCTGGCGGAGGCCGCCGGG
>CATLJA010000086.1 GCA_949959305.1 uncultured Oscillibacter sp.
GCCGTCAGCTCTACCGCCTCCTGGGCGGACAAGGCCGCCTTAGAGGACTAAGGTGTACGTAATTTTCTCTATCTGCTATACTTTGTTCACTGAGATAAAGCGGGGAGGAGCAATTATGGACGCGAAAAAGGAACTGCTGGACAGGCTTTGCGGGTTGATTCCTGAGAAGAAGGCGGAAATCGAAACAATCCTAGCGGACTACAGTATTGTGCGGGAATCCCAACGGGGGAGAAGCAATCTTAAAAAGCGGATCAACGTTTTCCTGACGGCCAAAAAGATTGACGGATTATCCGCCAAAACTCTGAAAAACTACCGGGAAATGCTGATGGCCTTCGCTGTTCAGGTGGACAAGCACGTCACTAAAATTACCACGGATGACATCCGTGCCTACATAGGGTATCTTGGAGAGCGCGGCTTGAAGGACTCCAGTATTCAGACCCATATCAACACCCTGCGCTCCTTCTTCTCATGGCTGGATATGGAGGATGTTATACGGAAGAACCCCATGCGGAAAATCAAATCCTTGAAAATCGACCGGGCCAAAGCCCGGCGGCCCCTGACGGCGGAGCAGCTGGAGCGGCTGCGGGACGGCTGCCGGAGCTACAAGGAGAAAGCCCTGGTGGAGTTTCTGGTTTCCACTGGCTGCCGCCTCAGCGAGGCCGTGGGCGTCCGCGTCGACGCGGTGGACTGGCAGGGCCGGAGCGTGGTGGTGCTGGGCAAGGGCGGCAAGGAGCGGACAGTGTATTTCTCTGTCCGGGCCAAGCTGATGCTTCAGGAGTATTTGGCCCGGCGCAAGGGCGGGGAGGCGCTGTTTGCAAGCTCCAGAGCGCCCTATGAGGCCATGAAGCCCCGGGCGGTGGAAAAAGCCCTGCAAAAGGTGGGAGAGCGGGCCGGGGAGTCTGTGCGGGTCCATCCGCATTTGATGCGTCACACTTTCGCCAGTAATGCCCTGAATGCTGGAATGGACATTACCATCATCCAGCACCTGCTGGGCCACACGGACCCGAAGACCACCCTCATTTATGCCGAGCTGGCTCCCAGGACCGTCAAATATGAGTATGAGCGGGTGGTGGCGTAATTTTTTATGGAGGTTTTACAATGGAAAAGACAATCAACCAAATCAAGGCGGCAATTGCCGCAGCAGTGGGTTTGCTCACCGGCCTGTGGGGCTGGCTGGGCTGGCTGGCGGTGGGCTGGATTGGGTGCATGGCGCTGGACTACATCACCGGCTCCATGGCCGCCGCCAAGGAAGGACTCTGGTCCAGCGGGAAGGCCCGGGAGGGCATCTGGCATAAATGCGGCATGATTGTGGTGGTTATTGTGGCTGCCGGGGCGGATTTGCTGATTGAGATTGTACTGACAAAACTGCCTGTGCTGGCGCTGCCGGTTCAGTACCCCGGCCTGGTATGCCCGGTGGTGCTGGTGTGGTACATTGTGACGGAGCTCGGGAGCATGTCCGAGAACGCCGCGATTATGGGCGCTCCGGTGCCGAAATGGCTCACAAAGCTGCTGGCCGTAAGCAGGGACGCCGTGGACGGCGCCGGGGACGGCATGCTGGGAGGAGGCGGCCATGACAGCTGAAAAGGTGCTGGCCGCCGCCCGGAGGGAGCTGGGGACCAAGGAGTCCCCGGCAAACTCCAACCGGGTCAAGTACAACACCTGGTACTATGGCCGGGAGGTCTCCGGGGCGGCCTATCCCTGGTGCATGGCGTTTGTGCAGTGGCTGTTCGCCCAGGTGGGGATGAAGCTGCCGTACCTGACGGCGTCCTGTTCCGCGCTGCTGGCGTGGTATAAGGCCCACCGGCCGGAGCAGGTGGTGAAGGACCCCAGGCCAGGGGACGTCGTGATTTACAGCTTCGGCCACACCGGCGTGGTGGAGGCTGTGGGTGCTGGAACCATCACCGCCATCGAGGGGAACACCTCCCCCGGCGCGGCGGGAAGCCAATCCAACGGCGGCATGGTCTGCCGCAGGACCCGGAAGACAACTACCGTCACGGCCTACATTAGGCCGGACTACAAAGAGGAGGACGAGGACATGTTCGATATTGATAAGCTGACCGATGCAGAGGTGCTGAAGCTGGGCCAGCGGCTCCAGACGGTGATGGGCCGCCAGTCCGTCGGCCCCAAGCTGGCGGCGGAACTGGAGGAGGCCAAGGACAGGGGCATCACCGACGGCAGCAATCCCGGCGCGTTCTGCACCAGGGCCCAGGCGGCGGTCATGACGCTGAGGGCCACGAAAACGTGAGAAAGCGGAAAGCTCCGGCCCTCCGCTTTGCCCGGAAGCGTGTGGATTGAATATTACTTATAACAACATAGTTGTAATACTTACGGACCACCCATGGCGGTCGCCCCGCTCCCCAATGTCCGGGCGGTGCTGGACTACGCCGTCACGGAAATCCCGGCGGAAAAAATCTTCCTGGGCGTGCCCAATTACGGCTACGACTGGCCCCTGCCTTTCATCCGGGGAGAAACCCGCGCCCAGTCCATCTCCAACCAGCGGGCCATCGAGCTGGCCGTCCAGTACGGCGTGCCCATCCAGTACGACGAGACCGCCCAATCCCCCTTCTTTCACTACACCGACGCCGGGGGAACCGCCCATGAGGTGTGGTTCGAGGACGCCCGGAGCATGGAGGCCAAGCTCCGGCTGGTGGCCGAATACGGCTTCCAGGGGGCGGGGTTCTGGAACCTCATGCGGCCCTTTTCCCAAGTCTGGCTGGTGCTGGACTCCCTGTATGGAATTGAGCAGGAATGAGCGGCGCCGAAATACGGTTCAAGGAGGGAAGCGGCCGAAGCTGCTTCCCTCCTTGAACTTTAGCGCTCGTTTTTGGTCTGTCCCCGCCGGGAATAAAGCCGGGCCAATCCTCCCTCAGAGGTCTCCCGGTAATTCCGGTTCAAATGGATGCCGGTCTCATACATGGTTTTTATGACCATATCATAGCTGATGCGCCGGGTGTCCGCCAGGAAGTACGCCAGATTTGCGGAGTTGATGGCCCGCATGGCCGCCACGGCGTTGCGCTCGATGCAGGGAATCTGAACCAGGCCGCAGATGGGGTCGCAGGTCAGGCCCAGATGATGCTCCAGCGCCACCTCGGCGGCGTATTCGATCCGCTTGATGGAATACCCAAAGAGCTGGCCCAGGGCGGCGGCGGCCATGGCGCAGGCCACGCCGACTTCCGCCTGGCAGCCGCACTCCGCCCCGGAAACGGACGCGTTATGCTTCGCCAGCCCGCCGAACAGCCCCGCCACGCCCAGGGCGTGGGCGACGTCCATGTCGCTGAGGCCCCGCTTATCCTTGAAATAGTACAAAACCGCCGGCAGAACGCCGCAGGAGCCGCAGGTGGGGGCTGTGACAATAACGCCGTTGTCGGCGTTCTGCTCCGACACGGCGTAGGCGTAGGAGCAGACGCGCTGGCACTCTATGATTTCCGGGTGCTTGTTGACCAGAATGTGGTCATGGATGGATTTGGCCTTACGCTCAATGTGGAGTCCTCCGGGCAGCTCTCCGGAGGCGGCGAGACCCTCCTGAATGGAATTCTGCATGACGGACCAGATTTCCAGCATGCGCTCCCAAATATCCGGGCCCTCGTTCAGCTCCACATAGTCGGTAAGGCTGATATACCGGAACTCGCAGAACTGCTTGATCTCCGCAAAGGAGTTTTCAAGATACGTATCGCCCTCCTGCTTGGGGGCGGCGCGGCCCTCGAATTCCAGGTCCCCGCCGCCGATGCTGTAGACCCGCTGGGCACACAGCTCCTGACCGTCCTTGAGGGCGGTCAGGTCCATCGTGTTGGGGTGCTTTTCCACCGTTTCCTGGGAAAAGATGATTTCCGCGGGAAGGGGCGCGAAGGTCTCCTTTAAAATCCGGTCCGTGCCATGGCCCTTTCCGGTTTTGGACAGCGAGCCATAGAGCACCGCGCGGTAAGAATCCGCCTCGGGCGTTTCCTCCCGAAAGAGGGCGGCGGCCTTCGCGGGCCCCATGGTGTGCGAGCTGGAGGGGCCCCGGCCAACCTTATATACGTCGTGAATTGACCTCATGGTTAGAACGAAAAGCCCTCCACAATATCCACCAGCTCCGTGCCGATGCGCTTCTGGGCCTCCCTGGTGCCCGCGCCGATGTGGGGCGTGCAGGAAACCGCCGGATGCTGGGCCAGGGCCCAGTTGGGCTCCTTCTCGCTGAGCCAGACGTCCAGGCCCGCCGCCCGGACCTTGCCGCTGTTCAAGGCTTCCAGCAGGGCGGCCTCGTCCACGTTGCTGCCCCGGGAGACGTTGACGATTACTGCGCCGTCCTTCATCTTGGCGAGGCTTTCCCGGTCCACCAGGGCCTTCTCCCCGCCGGGAGCGCAGAGGATGATCACGTCGGAACCGGACAGCAGCTCGTCCATGGAGACAAACTTCATGGTTTCGCACTCGCAGCCCTCCGGCTTGCTGCGGTGGACGGTGGAGAGGACGTTCATCCCCAGGGCCTGGCACTTATCGCCCACCATCCGGCCAATCCGGCCGTAGCCGATGATCCCGGCGGTCTTTCCCGCCAGCTCGAAGCCCTTGGAATAGGCTTTCTTCTCCCACTTGCTCTCCCGCATGGTGTGGCCGGCAATGGAGATGTTCCGGGCGCAGGAGAAGAGCAGGGCCATGGCCAGCTCCGCCACGGCGTTGGAGGAGGCCCGGGGGGTGTTCCGCACGGCGATGCCCGCCGCCTCGGCATAGGGGATGGCGATGTTGTCCATGCCCACGCCCGCCCGGACGATAAGCTTGAGCCGCCCGCCCCTGGCGGCGTCGATCTGAGGCTCCTTGATTTTGGTGGCGGAGCGGATGATGACCGCGTCGAAGTCCCGCAGGGCGGGGCCCAGCGCGTCGGGCTCATAGAACTGCTCCACAACCTCATGACCGCCGCTCCTCAGCTTCTCAATGGCGGAGGCGTCCATTCCGTCGGTAACCAATACGCGCGTTAACATATTAAATTCCCCTTTCATTCGTTCTCGATGCACCCCAGGGGCACCGACAGCGCAAGGGTTTACGCCCAATGGGGGATGGGCGGGAGCACGCTTACGCGTGCTCTTGCTCGTATTTTTTCAGGAATTCCACCAGGGCCTCCACGCCCTCCTTGGGCATGGCGTTGTAGATGGAGGCCCGCAGACCGCCCACGCTCTTGTGGCCCTTCAGGTTGTCGAAGCCCGCCGCCTTGGAAGCGGCCACCACGTCGGCGTCCTGCTCCTTGCTGGGGGTGACGAAGGGCACGTTCATGAGGGAGCGGTCCTCCTTCCGCACAGCCCCGGTGAAGAGCTTGGACTGGTCCAGGAAGTCGTAGAGAATCCCGGCCTTTTCCTCGTTGCGCTTGTTCATCGCCTCCAGGCCGCCGCCCGCCAGCAGGTACTTGAAGACCTTGCCGCAGCAGTAGATGGCCCAGCAGTTGGGGGTGTTGTAGAGGGAGTCGTTGTCCGCGTGGGTCTTGTAGCTCATATAGGTGGGCACGAATTTCGGCAGGTCCTCCCGGATCAGGTCCTCCCGGATGATGACCACCGCCATGCCCGCCGGGCCCACGTTCTTCTGCACGCCGCCCCAAATCAGGCCGTACTTTTCCACGTCGCAGGGCCGGGAGAGGAACATGCTGGACTGGTCGGAGACCAGGACCTTCCCCTTGGTATTGGGGAGCTGGAAGAAGGTGGTGCCGTTGATGGTTTCATTCTCGCAGATATAGACGTAGTCCGCGTTCTCCGGGATATCCAGGCTGGAGCAGTCGGGGATGTAGGAGAAGTTCTTGTCGGCGGAGGAGGCCACAATCTTCACCTCGCCGTATTTTTTCGCCTCGGCGATGGCTTTTTTGGACCAGGCGCCGGTCTCCACGTAGCACCCGAGGCCGTTCTTCATCAGGTTCATGGCCACCATGGCGAACTGGACCGTGCCGCCGCCCTGGATGAACAGGACCTTGTAGTTGCCGGGAATGCCCATCAGCTTGCGCAGGTCCGCTTCCGCCTCGTCCCGGATCTGCTGGAACACCTTGGAGCGGTGGCTCATCTCCATGACGCACATGCCGCTTTGGCGGTAGTTCATCATTTCGGCGGCGATTTCCTCCAGGACAGGCTCCGGCATCATGGCGGGACCGGCGGAGAAATTATACGTGCGGCCGTATTTCATAGCGCTTTCCTCCATTCATGTGATGTTTCGGCTGCTGCTTTGAAAAGGGCAGCCGGTTTGTTTTTAGTATAACATACTTCCAGAAATTTTCAACAGCGTGGAGAAGAATTTTTAATAAACAGCAGAAATATTTACTATCTTAAAAATTATTTTGCAATATTCCTAGAGGATAAAAGGGGGAACACGGACAATTCTGTGGGATAAAGGGCGGAATTTTGCGGAAAAAGTTCGTGAAAAAAATTTCACGTTATTGATGGAAATTATAAAAAACTTGATTTTCGGCAAGAAATGCTCTATAATACAAATATTGAGTAACAAAAGAATATCCGCTGAAAGGGGCGCTTTCCCGCTGGAGAAGCGGGATGGGAACGGCCTTTTCGGGAAAGGAGCGCGGGAAGATGAACAGAGCCTGGATTGAGCTGGACCCGGAGGCGCTGGAGCACAATGTCCGGCGGTATCAGAGCCTTCTGCCTGCGGGCTGCCGCATTATGGGCGTGGTAAAGGCAGACGCTTACGGCCACGGCGCGGAGGCGGTGGCCCCGTTTCTGGAGGGGCTGGGCGTGGATCACTTTGCCGCAGCCACGCTGGACGAGGCGGTGCGCCTGCGGGAATACGGCGTCAAAAGTGAGATTCTGATTTTGGGATACAGCGCGCCCTCCAGCTTTCCGGCCCTGGCGGAGTATGATTTGACCCAAACGGCCACCTGCCGGGAGCACGCCGCCCAGCTTGCGCGGTACGGGCGGGAGCATGGAGTCCGGCTGAAAACCCACATCGCGGTGGATACCGGGATGCACCGCATCGGCTTTCAGCCGGAGGACGTGGAGGAGATCCGCCGCTGTTACGGGAGCGGGGACCTGCGGGTGACCGGCATATATTCCCATTTGTGCGTGGCGGACACGACGGAGGAAGAACATGTGGAGTTCTCCGTGGGGCAGGCGGAGCGCTTCCGCCGCCTGGTGGACGCCCTGCGGGAACAGGGCGTGGACCTGGGAACGGTCCACCTCCTCAGCAGCTATGCCGCCGTCAACTATCCTGAGTACGCGTATGACTACGCGCGGCTGGGCATTTTGATGTTCGGCGTCAAGAGCGACCCGGGGGACTATCTGCGGGAAGATCTCCAGCCGCGCCCGGTCATGACCCTCAAGGCCCGCATTACCTCCGTCCGGGAGATTGGCCCGGGAGAGTCCGTCAGCTACGGACGCATTTTCCGGGCGGAGCGCCCCACGAAAATCGCCTCCGCCGCCATCGGGTATGCCGACGGCATTCCCCGTTGCCTCAGCGGCGGGAAGCTGCGGGCCATCGTGCATGGACGGTATGTCCGCGGAGCCGGCCGTATCTGCATGGACCAGCTGATGCTGGACGTGACCGGCGTGGAAAACGTCCAAATCGGAGACGAGGCCGTGTTCATCGGGCGGGAGGGCGAATGCGCCATTCACGCCGAGGAGCTGGCGGTGAATTCCGGATCCATTACCAATGAGTTGTTCAGCCGCCTGGGCGCCCGGCTGGAGGGCCGCCGCTTCGTGGAGCGGACCTGATTCAGGCGGCTTGGCATACATCGAATTAAAGAGGAGAGGGGGACGGAGGACAGGCATACCCGATTTTGAAAACTGCGGTTGTATAAGGAGAGGAGGGAAATTCTTGGAGCAATATGTGGAATGCAAGAGCAGGGGGCTGACCCTTCGCGGCATGATGCACATTCCCGACGGACACGGGGGAAAGGTTCCTTTTGTGATTTTGTTCCATGGATTTTGCGACGACAGAAACGAGATCAACTTTGTGCATACGGAACTGTCCCGCCGTCTCTGCGAGCGGGGAATCGCCAGCGTGCGCTTCGATTTCGCCGGCAGCGGCGAGAGCGACGGCCGCTTTGAGGACATGACCGTCTCCGGAGAGGTGGCGGACGGACAGGCCATTCTGGACTACGTGCGGGGACTGGACTTTGCGGACCAGAGCCGCGTGGCGGTTCACGGCCTCAGCATGGGCGGGTGCGTGGCCTCCATGGTGGCGGGCCTGCGGAACGAGGACGTCTGCGCCCTGAGCCTGTGGTGCCCGGCGCCGGACGTGGTCTACAACCTGAAAAACAGCAAGACCCTCTGCGGCGTGGACGTATCCGACATCGAGGAGCGGGGATGCGCGGATTTTGAAGGGCTGAAGGTGGGCCTGGGCTTCTACCGGGACGCGCTGACCCTGGATCCCTTCGCCGTGGCGGCGGGGTTCACCAAGCGGGTGAACCTGGTCCACGGGGACGAGGACGTCACCGCCTCCGTCCAGTGCTCCTTCCGGTATAAGGAGATTTACGGGGACCGGGCGGAGCTGCTGGTGGTTCACGGCGCGGAGCACCGCTTTAAGTCCTTTGCCTTCCGGGCGGCGCGGATGGACTCCGCCCTGGCCTTTTTGAGCCGGGAGCTGCTGGAGGAGCCCCGCCGGGAGGCGTGACGCTACTTACAAAAAAGCGTGAAGATTTAGAAGGGAGAATTTCTATGGAAAAAACGAGAAAGACCCCAAGCGCGCTGTTTGCAGTCGTATCCTTTGTGATCATCATCGCGGTCCTGGTACTCCTTATCAATTTGCAGGTGGACACCACCATGTCCGTCTTCGCCGCCGCCGTCGTGTCGGTGGTGGTGGCCCTGATCCTGCGGATTTCCTGGGAAGACATTGAGAAAACCCTGCTCAAGGTCGTCTCCGACTGCATCCCCA
>CATLJA010000087.1 GCA_949959305.1 uncultured Oscillibacter sp.
GTTGATGAGGAAGGTGCCGCCGGGCTTCACGTCCCGGACCATGGGGAAGGCCTTGACGATATAGGCGGGCACGTGGCAGGCCACAAAGTCGGCCTTGTTGATATAATAAGGAGCACGGATGGGCTGGTCGCCGAAGCGCAGATGGCTGACGGTGACGCCGCCGGTCTTCTTGGAGTCGTACTGGAAGTACGCCTGGACGTACTTGTCGGTGTGGTCGCCGATGATCTTGATGGAGTTCTTGTTGGCGCCCACGGTGCCGTCGCCGCCCAGACCCCAGAACTTGCACTCGATGGTGCCCTCTGCCGCGGTATTGGGGGCGGGCTTCTCCTCCAGGCTCAGGTTGGTCACGTCGTCCACGATGCCGATGGTGAACTGGCGCTTGGGCTCGGCCTTGCTGAGCTCCTCATAGACGGCGAAGACGCTCCGGGGCGGGGTGTCCTTGCTGCCCAGGCCGTAACGGCCGCCGATGACGGCAACGTCCGTCCGCCCGGCGTTGGCCAGGGAGGCGACCACGTCCACGTACAGGGGCTCGCCCAGGGAGCCGGGCTCCTTGGTGCGGTCCAGCACGGCGATCTTCTTGCAGGTGGCGGGAATGGCGGAGAGCAGCCTGTCGGCCTTCCAGGGGCGGTACAGCCGGACCTTGATGAGGCCCACCTTCTCGCCGTGAGCGTTCATATAGTCGATGACTTCCTCAGCCACGTCGCAGATGGAGCCCATGGCGATGATGACGCGGTCCGCGTCGGGCGCGCCGTAGTAGTTAAAGAGCTGATAGTCGGTGCCCAGCTTCTCGTTGATCTTGCCCATATACTTCTCCACCACGCCGGGCAGAGCGTCGTAGTAGGGGTTGCATGCCTCGCGGTGCTGGAAGAAGATGTCGCCGTTCTCGTGGGAGCCCCGCATGTTGGGCCGCTCGGGGTTCAGGGCGTGCTTGCGGAACGCGTCCACCGCGTCCATATCGCACATTTCCTTCAAATCGTCGTAATCCCACACGGCCACCTTCTGAATCTCGTGGGAGGTGCGGAAGCCGTCGAAGAAGTTCACGAAGGGAACGCGGCCCTCGATGGCGGCCAGGTGCGCCACGGGACCCAGGTCCATGACCTCCTGGACATTGCCCTCGCAGAGCATGGCAAAGCCGGTCTGGCGGCAGGCCATCACGTCGGAGTGGTCGCCGAAGATGTTCAGCGCGTGGCTGGACACGGTGCGGGCGGACACATGGAACACGCAGGGCAGCAGCTCGCCGGCGATCTTGTACATGTTGGGGATCATCAGCAGCAGGCCCTGAGAGGCGGTGTAGGTGGTGGTCATCGCGCCGGTGGCCAGGGAGCCGTGGACCGTGCCGGAGGCGCCGGCCTCGGACTGCATCTCGCAGACCTTCACGGTGGTGCCGAAGATGTTTTTCTGACCGGCGGCAGCCCACTGGTCGACCAAGTCTGCCATGGGCGAAGACGGGGTGATGGGATAAATGCCCGCCACCTCGGTAAACGCGTAGCTGACATATGCCGCCGCGTTGTTGCCGTCCATGGACTTAAACTTTCTTGCCATAAACTTACCTCCTGTAAATTTGCCGCCCGGGGACGGCAATCTCTCCAAGACAGGGGACCGGAGCTCTCTCCCGCCGGACCCCATGCTCTTTCATTATAACACGGCTGTTTCCCGGTGTAAACCGCCGCCTTGTTATTTTTTGCACAAATTTTCCCAGAGATTCTTGACGGACAGGTTTTCCGCCGGGCTCAGCCGCATCCATAGGCGGGGAGCATTTCCGCCGCCGGAAGCGGCAGGCTTTTTCCCCGCTTCCCATTTCTCCCCATTTGTGGTATCATATCCTTATACAGAAAGAGCGGCGCTCCGCCGCTTTCAATGCGGGAGGTTGGAATTATGGTGGTCACCGTGCGTTCCCTTGGCTTAAACGGCGTCTCCGGCTACGAGGTCAGCGCCGAGTGCTTTCTCTCCGGGGGCCTTCCGGCCTTCGACGTGGTGGGCCTGCCCGACGCTGCCGTCCGGGAGGCCCGGGAGCGGGTCCGGGCGGCGGTGAAGAACTGCGGGGCCAAGTTCCCCGTCAGCCGCATCACCGTGAACCTGGCCCCGGCGGGGCAGAGGAAGGCCGGGACCCTTTACGACCTGCCTATTTTCGTGGGGCTGCTGGCGGCAAACGGGGACCTCCCCGCGCCCCCGGCGGACGCGGCCTTCATCGGGGAGCTGTCCCTCGGCGGCTCCCTGCGGGGCGTGGCGGGAGTCCTCCCCATGGCCCTGGCGGCGGAGAGGGCGGGAATCCGCCGGCTTTTCCTCCCGGCGGAGAACGCCGCCGAGGCGACTCTGGCCGGGGGGCTGACGGTCTACGGCGTGGAGAACGTGGAAGCCCTGACGGCCCACCTCCGGGGAGAAAAGCCCCTCTCCCCCGCTCCGGCCTGGACCCCGGCGGAGGATGAAACGGGCCTTTTGGACCTTCGGGACGTGATGGGCCAGGAGAACGTGAAGCGGGCTTTGGAGATCGCCGCCGCCGGGGGGCACAACCTTTTGATGATCGGCTCCCCCGGGGCGGGAAAGTCCATGCTGGCCAAGCGCCTGCCCTCCATCCTGCCGGACATGAGCCGGGAGGAGGCCCTGGCGGCCTCCGGCGTGTGGTCCGCGGCGGGGCTGGCGGACCCGAAGCATCCCCTGCTGGCCCGCCGTCCCTTCCGCAGCCCCCACCACACCGTCTCCGCCTCCGCCCTTGCCGGCGGCGGGCCCGCCATGCGGCCCGGGGAAATCTCCCTGGCCCACAACGGGGTTCTGTTCCTGGACGAGCTCCCGGAGTTCCGCCGGGACGTGCTGGAGGTCCTCCGCCAGCCCCTGGAGGACGGGGAGGCCGTCATCTCCCGGGCCGGCGGAACCCTGCGCCTTCCCGCCCGGTTTCAGCTTGTGTGCGCCATGAACCCCTGCCGCTGCGGCTGGCGGGGCCACCCGGAACGGCGGTGCGCCTGTTCCCAGCGGGAGCGGGAGCGCTATGTGGAGAAGATTTCCGGCCCCCTGCTGGACCGGATTGACCTTCACGTGACGGTGCCCCCGGTGGAGTACGAGGCCATGCGCCGCCGGGAGGAGCCGGAGTCCTCGGCGGAGGTCAAGGCCCGGGTGGACGCGGCCCGGGCCGTCCAGGCGGCGCGGCTGGCGGGAAGCGGCGCCGCCTGCAACGCCCATATCACTCCCGCCCAGATGGGGGAGTTCTGCCGCCTGGACGCCGCCGGAGAGGCGCTGATGAAAAACGCCTTCCAGCGCATGGGCCTGACGGCCCGGTCCCACGACCGCATCCTCCGGGTGGCCCGGACCATCGCCGATTTGGACGGCGGGGCGGACATCACGGCCGCCCACCTGGCGGAGGCGATTCAGTACCGGAACACGGACATTTTGAAGGGCTGACAAAAAAGCGGAGGTTCCGTGTGGAACCTCCGCTTTTTTACGCTGCCTCCGCGTCTTTTCAGTCAATGGAAAGGGGGGCGCTCTCCGCCGCCTCGCTGACGCTGTTTCCAAAGACGACCGGCTCCTTAACCTCGGCCTCCGCCTCGGGAATCAGCCGCTCCGCCGCGTTGTGGTAGGCCGTCAGGCCCGTTCCGGCGGGGATCAGCTTGCCGATGATGACGTTCTCCTTCAAGCCCGCCAGGCGGTCGCTCTTGCCCTTGATGGCGGCCTCCGTCAGCACCTTCGTCGTCTCCTGGAAGGAGGCGGCGGAGAGGAAGGAGTCCGTGGCCAGGGACGCTTTCGTAATGCCCATAAGGAGCTGGGTGCCCACCGCCGGGCGGAGGGGCTCGCCGTTTTCCTGCGTCTCCCCGGCGGCGTTCCGGCGCTGGATGTCCTCGTTGGCGTTCTCCAGCTCCAGCACATCCACCATGGAGCCGTCCAGCAGGCTCGTGTCGCCCGCGTCCTCCAGGCGGACCTTCCGCATCATCTGGCGGACGATGACCTCAATGTGCTTGTCGTTGATATCCACGCCCTGCTGGCGGTAGACCCGCAGGACCTCCTGAATCAGGTAGTTGTACACCGCGTCCGCGCCCCGGATGCGGAGCACGTCGTGGGGGTTCAGCGCGCCGTAGGTCAGCTGGCGGCCCGCCTCAATCACGTCCCCGTCCTTCACCTGGAGGCCCGTGTGGGGCACGGCGTAGGTCCGGGTGTCCCCGTCGGGGGCGGTGATGATGATGTTCAGCAGACTGCCCTTCGTTGCCTCCTCAAAGCGGACCGTGCCGCCGATTTCAGCCAGGGTGGCCATGCGCTTGGGCTTGCGGGCCTCAAACAGCTCCTCCACGCGGGGAAGGCCCTGAGTGATGTCGCCGCCGGCCAGACCGCCGGTGTGGAACGTGCGCATGGTCAGCTGGGTGCCCGGCTCGCCGATGGACTGGGCGGCGATGATGCCCACGGCCTCGCCGGGGCCCACGGGCCTGGAGGTGGCCAGGTTCATGCCGTAGCACTTGGCGCACACGCCGCTGGCGGCCTTGCAGGTCAGGACGGTGCGGATCATCACCGTGGGCTTTTTGTCCGGGCCGGCGGCGGGGTCGAACTCGCAGCGGTCGCCGGGGCGGACGTTCTCCTGGACCCACTTCCGGGACTCCAGCAGCTTCGCCTCCGCCGCGCCGCTCATCATTTCCGCATTGCTCAAAAGCACCTCGCCGCTGTCCGCGTCCACCACGTCGCCCACCAGGAACCGGCCCCGGAGGCGGTCGGACAGCTTCTCAATCACCTGCCCGTTCTCGCTGATCTCAGAGACCTTGATGCCGTGGGTCACATGGCAGTCCTCCTCCCGGATGATAACCTCCTGGGAGACGTCCACCATGCGGCGGGTCAGGTAGCCGGAGTCGGCGGTCCGCAGGGCGGTGTCCGCCAGGCCCTTCCGGGCGCCGCGGCTGGAGATGAAGTACTCCAGGGCCGTCAGGCCCTCCCGGTAGTTGGCCTTGATGGGAATTTCGATGGTTTTTCCGGCGGTGTTGGCGATCAGGCCCCGCATGCCCGCCAGCTGGCGGATCTGCTTCATGGAGCCCCGGGCGCCGGAGTCCGCCATCATGAAAATGGGGTTGTAGCGGTCCAGGTTTTTCTGAAGGGCGTCGGACACGTCCTCGGTGGTCTTCTCCCACTCCTGGACCACGTTGCGGTAGCGCTCCTGGTCCGTCATGAAGCCCATCTTGTACTGGGTCTCAATGTCCAGGACCTTCTGCTCCGTGCTCCGGACCATCTCGTACTTCTTGGGGGGGATGGTCATGTCGGCGATGGAGACGGTGATGGCGGCCTGGGTGGAGTATTTATAGCCGGTGGCCTTGATGGCGTCCAGCACCTCGGCGGCCATGGTGAAGCCGTGCTTGTTGATGGTTTTGTCCACGATTTTCCCCAGCTGCTTCTTGCCGCAGGTCTCGGTAATCTCGTAGTCGCAGACGTGGGCGGGGTCGCTCCGGTCCACAAAGCCCAGATCCTGGGGGATGTTGTGGTTGAAGAGAATCCGGCCCGGGGTGATTTCCACGATGCGGGTGTAATCCTTCCCGTCCACGGTGCAGGTCCGGCGGACCAGGATGGGGCAGTGGGGGCCGATAACGCCCTCGTTATAGGCCATGAGGGCCTCGTTCTCGCCGGCGTAAATCCGCAGGGGCTTGTAGACCGCCTTCCGCTTTTCCGGCCCGCCGGTCTTCCTCGCGGCCTTGTTCTCCGCGTCCACAGCCTCGTTGGCGGCCAGGAAATCGTCGGCGCTCACCGGCCCTCCGGCGGTGAGGTTCGTGTCTCCCGCGTCCACGCACCAGACCTCCGCCGCGCCCTTCTCGGCGCTGCCCATGCGGTCCATGGTCAGGTAGTAGCTGCCCAGCACCATGTCCTGGGTGGGGACGGTGACGGGGCCGCCGTCCTGGGGGCGGAGCAGGTTGTTGGCGGAGAGCATCAGAATGCGGGCCTCGGCCTGGGCCTCGGCGGAGAGGGGCACGTGAATGGCCATCTGGTCGCCGTCAAAGTCGGCGTTGAAGGCCGTGCAGTTCAGGGGATGGAGCTTCAGCGCCCGGCCGTCCACCAGCACCGGCTCAAAGGCTTGGATGCCCAGGCGGTGCAGCGTGGGGGCCCGGTTCAGCATGACGGGATGGTCCTTGATGATGACGTCCAGTGCGTCCCAGACCTCCGTCACGCCCTTATCCACCATCTTCTTGGCGGACTTGATGTTGTTGGCGGTGCCGTCCTCCACCAGCTTCTTCATGATGAAGGGCCGGAACAGCTCCACGGCCATCTCCTTGGGCACGCCGCACTGGTAGATTTTCAGCTCGGGCCCCACGACGATGACGCTCCGCCCGGAGTAGTCCACACGCTTGCCCAGGAGGTTCTGGCGGAAGCGGCCCTGCTTGCCCTTGAGCAGGTCGGACAGGGATTTGAGGGCCCGGTTGTTGGCCCCGGTGACGGCCCGGCCCCGGCGGCCATTGTCGATGAGGGCGTCCACCGCCTCCTGAAGCATCCGCTTTTCATTGCGGACGATGATGTCCGGGGCGTTGAGCTGGATGAGCCTTTTCAGGCGGTTGTTCCGGTTGATGACCCGGCGGTACAAATCGTTGAGGTCGGAGGTGGCGAACCGTCCGCCGTCCAGCTGGACCATGGGGCGGATTTCCGGCGGAATGACGGGCAGCACGTCGATGATCATCCACTCCGGCTTGTTCCCGGAGAGGCGGAAGGCGTCCACCACTTCCAGGCGCTTGACAATCCGGGCCTTCTTCTGGCCGGAGGAACCCTTCAGCTCCGTGTGGAGCTGCTGGGACAGCTGGTCCAGGTCCACGTCCTGGAGCAGCTGCTTCACGGCCTCCGCGCCCATGCCGGCCTGGAAATCGTCCTCGTACTTTTCCCGGTAGTCCCGGTATTCCTTCTCGGAGAGAATCTGGTTCCGGCTCAGGGGGGTCTCGCCCGGGTCCGTGACGATATAGCTGGCAAAGTACAAAACCTTCTCCAGAATCCGGGGGCTGATGTCCAGCAGCAGGCCCATCCGAGAGGGGATGCCCTTAAAATACCAGATGTGGGAAACCGGGGTGGCCAGCTCGATGTGGCCCATCCGCTCCCGGCGGACCTTGGCCCGGGTGACCTCCACGCCGCAGCGGTCGCAGATTTTGCCCTTGTAGCGGATTTTCTTGTACTTGCCGCAGTGGCACTCCCAGTCCTTGGTGGGCCCGAAGATGCGCTCGCAGAACAATCCATCCCGCTCGGGCTTCAGGGTGCGGTAGTTGATGGTCTCGGGCTTTTTCACCTCGCCGTAGGACCAGGCTCGAATCTGCTCCGGGGAGGCCATGCCGATTTTTATGGTGTCGAAAGCGATATTGCCTCCGGTTTTGTTGTCGGTCATATTGCGCGTTCCTCCTTCATTGCTCCGGATTTATTTCGCGAACGCATCATTCGTCGTCCTCGCCGTCGTCAAAATCGGCGCCGATATCCGCCCCGGCGTCCTCGGGGGCGTCTTCGATGTCATAGCCGGACTCCTGGAACTCCGCCGCCAGGTCCTCGGTATAGGCGCTGCGGCCGCGCTCGTCGTCCGCGTCCATCCGGGCCAGGTTGAAGGTGTCCATGGCGTCCTCGTCCTCCCGCAGCTCGATGGGATTGCCCTGGGCGTCCAGGACCTGGATGTCCAGGCAAAGGGACTGGAGCTCCTTCACCAGAACCTTGAAGGATTCGGGCACGCCGGGCTGGGGCACGTTGTGGCCCTTGACGATGGCCTCGTAGGTGCGGACGCGGCCCGTCACGTCGTCGGACTTGACGGTGAGAATCTCCTGGAGGGTGTAGGCCGCGCCGTAAGCCTCCAGGGCCCAGACCTCCATCTCGCCGAAGCGCTGGCCGCCGAACTGGGCCTTGCCGCCCAGGGGCTGCTGGGTCACAAGAGAGTAGGGTCCGGTGGAACGGGCGTGAATCTTGTCGTCCACCAGGTGGTGGAGCTTGAGGAAGTAGACGTAGCCCACCGTGACCTTGTTGTCGAAGGGCTCGCCGGTGCGGCCATCGTAAAGGACGCTCTTGCCGTCGGGGTCCAGCCCCGCCTCGGCCAGCATGGCCTGGATATCCTCCTCCCGGGCGCCGTCGAAGATGGGGGTGGCCACCTTGCAGCCCAGGGCGTGGGCGGCGTAGCCCAGATGGACCTCCAGCACCTGGCCGATGTTCATACGGCTGGGCACGCCCAGGGGGTTCAGCACGATGTCCAGCGGCGTGCCGTCGGGCAGGAAGGGCATATCCTCCTGGGGCAGCACCCGGGAAACCACGCCCTTGTTGCCGTGGCGGCCGGCCATCTTGTCGCCCACCTGAATCTTGCGGCGCTGGGCGATATAGACCCGGACCACCATGTTCACGCCGGGGCCCAGCTCGTCGCCGCCCTCCCGGGTGAAGACCTTGGTGTCCAGCACGATGCCGCTCTCGCCGTGGGGGACCTTCAGGGAGGTGTCCCGGACCTCCCGGGCCTTCTCGCCGAAAATGGCCCGGAGGAGCCGCTCCTCAGCGGTCAAATCCGTCTCGCCCTTGGGGGTGACCTTGCCCACCAGGATGTCCCCGGCCTTGACCTCCGCGCCCACGCGGATGATGCCGTTTTCATCCAGGTCCTTCATGGCGTCCTCGCCCACGTTGGGGATGTCCCGGGTGATTTCCTCGGGGCCCAGCTTGGTGTCCCGGGCGTCAATCTCAAACTCCTCAATGTGGATGGAGGTGTACAGGTCCTCCCGGACCAGGCGCTCGTTCAGAAGGACCGCGTCCTCGTAGTTATAGCCCTCCCAGGTCATGAAGCCCACCAGGATGTTCCGGC
>CATLJA010000088.1 GCA_949959305.1 uncultured Oscillibacter sp.
GGTCAGCGAGGAGGTTCAGGCCCCCGCCAGCCCCGACGCCCTGAGCGTTGACGAGATGGTGGAAATCGTGAAGAATGCCGGCATCGTCGGCATGGGCGGCGCGACCTTCCCCACCCACGTGAAGATCTCCGGCGGCATCGGCAAGGTGGACACCGTCATCATCAACGGCGCCGAGTGCGAGCCCTACATCACCGGAGACCACCGGACCATGCTGGAGCGTCCCGAGGAGATCATCGGCGGCGCAGCCTACCTGGCCAAGATGTTCGGCGTGGAAAAGGTCGTCATCGGCGTGGAGGTCAACAAGCAGAACGGCATCGACCAGCTGAACAAGACCATCGCCGAAAAGCATGCCCCCGTGGTGGTGGAGGGCCTGCGCTGCCGCTACCCCCAGGGCGGCGAGAAGCAGCTCTGCCAGGCCATCACCGGCAAGCAGGTGCCCCCGGGCGGACTGCCCAGCAACATCGGCTGCGCCGTGTTCAACATCAACACCACCTGCGCCATTTACAAGGCCATCACTACGGGCATGCCCGTGGTGAAGAAGGTGGTGACCGTCTCCGGCTCCGGCGTGGTGGAGCCCAAGAACGTGGAGTGCCCCATCGGCACCCCCGTCTCGGCCCTGTTCGATTTCTGCGGCGGGCTGAAGGACGGCACCTATAAGCTCATTGCCGGCGGCCCCATGATGGGCATGGCCCAGTACACCGCCGACATCCCCGTGGCCAAGGGCACCGGCTGCATGCTGGCCTTCTGCGAGAAGGAGGAGCAGACCGTCGAGCATCCCCAGTGCATCCGCTGCGGCAAATGCGTGGGCGTGTGCCCCATGCACCTGGAGCCCCTGTTCCTGTACCAGTATGCCTCCAAGGGCCTGGTGGACGAGCTGAACGAGGCCCACATCATGGACTGCATGGAGTGCGGCGCGTGCGCCTACACCTGCCCCGCACGGCTCCACCTGACCCATATGTTCAAGACCGGCAAGCAGCTGGTCAAGGACGCCGCGGCCAAGGCCAAGGCCGCCGCTGAGGCCAAGAAAGCCGCCGGCGAGGCGAAAAAGGAGGTTGTCAACAAATGACGGACTACAAGAATCTCAAACTGATCGCCACCTCCTCGCCCCACATCCGCGGCAGCGAGACCACTCAGGGCATCATGAAGGACGTGATCATCGCCATGCTGCCCGCCCTGGCTTACGCCTGCTTCAACTTCGGCCTCCGGGCCCTGACGCTGACCCTGGTCTCCGTGGCCGGGTGCGTCTTCTTCGAGTGGCTGTACCGCAAGCTGATGAAGAAGCCCCAGTCCGTGCGGGACCTCTCCGCCGTGGTCACCGGCATGCTGCTGGCCTTCGTCAGCCCCGTGCAGATTCCCTACTGGATGATTCTCATCGGCGACTGCTTCGCCATCATCATCGTTAAGCAGCTCTTCGGCGGCATCGGCAAGAACTTTGTGAACCCCGCCCTGGCGGGACGGGCCGTGCTGCTGGCCAGCTACGCCGGGTCCATGACCACCTGGGTGGACCCCGGCGCCGTGAGCAAGGCGGCCGTCATCGGATCCAACGTGGACGTCGTCACCGCCGCCACCCCGCTTTCTTACATGAAGGGAACCGACCCCGCCGCCTTGGCGGAGAGCTTCGGGAACCTCACCGGCACGTATGGCGTAAAGGAGATGTTCCTGGGCCAGATCGGCGGATCCCTGGGCGAGGTTTCCGCCCTGATGCTGATTATCGGCGGCGTGTACCTCGTCTGGCGGAAGGTCATCAACTGGCAGACCCCCGCCGCCTACATCGGCACCGTGGCCGTCCTGACCTTCCTGTTCCCCAAGGCCGGAAGCAGCCTGGACTGGATGCTGTACAGCATTTTTGGCGGCGGCCTCATGCTGGGCGCGTTCTTCATGGCCACCGACTACGCCACCTCCCCCATCACCAAGAAGGGCCAGCTGATTTTCGGCGTGGGCTGCGGCCTCTTTACCGTGCTGATCCGCTATTTCGGCTCCTATAACGAGGGCGTGTGCTATTCCATTATGGTGATGAACCTGTTTGTGCCCTTCATCGACAAGTACACCAAGCCCGTGCGCTTCGGCGTTGTGAAATCCGACAAGAAGGAGGGGGCCGCGAAATGAGCACCGCGAATAAGGAAAAGGTTCAGATGGACCCCGCGTACATTATTAAATTAACGGTGACGCTGCTGGCGACCTGCGTGGTCGTGGCGGCGGCCCTGGGCGGCGTCAACGCCGTTACGGAGGAAAAAATCGACGCGATTAACTGGGCGAATACCGTCGCGGCCATGAAGGCCGTGGTGGCCGACCCCGACAGCACCACCTTCTCCGACGCGCTGCCCCTCACGGACGAGATGAACGCCGCCGCCGGCAGCGTCACGCTGGACTCCGTGTATGAGGTACAGGCGGGCGGCCAGGCCGCGGGCTACGCCATCAAGGTCGTTGCCAGCGGCTCCCAGGGCAAGATTGAGATGATGGTGGGCGTGGACGGCGAAGGGGCCGTCACCGGCGTGTCCATTGTCAAGAACGCCGAGACCGCGGGCATCGGCTCCAAGGTCATGACCAACATGCCCACCGCCTCCGGCGTGGGCGTGCTGAGCCAGTTCGAGGGCAAGAGCGCCGCCGACGGGACCCTGACCGTGGGGGGCAACGTGGACGCCATCTCCGGCGCGACGGTCTCCACCCGGGGCGTGACCAACGGCGTGAACGCCGCGCTGGCCGTGGCCGGCGTGCTGGGCTGAGAAAGGGGGAGCAGACACATGAATATCGGAAAACAGCTGAAAGAGGGCCTTCTGACCCAAAACCCCGTCCTGGTGCAGATGCTGGGCCTGTGCTCCACCATGGCCATCACCACCTCCATCATGAACGGCCTGGGCATGGGCGTATCCGTGCTTATCATCCTGACGGCGGCCAACGTCGTTATCTCCGCCATCCGGAAAATCGTCCCCGACAAAATCCGCATCGCCATGTTCATTGTGGTTATCGCGGGCTTCGTCACCTGCGTGGACCTGCTGCTGCAGGCGTTCTTTGAGTCCATCGCCGCTTCCCTGGGCGTGTTCATCCCGCTGATCGTGGTGAACTGCATCATCCTGGGCCGGGCGGAGTCCTTCTCCTACAAAAACGGTATCGGCGCGTCCTTCTTCGACGGCATTTTCCAGGGCCTGGGCTACACCGCCGTTCTGCTGGCGATGTGCTTCATCCGGGAGCTGCTGGGCGCGGGGACCCTGGCGGGCTTCCGCATCATCCCGGAGCAGTTCCCCATCGGCATTCTGACTCTGCCCGTGGGCGGCTTCCTGGTGCTGGGCTTCCTCATCGCCGCCATGCAGTGGGCGCTGTCCAAGAGTAAGGAGGGCAAATAAATGGATCAGATTTCAAGACTGCTGGCGATTACGCTGGCCGCCATTTTGGCGAACAACTTCATTTTCTCTCAGTTCCTGGGCATCTGCCCCTTCCTGGGCGTTTCCAAGAAGGTGGACACCGCCGTGGGCATGGGCTTCGCCGTGACCTTTGTCATGGGCCTGGCCTCCGCCATCACCTGGGCGGTGTACAACTTCATCCTGGTA
Source organism: uncultured Oscillibacter sp. (assembly GCA_949959305.1). Lineage (GTDB taxonomy): Bacteria > Bacillota > Clostridia > Oscillospirales > Oscillospiraceae > Oscillibacter. The sequence continues at coordinate 3,546 of CATLJA010000088.1, forward strand.
CCCCTGGACCTGAAGTACATGCAGACCGTGGCCTTCATTCTGGTCATCGCGTCTCTGGTGCAGTTTATTGAGATGTTCCTTCAGAAGTCCATGCCCTCCCTGTATACGGCCCTGGGCGTGTACCTGCCCCTGATTACCACCAACTGCGCGGTGCTGGGCGTAGCCCTGCTGAACATCCAGGAGAGCTACAACTTCATCGAGTCCGTGGTCTACGGCATTACCGGCGGCATCGGCTTCCTGGTTGCCATCGTGCTGTTCGCCAGCATCCGGGAGCGGCTGGTTTTCGCCGAGTATCCCAAGAGCTTCGAGGGCTTCCCCGTCGCTCTGGTCACCGCCGGCCTCATGGCCCTGGCGTTCATGGGCTTCTCCGGCCTGAAGATTTGGTAAGGGAGGGCGCTGCGATATGATTGGAAACATTTTTGCCGCCGTCGCCGTCCTGGGCATTCTGGGCGCGGTGTTCGGCCTGGTCCTGGCCGTGGCCTCCAAGATTTTTGAGGTGAAGAAGGACCCCCGTGAGGAAGCGATCCTGGGCCTGCTGGCCGGCGCGAACTGCGGCGGCTGCGGCTATCCCGGCTGCGGCGGCTGCGCCGCCGCCATATTGGCGGGGGACGCTCCCGTCACCGCCTGCGCCCCCGCGGGGGCGGAGAACGCCGCCGCCATCGCCAAAATCATGGGCATGGAGGCTCCCACCGGGGAGCGGCAGGTGGCCTTCGTCCGCTGCACCGGCGGCGTGAACGCCAAGAAGCGGTATGACTACGTGGGCGTGAAGGACTGCATCTCCGCCACCAAGGTGGCCGGCGGCCCCCTGGAGTGCGCCTTCGGCTGTCTGGGCTTTGGCTCCTGCGTGGCGGCCTGCCAGTTCGGCGCCATGTCCATCGGTCCGGGCGGCACCGCCGTGGTGGACCCGGACAAGTGCACCGCCTGCATGGCCTGCGCCGGCGCGTGCCCCCGCGGCCTGATTACCTCCGTCCCCGTCTCCAAGAAGGTCCATGTGGGCTGCGCCAACCAGGACAAGGGCAAGGCCGCCATGAGCGTCTGCTCCACCTCCTGCATCGGCTGCGGCCTGTGTCAGAAGGAGTGCAGAAAGGACGCCATCCATGTGGAAAACGGCGTGGCGGTCATTGATTACGGCAAGTGCGTGGGCTGCAAGCTCTGCACCAAGGTCTGCCCGAGAGACGCCATCCTCCCCGTGGCCACCGCCGAGGAGAAGGAAAAATACAAGGCTGTCAAGAAGGCTCAGGCTGAAAAGGCCAAGGCCGCGGCGGAGGCCGCTGAGAAGTAACCCGTCAGGACTTTGAGGAGCGCCCCGGATTTCTCCGGGGCGCTTGAATTTTTTTGGAATTTGCCGGAGGGACTTGTATTTTGCCGGGAGATGGTATATCATAGGAGCGTCCCCGGCCAGGGCCGGGAGAACAAAGGCAGAGTAGGGACGCGCGTGTCAAAGTGCCGGAGAGACGGGGAGTTGCTTTCCGGACGAAGGGGGGGATCCCCTCCGCAGTGCGTGTCCCGCATCCCGCTGCCGCATCAGGGAACGGGCTTCCTCTGTGCGGCGTGCTGCCGCAATTCAGAGGAGGTTTTCTTATGCCCAAAACAAATGTGAAACGGATGTGCTACGCCGCCCTGCTGGCGGCCATGTACCTGCCTTTGTCGCTGTACGCGGCGGTGCAGGTGGGGAACGTGCGGATTTCCTTCGGCTCCCTGCCGGTGGTTATCGCCGCGCTGCTTTTCGGCCCGCTGGACGCGGTAATTGTGGCTATGGTAGGGGAGTTTTTCAAGCAGCTCCTGACCTTCGGCGTTACCTACACCACGGCGCTGTACCTGATTCCTCCGGCCCTCCGGGGGCTGGTGGTGGGCCTGGGGGCGGCTTTGGCCCTCCGCCGGGGGCGGCGGCTGGAGGAACGGCGGGCGCTGTGCTGTGCCGTCTGCATCCTGGCGGCCGTCTGCACCACCGTGGGCAACACCCTGGTGAACTGGCTGGACAGCGTGATATTCCACTATTATACCCCCGCCCTGATTTTCGGTGATTTTGCCTGGCGGCTCATTGTGGGAATCATCAACGCCGTGCTCATGGCCTCCCTGGCCATGCCTCTGGCGGCGGTGCTGCGGAAGCGGAACGCCGTCTCCGGCCTGTAAAGGGGGGCGGCGGCATGACGGGAGAGGAGGCTGCGGCCTATATCCATTCCCACGGCTGGGAGGCCCATGCCCCCGGCCTGGACCGCATCCGGGAGCTGCTCCGCCGCCTGGGAGAGCCTCAAAAGAGCCTGCGGTTTATTCATGTGGCGGGGACCAACGGCAAGGGCAGCGTCTGTGCGTGCCTTGCCTCCGTGCTGGAGGCGGCGGGCTATCGGGTGGGGCTGAACACCTCGCCCCACCTGGAGCGCTTCAGCGAGCGCATCCGGGCCGGCGGGGAGGAGATTTCCGGCGGAGAGCTTGGCGCGGTGACGGAGCGGATCCGTCCCGCCGCCCTGGCCTGCGGGGAGCATCCCACGGAATTTGAGCTCATCACCGCCGCCGCCTTCCTCCACTTTCTGGAGCGGCGCTGTGACGTCGTGGTTCTGGAAACCGGCCTGGGCGGGGCGCTGGACGCATCCAATGTTATTGAAACCCCGGAGCTGGCGGTGCTCACCGCCATGGGCATGGACCACGCCGCCATCCTGGGGCCCACTCTCCGGGACGTGGCCGCCGCCAAGGCGGGAATCATCAAGCCGGGCGGGACCGTGGTCAGCCGGGGCGGCTGCCCCGAGGCGGATGAAATTTTCCGCCGGGCCTGCCGGGAGCGGGGCGCGTCCCTGCGGGAGCTGGACCTCTCCCGCCTGACGGTGCGGCGGCTGGATTTGGAGGGGGCGGCCTTTGACTTCGCTCCCTGGGAGAATCTGACCATCCCCCTGGCGGGAGCCTATCAGCCGGAAAATGCCGCCCTGGCGCTGGCGGCCCTGGAGATCTTGCGGGAGAAGGGCTGGAGCATACCGGAGGAGGCGGTCCGCCGGGGCCTGGCGGAGGTCCGCTGGCCAGGACGGTTTGAGGTTTTGGGGAAAAGCCCCGTCTTCCTTCTGGACGGCGCCCACAACGCCCACGGGATGCGGGCGGCGGTGGAGAGCCTGCGGACGCTTTTTCCCGGGAGGAAGACCACCTTTCTCCTGGGCGTTTTGGCGGATAAGGACACCGGGGAGATGCTGGACCTGCTGGCCCCCCTGGCGGAGCGGGTCTTTGTGCTCCGCCCGGACAGTCCCCGGGCCATGGACCCGGCGGCGCTGTGCGCCCTGCTGGCGGCGCGGGGGGTGGAAGCCCGGCCCTGCGCCTGTGTGGAGGAGGGGATGGAAGCCGCCCTGGCGGCAGCAGGAAGGGACGGAATAGTCTGCGCCCTGGGCTCCCTGTACCTCTGCGGCGAGGTCCGCTCCGCCTGGCTTCAAAACCTGCGCTCATAACCAGAGCTGCCGGATAGGCGGGGAAAAGGCCGCCCCGGCGGCGTTCGGCGGCTGTGAATACAGGCGTTAAAATGCGTTAAATCGGTGAAAACTCCGCCCGGCGGCTTGACAAGCCGGGCGGATGCCTTTATGATAAGGAAGAATCTACAGTTTGCGGCGGCGGCGGGCCTGGATTTCCGTCACTATGCCGGGAAGGCTGGAAAGGAGGCGGGGCGGCATGGAGACGATTACCAGCAGGAGCAATCCCCTCTGCGTCCACCTGCGGAAGCTGGCCTCCTCCCGTTCCTACCGCGAGGAAACGGGAGAATTTTTGTGCGACAGCCCCAAGCTCCTCCGGGAGGCGGCGCAGTGGGGCGCGTCAATCACGGCGCTGCTCTGCACCCCGGGCGCGGAGCTGCCCCGGGAGCTGGAGGGGCGCGTTCCCCGGACGGCGGAGGTCAGCGGGAGCGTCATGCGCTCCGTCAGCCCCATGGAGACGCCCCAGGGGGTGGTATTCTCCTGCCGGGCTCCAAGCTATGGCCTGCCGGATCGCCTGGAGCCGGACAGCCGGGGGCGGCTCCGCCTCCTGGTGCTGGACGGCGTGCAGGACCCGGGGAATGTGGGGACCATCCTGCGGACGGCGGACGCCTTTGGAGCGCGGAGCGTGCTGCTTCCCGGCTGCGCCGACCTCAATAATCCCAAGACCCTCCGGGCGGGGATGGGGGTCCATTTCCGCTCCCCCATTTACCGCTGCACCCTGGAGGAGCTGACGGTCCTGCTGAAGGAGGCGGGCCTGCCTTTGTACGGCGCGGCCCTCCGGGACGACACGGCGGACGTGCGGGAGGCGGACCTGCGCCGCTGCGCCATCGCCGTGGGCAGCGAGGGCCGGGGCCTCTCGGCGGAGGTGCTGGCGGCCTGCGGGCGGACCATACGCATCCCCATGGAGCCCCGCTGCGAATCCCTGAACGCCGCCTCGGCGGCCTCGGTGCTGCTGTGGGAGGCGGCCCGGGGCGATTTGTAAGCGGGCCGGGAGGCCGGGAAACTTTAAAAAATAGTACTTGCAATTCCGCATTATTTATAATAGTATAAAGGACCCTGGTAAAAGGAGGGGCGGGACATGCTGAAATATTGGGTATGGCTGGCGGAGCTGCCGGGCTTGAAGGGCCCGTCCCGCCTGGCGCTTCTGCGGCATTTCGGTTCGCCGGAGGACATCTTCTTTGCCGACAGGGAGGAGCTGCTCCTGGCGGAGGGCGTGTCCCCGGCCCAGGCGGAGCTGGCGATGAACCGGGACCTCTCCGCCGCGGACCGCATTTTGGCGGACTGCCAGCGGCTGGGCCAGCGGATTTTGACCATTCAGGACGCGGAGTATCCACAGCGGCTTCGGAATATCTTCAACCCGCCCGTACTGCTCTACGTCAAGGGCCGCATGCCCGCTATGGACGAGGAGGCGGCCGTCGCGGTGGTGGGCACCCGGGAGAGCACGCCCTATGGCGACGCCAGCGCGGAGCGGCTGGGCCGTGAGCTGGCGGCCTCCGGCGCGGTGGTGGTAACGGGCCTGGCCCGGGGCGTGGACGCCGCCGCCGCGCAGGGCGCCCTGCGGGCGGGAGGTACGGTGGTGGGCGTGACGGGCAACGGCCTGGACGTCTACTACCCCTACGAGAGCCG
>CATLJA010000089.1 GCA_949959305.1 uncultured Oscillibacter sp.
AGGGCGTAGCGCTTGGCGTTCTCATACTCCCCGTTCCGCAGCCGCCGTGGAATCTCCCCCGCAAGGCACGCGGAGAGGGCCACCAGGCCCCGGCTGTGTTCCCGCAGAAGCTCCAGGTCAATCCGGGGCTTGATGTAAAAGCCCTCGGTCCAGGCCATGGAAACCATGTAGGAGAGGTTCCGGTAGCCCTCCTCGTTCTCGCAGAGAAGGACCAGGTGGCGGCTCTCGGAGTCGAATTCGTGAACCTTGTCGGTGAGGCGGCGGCCCTCCGCCGTGACGTAAACCTCACAGCCGATGATGGGCTTGACCCCCTCCGCCCTGCAGGCCCGGTAGAAGTCCACCGCGCCGTACATGACCCCGTGGTCCGTGACGGCGCAGGCGGTCTGTCCCAGCTCCTTCACAATTTTCGGCAGATCCCGGATGCGGCACGCGCCGTCCAGGAGGCTGTATTCCGTATGGACATGCAGGTGGACGAAGGACATGGCCTCTCACCCTTTCTTTTTTATCTTTACCGCGCCGCCGGCTTTGCCCGGAGGGCCAGCAGGGCCTTGACGTCCTCCAGAATTTCCGGAGAGGTCAAATCCAGCATCAGCCAGCGTCCCATTTTTGAGGAGGCCGTATTCCGGTACAGCGCCCGGGTCTGCTCCGTACACGCCGGCAGCACCCCCTCCGCCGCCGCTTCGTCCTTGGGCGCAACGGAAACCATCGCCGTTGCATAGCCCCGGCGGAGGTACACGGTGGCCAGGGATTTGCTTCCCTTTTTAAATTTCAGATTCCACCCCGGCTCCAGGCCGCAGCGGCTGTATTCCATCCGGGGCTCCGCGCCGTAGGCGGCCTTCAGATACCGCCGGAGCTCCGGCCAGAGAGGGTTGTCCGCGTATTGATCAAGCTCCTCCATAGAGGGCGGGCGGTCCATAGGGAACCGCTGGGCCCAGGTTTTCGCATCGGTCATGGTTTGCATCCCCTTTACAATATAAAAAATCTCAAAGCCCCTCCGCCAGCTCCGCCAGCTTCCGCAGGCGGTGGTTCAGGCAGGATTTCGTCACCGGCGGGTTGAACAGCTCCGCCAGCTCCGACAAGCTCAGCTCCGGGTGGGCCAGCCGCAGAGCCGCCGTCTCCTGGAGCTTGTCCGGCAGCTCCTTAAGCCGCCCCGCCGCCTCCAGCTTTCGGATGGAGGCCCCCTGGCTCTGGGCGGCCTCCACCGCCTTATCCAGGTTGGCGCTGTCACAGTTTATCCGCCGGTTCACGCTGTTGCGGATATCCTTTTCCACCTTTGTGGACATAATCCGCATAGCCGCCGCCGGAGCGCCGATGAGGGTCAGAAAGTCCTCAATCTGGCGGCTCTGTTTGAAATAGGTGACGGAGCTCCCGTTCCGCGCCACGCTTTTTGGGGGATAGCCGCTCTCCCGGAGCAGCACCTCCAGCTCCCGGCTGGCCTGGAGATGGGAGCTGGTCAGCTCCAGATGATAGCGCTTGGAGGGGTCCGTGATGCTTCCCCCGGCAAAAAAGCACCCCCGAAAAAAGGAAGCCCGGCAGCATTCCTCCTCCACCATGGCGAAGTTAATATGGAGGGCCAGGCTCTGGCGGGGATCGTAGCCCAGCAGGTCAATGATGTGGTCCAGCTTTTCCTGCGACTTTATCTGGAATACCATTTTCCCGCCCTCTCCCGCGTCCAGGTCCGGCTGGCGGTCAAACCGGAGGTCAAAGGCCCGCTGGAACAGGCGGGGCAGGCGGGCGGCAAAATTGGAATTTTCTGTAATAATGCGGACCTCGGAGGAGCTGAAGGTGTGGCAGTAGAGCAGAATTCCATAAGCCTCCGCCTGGGCGCAGCAGCGCCGCTGAACCGGAAGCCTGCAAAGCTCATTTTTCGTATCAAAGGAAAACGACACCCGCAAAACCTCCTTGTACGCAATATCTGTGAAGTATTTCTGCCTTACTCGATCCGGTAGCGTCCCCCGGCGATTCGGACGTTTCGCTCCGCGTGGAGCAGAATCAATTCCTGGGCCAGCCGGTCGGGATGGTGACGGACGAAGCCGTCCTGCATCATGGCGATGGGCCGGCTGACCAGCTCCACTCCCAGGGCGGCGCAGCGCTCCTTGTCATAGCGCAGAAGCTCCGCTCCCTCCCGGGCATAGCGCTCCGCCGCGTCCTGGGGAATGGGTGAGGAGTTTACCAGGCACAGGTGGAACAGCCCCGGCGCCGAGTGCTGGAACAGCGCTGTGATGTGGTCCGAGGCGGTGTAGCCCTCCGTCTCTCCCTCCTGGGTCATGACGTTGCACACATAAACCTTCAGGGCCAGGGATTTCAGGATGGCGTCCACGATGCCGTCCACCAGCAGGTTTGGAATGATGCTGGTGTAAAGGCTCCCGGGGCCCAGGACAATCATGTCCGCCTCCAGAATGGCGGCCACGGCCTCCGGCAGTGCCTTGGGGCGTTCCGGCAGCAGCCGCACCTTGGTAATCCGGCAGTCCTCCTTCTTCTTGCAGTGGAAAATCTTAGACTCGCCAATCACGCTGGCCCCGTTCTCAAACTCCGCCTCCAGCTGCACGTCGGCAGTGGTGACGGGAAGCACCCGGCCGGTGATGGCCAGAACCTCGCTCATCCGGCGGACCGCCGTGTCAAAGCTGGGGGAAATGCCGTTCAGCGCCGCCAGAAAAAGATTGCCGAAGCTCTGGCCCGCCAAGGTTCCCTCCTGGAAGCGGTAGTCCATCATCTGCTTCATCAGCGGCTCTGTGTTGGCCAACGCCACCAGACAGTTCCGGATGTCCCCCGGCGGAGGCATCCCCAAATCCTGGCGCAGCGCGCCGGAGCCGCCGCCGTCGTCCGCCACCGTGACGATGGCGGAGAGGTTTTCCGTGTAGTCCTTCAAGCCCCGCAGCATGTTGGACAGGCCGTGCCCGCCGCCGATGACGGCAATCCGGGGTCCATGCTTCCGGGGCGCGCGGTAAGGCTGGTACTCCATAGGCTTCCTTTCCGGCTCAAACGGCCCGTTCCATGTCCCGGTGGTGCTCCGCCGTCTGATAGCCCTGCCCGCGGATGAACTCCGCCAAGGCGTGGGCGATGGCCACGGAACGGTGGTGCCCGCCGGTGCAGCCCACGGCGACCACCAGCCCGGTCTTCCCCTCCTCCGCGTACAGCGGCAGGGTAAAGCCCAGCAGGTCCTCTACCTTGCGGAGGAAATCCTGGGTCTGCTGGAAGCCGAAGACATAGTCCGCCACCGCCTTGTCCAGCCCCGTCTGATTCCGAAGCTCCTCCATGTAAAAGGGATTCGGCATGAACCGCACATCCAGCACCAAATCGGCCTCCAGCGGAATGCCGTACTTGAAGCCGAAGGAGGTGACGCTCACCGTCATGCCCCCCTTCTCTCCTTCTCCGTTGAAGATGCGCAGCAGCTCCCGCCGCAGCTTGGCGGTGGAGAGCCGGGTGGTGTCGATGACGAAATCCGCCCGCTCCTTCACCGGAAGCATCAGCTCCCGCTCCTTCTCCACGGCCTCCTCCAGGGAGTCGGCCTCCTTCTCCAGGGGGTGGCGCCGCCGGGTTTCCTTATAGCGCTTGATGATGGCCGCGGGGGACGCCTCCAAGAACAGCATCCGGCACACGCCCTCCATGCCCTTTAATTTGTCCAGCACGTCGAACAGCTCATTGAACGACTCCGCCGTCCGCACGTCGTACACCAGGGCCACCCGGGCGTACCGCCCGCCGCCCCCGGCGCAGAACTCCGCAAACTTTAAAATCATGGCGGCGGGCATGTTGTCCACAATGTAAAAACCGCTGTCCTCCAAAAAGGACGCCGCCTTGCTCTTTCCCCCGCCGGACATGCCGGAAATAATCAGAATTTCCATGGAACGCTCCCCCTTTACTCCACAAATTTGACCTCCGGCTCCAGCCGGACCCCGGTTTTCTCAAAAACGGCCTCCTGCACCTGCCGGATCAGCTCTTTGATTTCGGCGCAGGCGGCTCCGCCCCGGTTAACGATAAAGCCCGCGTGCTTTTCGCTGACCTGGGCTCCGCCCACCGTCCGCCCCTTCAGGCCGCACCGCTCAATCAGCGTCCCGGCAAAATGACCCTCCGGCCGCTTGAAGGTGCTCCCCGCGCTGGGCAGCTCCAGGGGCTGGCTGGCCTTCCGGCGGGCCATCAGGTCCCGCATGGTCTCCCGAATTTCCTCCGGGTCTCCCGGGGAAAGCCGGAACGCGGCAGACAGCACCACCGCCTCGGGGTGATCCGTAAGGAAGCTCCGGCGGTAGCCGAAGGCCAGCTCCTCTCCGGCAAGGGTTTTTACCCCCTCCTCCGGGAACAGCGCCGTCACACTGGCAGCCGCCTGCTTCAGCTCCCCGCCGTAGGCCCCGGCGTTCATGCACACGCCGCCGCCCACCGTGCCGGGAATTCCGTGGGCAAATTCCAGCCCCGTCAGCCCCTGCTTACAGGCGAAAGCCGCCAGCCTGGCCAGGGAAACGCCGGATTCCGCCGTCAGGCTGTCCGGCTCCGCCCCCATACCCAAGCGGCTGAGGCCGGAGGTCTCAACCACCAGCCGGTCCAGCCCCCCGTCCGGGGCCAGCAGGTTCGTGCCGTTGCCCATCACCAGAGGACGGGCCCCGCATTCCCGGGCCATGGACAGCAGCAGCACCAGCTGCTCTCCCGTTTCCGGGAAAGCCATCCGCCTCGCCGGACCGCCTACCCGGAAGGAGGTATGCCTGGCCATAGGCTCCTCCCTCAGGAGCTTTACATCCGGCAGGTAATCCTCCATCTGCTTGTCAAGCCGCGTCACCCAGTCCATGCACGGACCTCCCCGTTTTCAGAATGCTCACATCACCCGGCCCAGCATCGCCGCGCCGATGATGCCCGCGTCGTTCCCCAGCTCCGCCGGGAGAATCCTCGTGACCCGGCCTCCGTGCCGGGAAAAGCTCTCCCTTGCCACGGCCTCCCGCAGAGGCTCCAGCAGCAGCCGCTCCGGCGCGGCGGCCACGCCGCCGCCGATGGCCACGGCCTCGGGCCGCAGGATATTGATCAGGCTGGCCAGCCCGCTGGCCAGATAGTTCACATACTCCCGGCAGACGGCCAGGGCGGTCTCGTCCCCGTCCTCCGCCGCCAGGAAGGCCGTCCGGCCTTCCACGCCCCCTTCTGCGGCGAAGCGGTGGAGGGCGCTCTCCGGGTGGACCTCCATGGCCCGCTTTGTCTGCTGAATCAGCCCCGTGGCGGAGGCGTACCGCTCCCAGCAGCCCCTGCGGCCGCAGTTGCAGGGCTCGCCATCCCGGCAGACGACCATGTGTCCCGCCTCGCTGGAGGCAAGGCCCCCCCGGAGCTTCCCGTCCACGATGACGCCCGCGCCCACGCCGGTGCCCAGGGTCACCACGGCAAAATCCCGGGTTCCCTTCCCCGCGCCGCCAAAGAACTCGCCTACGGCGGCGCAGTCCGCGTCGTTGCCCAGCAGCAGCGGAAGGTCCAGGTGCCGGCGGAACAGCCGCTCCAGCGGGACGTTTTCCATGGGGATGTTGGTGGTAAAGAGCACGTCGCCTCCGTCCACCGCGCCGGGCAGGCCCACGCCCACCCAGCGGACCTTCTCCTCCATAACGTTTTTGGACAGCTCCGCCAGGGTCTGCGCGAAGCGCTCCGGCCCCTGGAAATCCAGGGGCGTCCGCTCGACCTTCACAATACGGCCTGTCTCGTCCACAAGCCCCGCCTTCAGGTTGGTGCCGCCTACGTCGATGCCGATATACATGCTTATGCCTCCTTACAGCTTTCCATCCGCCCGGGCGTCCACCTTCTGGGCCAGCTCCTGGGCCGCGTTGTACCCCATCTTCCGGTGGCGATTGTTCATGGCCGCCACCTCCACAATGCTGGCCAAATTCCGCCCCGGGCGCACCGGAATGGTCAGCGTGGGGACCTGAATGTCCAGAATGTCAATGTAATGATCCTCAATGCCCAGGCGGTCATAGAACTTTTCACTGTCCCAGGGCTCGAAATTCACCACCAGGTCCAGCTGGGCCTCATTCTTGACGGCCCGCACGCCAAAGAGCTGCTGCACGTTGATAACACCGATGCCTCGCAGCTCAATGTAGTTCCGGATAACCTCCGGGGCGGAGCCCGTCAGGCGGCCGGATATCCGCCGGAGCTCCACCGCGTCGTCGGCCACCAGCCGGTGGCCGCGCATAATCAGCTCGATGGCCGCCTCGCTCTTGCCCACGCCGGAGTCGCCGGTAATCATAACGCCTTCGCCGTAGATGTCCAGCAGCACGCCGTGGCGGGTGACGCAGGGAGCCAGCACCCGGTTCAGGTATTCAATGGTACGGCTGGTAAAGGCCACCGTCACCTCGTTGGTCCGCAGAAGGGTCTTCTGGTGCTCCACGGCGCTTTCGATGCACTCCGGGAAGCAGTCCAGGCTCCGGGCGATGACCAGGGCGGGGATATCGTAGAGAAACAGGTCGTCAAAGCACTTGCGGCGCTGGGCGTCGGAGAGCCCCCGGAGGTAAGTGACCTCCGCCTTGCCGATGACCTGGAGACGGCAGGGATCGAAGTAGTCATAAAAGCTGTGGAACTGAAGGCCCGGCCGGTTCAGGTCCGGGACGGTCAGCAGGGCGCTGTCGAAATCGCTGCCGCGGTTCAATACTTCCAAATTAAAGAGGGATACGAAATCCTTCACTTTCAAACCGTGTTCACGCATGGCCTTTCTCCTTTTCCCGGCAGGAGCCGGGCGTCCTTGGTTTTCACGTCCAAGACGCGTTCGTTTCCATTATATATGAAGTCTCACAATTCCGCAACACCTTCCGCGCAGAAGATGGGAGGGAAACCCAGCAAAAAAACTTCTGCTTTTTTGAAAATTCTTCTTGCATTTTTCGATAGATTCTGTTATTATAACACTCGTGCTTATGAAAATACGCACGTACTATGCGACAGCGGGGAGGTGCAATGGATGGCTAAGTGCGAGTATTGCGGCAAAGGCGTGACCTTTGGTATTCAGGTCTCTCACTCTCACCGGCGTTCCAACCGTCCCTGGAAGCCCAACGTGAAACGTGTCAAGGCGATCGTGGACGGTTCCCCCCGCCACGTGTATGTCTGTACCCGGTGCATGCGCTCCGGCAAGGTTACCAGAGCGGTCTAACGAGAACGAGAGAAGCTCCCGGACTTTTGTCCGGGAGCTTTTTTGTCCAGCAGGCGGATGGAGCGGTCCTCTTATCCCCTACGCGCGTTCAAAATCCATCCGCAAAAGCCGTTTCCCATTCGGCAGTTCCCGCTCCAGCGTTTCGCCCTTGCGGTATCCGGCCTCAAGCATCGCCTTCTCCAGCGCCTCCGCCTCTATCTGGCGGTGCACCTGCTCCAGTCCGTCAAACGCGTGCAGGTAGGGGGAATCCGATACCCAGCCGTCCTCCGCATTGATCTGGATGACGCAGGAGACCATCTTCGGCCTTATTTGCCGGATTACCCGTTGAAAGCATGCGCAGCCTATGTACTCAATGAGCAGATTTGCAATCACCAGCTCCGCCTTTGGCAGCCGGCAGGGCTCCTCCGTCAAATCGGCACACAGGCACTCCAGCACGCCCGCCAAATCCGGATGCCGGGCGGCGGCGGCCTCCAGGTAAACGGCGTTGACGTCGACTCCATATACCTTTTCAAATTGGCCCTTTTGGATGTGCTCCAGGCCGTTTCCGCCCGCAACGCCCAATATCATGAGCCTGGAGGCCGGGCAGGCGCCAAGCTGGTCCTTCATCATCTCATTGAGTGCCTGAAGCTGCATTACGGAATCCAGCTTCATGTGGTTTTCATAATCGCTCAGCGATATCGCTTCCCACGGATTCCTCATCCGTCCTTCCTCCCATTGCAAATCCCCGGGGCCTGGATCTGGGTGCGTTATCCCTTAAATGTGAGCCCTCACACCCGCAGCGCCAGCTTTTCGCTGTACTCCGCCCGAAAGACCCCAAAGCGCCCCTGGTCCAGGGCCTCCCGGATTTTAGCGGTGAGTTCATTATAAAAATACAGGTTGTGCAGCACCGCCAGCCGCAGGGCCAGGGTTTCCTCCGCCTTAAAAAGATGCCGGAGGTAGGCCCGGGAGAAGCGCCTGCACACCGGACAGCCGCAGCTTTCACTGACGGGCCTGTCGTCCGCGGCGTGCTTGGCGTTGAGAATGTTGACGGTCCCCTCCCAGGTAAACAGCTTTCCGTGCCGCCCGTTCCGGGAGGGCATGACGCAGTCGAAGAAGTCCACCCCCCGGGCCACCCCCTCGATGATGTTGCTGGGGGTGCCCACGCCCATGAGATACCGGGGCTTTTCCCGGGGCATGTGGGGCTCCACCGCGTCGATAATGTCATACATCACCTGGGTGGGCTCCCCCACCGCCAGGCCGCCGATGGCGTAGCCATCGCAGTCCAGCTTGGCGATCTCGTCCATGTGCCAGACGCGGAGGTCCGGGAAGGTGGCCCCCTGGTTGATGCCAAAGAGAAGCTGTCCCGGATTCACGGTATCCGGCAGGGCGTTCAGCCGCTCGTGCTCCCGCTTGCAGCGCTCCAGCCACC
>CATLJA010000090.1 GCA_949959305.1 uncultured Oscillibacter sp.
TCCTTATGGGCCGGGAGTACGCCAAGGCGGAGATAGACGCCGCCCTGTCCTCCCAGGACCCCTACGCCGTGGTTCCCCAGCGGGACGAGGACGGCCACGGCACCTTCCTGGCCTCCGTGGCGGCGGGGCGGCAGACGGAGGACTTCTCCGGCGCGGCCCCGGACGCGGAAATCATCGCCGTCAAGCTGAAAAAGGCCCGGCCCTTTTACCGGGAGCGCTACTGCGTCCCGACGGACCAGGAGCACGCCTACGAGTCCAGCGCCGTCATGGTGGGCGTGGAGTACGTCCTCCGCAGGGCCCGGGAGCTGGGCCGCCCGGTGGTCGTCTGCATCGGCCTGGGCACCAACGCGGGAAGCCACGACGGGGCCAGCGTCTTCGAAGAATATCTGGGAGGCGTGTCCCTCCAGGCGGGCGTGTGCCTCTGCGCCGCGGCAGGGAACGAGGCGGAGGCCCGGCACCACACCGGAGGCGTTCTCCAGCCGGGGGAAAAGCCGGGGACGGTGGATTTGAAGGTGGGAGAAAACGCCGGAAACGTGTACGTCGCCGTGTGGAACACCGTGGCGGACCGCCTCTCCGTCTCCGTCCGCTCCCCCTCCGGGGAACTGGTGGGCCGGGTGCCCGCCAGGCCGGGGATCGGCCCCGCCGCCGACGTGAAGCTGGTGCTGGAGGCGGCCCGGGTGCAGATTGAATACCACTTCCCTGTGGAGCGCAGCGGGGGGCAGCTCACCGTCATCCGCATCCTGGGGGCCACCCCGGGGGTGTGGACCATTCAGCTCCACGGGGACATCCTCCTCAACGGCAGCTATCAGGTGTGGCTGCCCATGACGGGCTTCGTCTCCCCCACGGTGGAATTCCTGGCGGCCACGCCGGACTGCACCGTCACCAGCCCCGCCTCCGCCGTGGGGGTGATCTGCTGCGGGGCCTACGACAGCAATAACAAGAGCCTCTATGCCAAAAGCTCCCGGGGCCCCGCCTGGGACGGACGGGTCCTCCCGGACCTGACGGCCCCCGGCGTGGGGGTGCGGGGGATTTACCCCTACGGCCCCGGCCTTATGAGCGGCACCAGCGCGGCGGCGGCGGTGCTGGCGGGGACCTGCGCCCTTCTTCTTCAGTGGGGCGTGCGGGAAGGGAACGACCCGGCCATGGGAACGTACCAGATTCGGGCCTACCTCATCCGGGGCTGCCTCCGGCGGCCGGATATGCAGTATCCCAATAACCAGTGGGGATATGGGTCGGTTCAGCTGATGCAGACCTTCCATCTCATGCGGGAGCTGTAGGCAAAAAAGCGGGCCGGCCTCGGGCCGGTCCGCCTTTCTGTTCCCCCGCCCGGAGGCTCAGGGCCCGCAGTAGTACTCCTTCACGGCCCCCAGCAGCGCCGTCACCCGCCGGTCCCGAATCCGGTAAATGACGTTCATCCCCTGCTTCTCCGATTCCAGAATCCCCGCCGTCCGCATCTGGCTCAGATGCTGGGACAGGGCGGAGGCGGAGATGTTGGGGGTAAACCCGTGAATTTTCCCCACGCTCAGCGCCCCCTTGTCCAGGGCGCATAAAATCAGCAGCCGGTGCTCATTGGCGAGAATTTTCAACAGCTCCGCAATTTTCCTGGCCTTCTCCTCCACAGCCGCCGTCCTCCTTCTTTTGTTTCAGCATGCAGATGCCCTGGGTCATGGTGCCCATGGGGCAGTAGACGCACCAGGAGCGGGGCCGGAACAGCGCCATGGTAACGAGCCCCAGCACCGTGGAGGTCATCATCACCCCATAGAAGCCGAAGGCAAACTGGGCGATCCAGGGAGCCACCATGTCCACCCGGGCCCACTGCCAGGGCAGCTTGAAGACCCACAGCAGCGTCACCGTCTGCCGCAGGGGCGCTCCCGTGAAAACCATATAGGTCCCCCGCAGCATCAGGCCGAACATGATCATGAAGAAGGCCAGGAAGCCATAGCGGAACCAGCGGCTCCGCAGAAATCTGGGCGGCGGGGCGTTTCGGGACAGCCTTTTCCCCAAAAGGCCCAGAAGCTGCCCCCGGCCGCAGTAGCGGCTGCAGTAGGCCTTGTTTCCCCCGATCAGCGCCACCAGCAGCGGGATGGTGAAAAACAGCATCCCCAGCCAGGCGAACAGAATGTTGCAAAGGCCCAGCACCCAGTAGAGAAGCTCCCCGATCCAGAGGTAGTCGCACCACTTCTTTTTCATACCGCGGCCTCCCTCTCCACAAGGGCGATCACGTCCGCCGGGCAGACCCTGGCGCACTTTCCGCAGCCCACGCACAGCGCCCCGTCTACCCGGGCCGCCACGCCGGATGCCACCCGGATCGCCGCCCGGGGGCAGACCTTCTCACAGGTCCCGCAGGCCACGCACTCCCGGCCCACCCGGGCCAGTCTCTTGGATAAAGCCATACCGTCCTCCTGAATAAGTAGTTAAGATATTTCTAATATACTTTATTCTTTGGAGCTTGTCAAGATGTGCCGCGCAAAAACGGGGAGAGGCCGCGCCTCTCCCCGTCCGCTCACCGCAGCAGAATCGGCTGAAGCTGCTCGCCCCGCAGGGCGGCGTCCACCGTCTCCGGAAGCTTCGCGAAATCCGCCACCAGGGAGCTGGGCTTCTGCGCCGCGTTGTCCTGCCCGAAGGGCACGAAATAGTAATTCCGCCGGACCAGCAGCTCGCCGATGTTTTTCGCTCCCGCCGCCAGGCCGTCGTTGCTGGACACCGCCAGCACCACCGGACGGCCGTTCCGCAGGTGGGACTTGGCCGCCATGGTCACCGACGTGTCCGCGATGCCCGCCGCCAGCTTGGCGATGGTGTTCCCCGTGGCCGGGGCGATTACCAGTACGTCCAGCAGGCCCTTGGGCCCGATGGGCTCCACCGACGGGATATCCAGCAGCACGTCGTTCCCCGTCAGGTCCTCCAGCCGCTCCAGCAGGTCCTCGGACCTTCCGAAGCGGGTATCCGTAAAGGCGGAAATCTCCGAGGCGACGGGAATCACCGTCTCATAAATTTCCGTCAGCGCCTCCAGCGCCTTCAGCACCTTCTCATGGGTGCAGAAGGAGCCGCAGACCGCGAAACCGACCCGTTCCTTGCGCATACAGGTCACCTCATTCTTCCAATAGGATGTAATTCACCGCGTCCCGGATGGCCTCCGCCGCGGACAGGGGCGACAGCCGCCCCGGCAGGGACCGGGCCCAGAGGACCTCCGGGCCGTTCTCCGCCGACTCGATGCCCCGGACGGAGGCCAGATCCATCAAAAGGCAGTCCTTCGGCAGCTGGGCCAGAAGCGGCCCGCCCAGGACGGGGGAGGGAACCGTGTTGAACACCGCGCCGAAGGCGCTCAGGCGGCCGTCCAGCTTCCCGGTTTCCAGAGCCCGGTAGCCGTAGGCCCGAATCCAGGCCAGGTCCTCCGGCCGCCTGGCTGTGGCCGTAACCCTGGCCCCCAGGCCGTGGAGACGGCAGCTCAGGAGCTTTCCGATGCGGCCGAAGCCCAGCACCAGGCATTCCTGCCCCAGAAGGGTCCGGTCCAGCCGCTCCATGGCGGTCTGTACGGCCCCCTCCGCCGTGGCGGCGGCGTTGGCCACCGCCAGCTCCTCCCGGAGGAAGTAATCCTCCACCGTCAGGCCCAGGGCCTCCGCCTCCCGGCGCTGCTGGGGCCGCACCTGGCCCGCCAGAATCCGCTGCCGGGGCCGGAGGCGGCGGAAAAGGTCCGCCGTGGGCACCGCGCCCTCCTCGCAGTTCAAAACGCCGTCGCCCCTGCAAAGCGGCAGGGGCAGGATTACCACGCCGGCGGAGGCGGCACGGTCCAGCGTGTCCGCTCCCACGCCCTTCCAGCGCTCCAGGCCATAAGTACAGACGCAATGGCCCTCCCCGGCCAGCAGCCGGCTGAGCTCCGCCTGGCGGCGGTCCCCGCCGATGACGCCAAAGGTCTTCTTCATCTCAACACTCCCCCCTCGCTTCATGGTATGGCCGGAGGCGGGAATGGGTGATTGTCTTTTTCCGGCGGACGTGGTATAGTGGGAGGGATGGAAACTGCCGAAAGGATTTTACAGCCGATGATGAAATACGAATACCTTCTGTTTGACGCCGACGATACGCTGTTTGACTTTCCCAAGGCCTCCTCCCGGGCCTTTGAGGCCATGTGCCGGGCCCGCGATATTCCCTATTCCCCGGAGGTCTACCGGATTTACCACGAAATCAACCTGGAGCTGTGGGCCGCCTTTGACCGGGGGGAGCTCAGCAAGGAGTTCGTCACCCTGGAGCGCTACGTCCGCTTTTTGAAGGCCCTGGGCCTGGAGCGGGACCCCGCCGGGTGCAACCGGGACTATCTGGCCGCCCTGGGGGAGGGGGTCTATCCCCTGCCTCACGCCGAGGAGGTCTGCCGGGAGCTGAAGCGGCGGGGGCACCGCATGTACATCATTACCAACGCCGTGGCCTCCGTCCAGCGCAGCCGCCTCCGGGGCAGCGTGTTCGCAGAGCTTTTTGAGGGGGCCTTCATCTCCGAGGAGGCGGGGGCCGCCAAGCCCAGCAAAGCCTACTTCGACTATGTGCGGAGGCGGCTCCCGGGCCTGACGGACGAAAACGCACTGGTGATTGGGGACTCCCTGGCCACGGATATGCAGGGGGCCAACAACGCGGGGCTTCCCTGCTGCTGGGTCAACCCGGCTGGCAACCCCGGGCGGGAAGACCTGCGGGTGGACTATGAGATTTCCGGCCTGCGGGAGCTGCTGGAAATCGTATAAGGACGCGAAAGCGGCGCTGGAAGCCTCCAGCGCCGCTTTTTATGCCGGGCCCGGCGAAACGCTGTCCCCTTCCGCCGTCTGCATCCCTTGCAGATACTCCAGCAGGGCGTCCCGGTCGTTGGGCAGCGCGCCGTCCACCACCCTGCCCAAAAGCTCCTCCAGCGCCGCCCCCACGGCGGGACCGGAAAGGCCCAGGGCCAGCAGGTCCCCGCCCTTCACCGCAAGCTGCTTCAAGGAAAAGCAGGCGTCCTCCTCCAGGAGCCTGTCCAGGATTTCCTCCGCCTTGTCCAGCTCTTTCTGCCGGTCCCGGAAGGCCGGGGCCTGTCCCATGTTGTCCGCCCGCTTCACCAGAATCAGGCGGCGCAAATCCTCCTCCCCCAGAGTCCGCAGCGCCCGCCGAATCGACTTGTCCGTCCGGGGGATATCTTTGTCGTGCCACTCCACCAGCCGCACCACCGTCCCCCGGAGGTCCGAGGCGCATTTCAGCCGCCGGAGCATCCCGTCCGCCATGCGGCCGCTCACGGCGGGGTGTCCGTAAAAATGGCCCACGCCGTTTTCGTCCAGGGTGAAGCTGCCGGGCTTTCCCACATCGTGGAGGAGCATCGTGCAGCGGAGGACCAGGTCTCCCGGCGCGGCCGCCAGGGCGTGAAGGGTGTGCTCCCACACGTCGTAGCAGTGGTGGCGGTTCCGCTGGTTGAAGCCCGCCATGTCCAGCAGCTCCGGCCAGAACACGCCGAAGACCTCCGGGTATTCCCGCAGCGTTTCCGCCGCGCACCTCCCCGGCAGGAGCTTGAAAAACTCCGTCTGAATCCGCTCCGCAACAACGGCCCTCAGCCCCTCCCGGTTCCGCCGGATGGCCGCCGCCGTCCCGGGCTCAATCTCCAGCCCCAGCACCGCCGAAAAGCGGAGGCCCCGGAGAATGCGGAGGGCGTCCTCCTGAAACCGCCAGTCCGGCTCCCCCACGCAGCGGAGAATCCGGCATTTGAGGTCCTCCCGCCCGCCGAAGGGGTCCCGGAGCTCCCCCCGGAGGTTCCAGGCCATGGCGTTGACGGTGAAGTCCCGGCGGGCCAAATCCTCGTCAATGGAGCGGGTGAAGGCGACGGACTCCGGGCGGCGGCGGTCCCGGTACACGCCGTCAATCCGGTAGGTGGTGACTTCCACAGGGCCGCCCTCCGTCCTGACGGTGACGGTGCCGTGCTTCAGGCCCGTGGGCGCCGCCCGGCCTCCGAACACGGCCATGGTCTCCTCCGGCCGGGCGGAGGTGGCCGCGTCCCAGTCCTCCGGCCTCCGCCCCCCGTCCAGCAGGGCGTCCCGGACGCAGCCGCCCACGCACCACGCCTCGTGGCCCGCCGATTCCAGGGCCCGCAGGACGGAACGCACATTCTCCGGGATATCCATCAATTTTGCCCCCTTTCGCCGTTGCATTTCGTTGATTTCTATATTATAATAAAATGCTTGCAAGGATACAATCTTTTTTAAGTTCCGTTTTCTGGAAAGGAAGCTGTTTTTCCATGATGAATCATAAAAAACCCATCAGCGACTTCTTCGTCCCCGGAACCCGGGCCCACCTGGTGGGCATCGGGGGCGTGTCCATGTGCCCCCTGGCGGAGGTCCTGCGGGACAAGGGGCTGCTTATTCAGGGCTCCGACATGTCCGAAAGCGATACCGTCAAGCGCCTGCGCTCCCTGGGCATTCCCGTGGCACTGGGCCACAACGCCGACAACCTGGGGGACTGCGATTTGGTCATCCGCACCGCCGCCGTCCACGACGGAAACCCCGAAATCGCCGGAGCCGCGGCCCGGGGCATCCCCGTTTATGAGCGGGCCCAGGCCTGGGGGGCCATCATGCGGCACTATCCCAACGCGCTGTGCGTGGCCGGGACCCACGGGAAAACCACCACCACCTCCATGTGCACCCACATCTTCATGGCGGCGGAGGCGGACCCCACCGTCATGATTGGCGGAACCCTGCCCCTGCTGCACTCCGGCTACCGGGTGGGCCAGGGGGACACCATCATTCTGGAGTCCTGCGAGTACTGCAACAGCTTCCTCAGCTTCTACCCCACCGTGGCGGTGGTGCTGAATGTGGAGGCGGACCACCTGGACTTCTTCCGGGACCTGGACGACGTCAAAAGCTCCTTCCGCCGCTTTGTCGAGCTGGTGCCCTCCGGCGGCAGCGTGGTTGTCAACGCGGACAACGCCGGGGCCCGGGACGTGGCCCGGGGGCTGGACGCGTTCACCTTCGGCCTGGAGCCGGGGGCGGTGTGCACCGCCGTGAACCTTCGGGAGAACAAGGGCCGCCCCGTCTTTGATATCCATGTTCACGGCGAATTCTACGCCCACGCGGAGCTGAAGGTCTATGGGCGGCACAATGTGTCCAACGCCCTGGCGGCGGCCTCCGCCGCCTATGTGCTGGGCCTCCCGGGGAAAGCCGTGGAGCAGGGCCTTGCCACTTTCACCGGCGCGGCGCGGCGGTTCGAGTACAAAGGGACTTTCCAGGGCGCGGAAATTTACGACGACTACGCCCACCACCCCGACGAGCTCCACGCCCTGCTGACCACCGCCAAGGGTCTGGGCTACCGGAGGCTTATCGTAGCCTTCCAGCCCCACACCTACTCCCGGACCGCCAAGCTCTTCGACCGCTTTGTGGAGGAACTGAAGCTGGCGGACGTGGTGGTGCTGGCGGAGATTTACGCCGCCCGGGAGCAGAATACCCTGGGCATCTCCTCGGCGGACCTGGCCGGGCAGGTTCCCGGCTCCGTTTACTGCTCCACCCTGGACAAAACGGCGGACGCCGTCCGGCGGCTGGCCGGGCCGGGGGATTTGATTCTGACCGTCGGCGCCGGGGATATTTTCCGGGCCGGGGAAAAGCTTTTGGCAAAGGACTGACGGAACCATGGAACTTTCACCCTTATACCACAACGCCCGGCCGGAGGGGGAGCTGCTTCCCCAGGAGGAGGCCGCCTTCGCCCTGCTGGAGCGGCTGGGCATGGATTACGATCGGGTGTCCGGCGATCCCGCCGACACTATGGAGAAGTGCGCCGCCGTCAGCGAGGTGCTGGGCATGCCCGTCTGCAAGAACCTCTTTCTCTGCAACCGGCAGAAAACCCAGTTCTACCTGCTTCTCATGGGGCCGGATAAGCCCTTCCGCACCAAGGACCTCTCCCATCAAATCGGCTCCGCCCGGCTGTCCTTCGCGCCGGAGGAGAGCCTGTGGGAGCTGCTCCGCTGCACCCCCGGCTCCGCCACGGTGCTGGGGCTGATGAACGACAGGGACCACCGGGTCCGCCTGCTGGTGGAGCGGGAGGTGTATGAGGCGGAGTACCTGAGCTGCCACCCCTGCATCTGCACCAGCAGCCTGAAGCTGAAAACGGCGGACGTGCTGGGGAAGCTGCTGCCGTACACGGGGCATGAGGCCGCTGTGGTGGATTTATAAGCAAAGGCGGAGGCCGTGAAAACAGCCTCCGCCTTTTTTTACGGCAGGGAAAGCACGCCGCGGAGTCTGAAAACTCCGCGGCGCGTTTTTGGGCTCACATCTCAGGGATTCTGCGGAGGCTCAGCCCTCCTTGATGGCCGCCTGCGCCGCCGCCAGGCGGGCGATGGGCACACGGAAGGGAGAACAGGACACGTAGTCCAAGCCAATCTTGTGGCAGAACTCCACGCTGGAGGGGTCGCCGCCGTGCTCGCCGCAGATGCCCAGATGCAGGTTCGGGTTGGTGCTCCGACCCCAGCGGGCGGCGTTGGAGATCAGACGGCCCACGCCGTGCTGGTCCAG
>CATLJA010000091.1 GCA_949959305.1 uncultured Oscillibacter sp.
AGGAGGTCAAGGCCCAGCCCACCGTGCTGGCCCCCTATGACACCGACGTCTACTGCTATCTCTGCAACCGCACCGAGCATATCAAGGCCGGAGAGCCCATCCCCGTCTGCTGCGGCAGGCTGATGGAAATTCTGGACTGAGCCAAAGAACGAGAGGGGAAACGGGGAAACCTGTTTCCCCCTTCTTTTTTACGTTTCGGGTATCACATCTGCCTGCTTCGACCGGTACTTTCCTTGTCCCTGGTCACTTCGGCTTATTCCGTTTTCCGTAAAACCTGTACCTTTCGGAAAAGGTATAGCCTATTGACAGAAATGACGCGGGGCGGGATTGCTCCCGCCCCACGCCGTTTTATTCTTTTGCGTTCGGTGCATAGACCCAACCGTAAGTATATTGGTGCGTATAATGGTAGGTACTCTCTTTTACATCTGTACTCCATTGTGAATAAGTATAGCTGGTATGATTAGATTCAGCTAAAATTAACCGCCCATCACTGTCATAGCTATAGTCCAATGTTTGAACACTGCTGGGGCTATGTCCGTGGTTTTGGTCATAGTTGTAAGTCGTGCTTTTAATTTCTTTACTTACAAGTCCGTTGCTCCCGTATTCATATGTTGTGACCGCTTGATAGCCGCCCGGCAATTGTGTTCTAATTTCTGCTTTTTGCGCGACTGTGCCATCCCGATTTAATTCGTAAGTGCAGGTAGTAGTTCCGGCATCACTCCCGCTGCGCGTTGAGCTTATCAAAAGGCCCTGCTCGTTGTATTCATTAACAATCGTGTAATTATCAAGATATACTGAACCTTTTGAAGTTTGAGTCACAGTCCTCTTATCAGGGCTATATGTATATGTAGTATTGCCCATTCTAATCAAGTCTCCTGCCTCATTATAATCATACTCTACGGCGGCGGCATTATTGCAGTTCATTCTGGATATTTCCCCGTTTTCATTGTAGATGTATGTACAAACGGTATCGTCACTCTGCTCACTGGTCATTCGCACAACAAAAGAGTTGAAATATTTGTTTGCATCTTTGTAGCCGCCCACCATTTCAAAAATTTTCCGCGCCTCTTCGTGATATTCTTGTCCTTTCTCAAGCAAAGCAATTGCATACACATACTCTTTTTCCAAACCAGCGTTTGTAGCTTGTTCGGCGCTGTCTTTATAATTTCCAAGATCTGTAAAGGTAGAAATCGCTTCATCATAATTCCCTGATTCAAGAAGCGCAACAGCTTGATTATAGGTGATTTCGTTTATTTGTTCCGCGCTGTCCTTATAATTTCCGAGTTCAGTAAAAGCGGCAACCGCTTCATCGTATTGCCCCGCCTCCGCAAGTGCAACAGCGGCGTTGTACGCTGTGCTTTTCTGCATATTACCAGAGATTATTACCGCCGCCACAATCGCAACAACGACAATCGGCGCGACAATCATGGCAATTTTCTTTGTTTTCTTTGCCTGTGCCTCTGCCGCCGCTTTTTCCTCTGCCGCCTTTTTCTGCTCTGCCGCAAGCCGTCTGTCGCGGTCTGCTTTCAGTTCTTCCACATTCAGCGCGGCAAGCGCGGCCAATTCTCTCTGGCAGCTATGGCAGTTCCTTTCGCTGTCGTGGTTGACAGCCCCGCAAGCACACCGCCACAAATCCTTTTCCTTTTTGAAAACGCACGTACAATCTGTCCCGTATTTCACCCGGTACTGCTTCGCAAGTTCGCCGTCTGTAAACGCCTTTTCCGGCGTGACGGGCGCAGAAAGCGGCTCCCATGCCTCGTCAGGGGCTGTCCAAATACTGTTGTCGGAAAATATGACCTCCAACACGGAAACAGCGAAAGAGCGCGTTGCCGCCTCTTTGAGCATGACAGGCGTTTTCTGCCCAAAATCAGTGTCACGCCCCGCCGACAGGTCTAAATACTGATAGTCAACCGTCCCGCCGAGGGGCTTTCCTACTGTGTCAAACGGTGTGATTTTCACCGTTGCCGCCTTGATTGCCTTATCTTGAATGTTGCGGATTTTAAGCTGTGCAAAGATCTTGCCCGTCTGATTATCTTTCTGCAGCGCTCCCGCCGCAATCACGACAGGAGCGCCCGCAGAGTACAGATTTTCAGACAGGGCAAACAGCTTTGAATATCTCTCGCTCATTTGCCCCTGCCCTCCTTACAGTTCAGGAAGTTCGTCCGCGCTGGGGACGCTTTGTGCCTGTGCGCCGCGCCGGTCAGGCAGGGCAATCACCATCGGATAGCCAAACATTGCCATCAAGAAGCACCACCAAAAATACTTCCTCTGGGGGTGTCCCTTCATCACCGCGATCTCATACATGGCTTCAGCGGCAAGCCAATCGATCGCAATTATAACAAGAACCACCAACCCAATAATTTCCATAAGTATCTGTCCTTTCTTTATCCCGCATTCAGCGGGTTATTAAAAAATAATGAGGGCGATTTTTTAGCCCTTTTTCTTTTTCGCGCTCTCAATCGCACACCCGCGCTTCGGACAAATCACCGCTTCGTCCATCAATTCGTTTCCGCATTCAGAGCAGTATTTCATTTCTAACCTTCTGTAACATAAAATAATATCACTTGTGATATCTGTTCGTATTATATTCTGCATCTGTTTGTCAAGCTATAATTCATTACAGATTGAGAGGTGCGGCAATATGAAAAGTGAACCCTTGAAGATCAAGAGGCGCGGCGAGGACGGGAACAAGGTCATTACCGTTCGGATCAGAGAAGATACCCTTGACGCATTGGACAAAATCGCGGCGGAAACAAACCGTTCGCGCAACGAGCTGATCAACATCATTCTTCGTCATGGCGTGCAAAACCTGGAAATTGAATAACCAGGCAGAGGACAGATCAATACCATCAACCGGCTCATAGCGTTTCCAGCAGCAAGCACAAGGTACATTTTGTGTCCTTGTGCTTTTTGGGGCCGTATCCGCCCTTTTCAACTGTTTTTACCGTGATATTATGCCGGTCTGGAGCGCCAGCCGGGCCGCGGCTGGCATGGCGGGTCTCTCCTCAAAACAGCGTTTTCTCGTTTTCGATGAACAGCTTGTCGTTGATCTCCCTCAGCGGCGTGTGGTGGACGACACCGTGGGCGATGATGGCCTCCCGCTTGCGCCTGGGATAAAGGGGGGCATACCCCGCCTGTTTGAGCAGCCTCTGGACCTCGTCCAGCGTTGCCTCCACCCCCAGGCAGATGCACAGCAGCCGGTCCCGGGAGGGCTTGCGCCGCCCGGAAAATACCTGGTGGAGATACACCTCGCTGATGCCCGCCTGCCGGGCCGCCTCCGCCTTGGACAGGTTTTTCCTGGTAAACAGTTCCGACAGCAGGCTGAGCATGCTGTTGCCGGAGAACTCTTCCTGATTGTCATGGATGTAAGCGTTCAGATTGGGCTGCTCCATCAATTCCTGCTGCAGATCGCCGGTAGATTTGGTTTCCACTGTTCGCGCCCCTTTACTTTTCCTCCGAAATACTATATACTTATTTTACAAAATTTTTCATGCGAAAACAATATGCTGGCTGCATAGTATCGAGAAAAATTTTTTGAAGGGAGGCGGCCTCTATGTACACGTGGCTGTCGGAGAGACTGGACGAAGAATTTGAGACCGTCCGGACTTTGAAGGTGAGCCCCCGGGGCAGCGTGCAGCTGATGCGCCACCGGGCCGCCGGACAGAATTTCATCCTCCGCCGGTTCACCGGAAACGGCGAGGTATACCGGAAGCTGCTGAGCTATTCCTGCCAGAATCTGCCGGTCATTTTTGAGGCCGTCAGCCAGGGGGAGGACAATCTGGTCCTGGAGGAATGTATTGAGGGCGACACCCTTGGCTTCCTGCTGGAAGGCTCCCTTTTTTCTCCCAATGAGACCCGGAAGATCGTCATCCAGCTGTGCCGCGCGCTGTGGGTGCTCCACGGTCTGGCCGCCGTCCACCGGGACATCAAGCCGGATAACGTCATCCTGCGGGGAAGCGAAGCGGTGCTGATCGATTTTGACGCCGCCCGCCTCCACAAGCTGGAGGCCGAGGCCGACACCCAGATCCTGGGCACCACCGGCTTCGCCGCCCCGGAGCAGTACGGACTGAGCCAATCCGACACCCGGACGGACATCTACTCCCTGGGAGTGCTGATGAATGTGATGCTCACCGGCCAGCACCCCTCCCAGATGCTGGCGGAGGGCCGGATGGGCCGGGTCATCGGGCGCTGTACGCAGGTGAATCCGGAGAAGCGATACAAGGATGTGGTCCATCTCATGGACGCACTTTGACAGGAGGGAGAAGTCTTGATCAAAAGCTGTCCGCACTGCGGCGCTTCCCTGCATGAGGAAGCATCTTTCTGCCCCTGCTGCGCCAAAAGCGTCAACCAACGGAAACAGCCCCATCCTCCCAGGTATATACCTGGGAGGGCGCTCCAGAGCGCCGGGGTCCTGCTGGCGATGCTGGCCCTGGTCCTGATCGCGGGGATCTGGCTGCACGACCGGCCCAGGGTCTACGATAACGACAGTACCGAGGTGATCTACCGTTACCAGGGAGTGGACTACCAGCTGTGCATTGCCTGGGCCAACGCCCCCTTCACCCCCGCAGACCGAGTGAGGGAAAGCAGCGCCCCGCTGTACGAGATCCGCCGCTACCCCGTCCTGCTGTACATCAATCTGGCGGGCACGGAGAGCTTTGCCGCCGATACCTTCCTGGAACTGGTAGAGAGCATCAGAGGCGAGGTCTCCGAAGCAGACTCGGAGATCCAGATCACCTGCTCCGAGGCGGTCCGCGACACGGACTATGTCCCAAACAGCGCCGCTATTCTCTATATGAACCCCATGGTCACCAGTACAGGCATCCATTCGGCTGAGCTGACCGTCTCCATTCAAATGAAGAACGGCGACGTCATCCGGCTCCACCAGACGCAGGCCATGGAGGGCATCATGACCCACCACTTCACCTCCGACGACACCCCTCTGAACACCGTCAGCGACCTGGAAGTCCTTCTGGCGCGGCTCGATGAAATGGTTGGGCCGGAGGACGAGGTATACATCCACCTCCCGCCGGTGACCTACACGGAGGAACTGTTCGTATCCGGATGGGCGATCAATTTTATAGGCAGCACAGACGAAGCGGGGAACCGTACCACCTTTACCGCTCCCATCCATGTAGAGTCGGAGCGCGGCCGGGTCTTTTTGTGGGAGGGATTCGATCTCCTCGGCCCCGGCGAGGGCACAGGCCTCTCCGCCGCCGCCCGGGTCCACCTGACGGACTGCCGGATCGCCGGGTGGGAGACCGGCGTGCTGGCCCACACCAGCGCCTGGCTCAACGCCGACGAGTGCGTCTTTGAGGACAACGCGGCGGGGTTCTGCTTCGATGCTGCGCGCGGCAGCCCCTCCGACAGCCGTTATGTGAACAATCTCTTCCGAAACAACGGCACCGCCGTACTCCTGGCCCAGGTCCCCAACGATGTATCCCTGAAGTTCCCCGGCAGCCGGTTCCTGAACAATGGCACGGATATTGACAACCGCTGCGAACACCAGCTGGAGCTGGATGAGGCGATATTTGAGTAGGCTCCGCCGGATATTCTGCAAACAAACAGGACAGGGATCAGCTTGTAATAAATAAGCTGATCCCTGTCTTCTTATCTTGTTATAACGCGGCCTCAATCTTCCGGTTCATCACATCATAAGCGCCCCAGTCCACCGTCAGTCTCGCCGGTACATTTCCACCGCTGTCCTGGTTCAACGCCTGGACGGCGGTTTTTAACAATTTTACGATCTCCTGACTGGAAACAACGCCCCTGTCTTTCAGCCATCTTTCATCCACACGAGTAATGGTGTGAGCTGCCGTGTTACGCACTTTTTCCTCAATTTCCCGCAGCTGGAGAAGCGGCGCTGCCCAGGTATACGCGGAACACTTTTTCTCAAGGATCGCGGCGTAATGGCCGGATATCAGGAATGTCCCATCCAGGCTCCGCCCCGGCGGCTCCAACAATGCCAGCATTTCCTGTCCCTGCACATCCTTTGTCAGCCAGCTGCGGCAAAAGCGCCCTCTGCTGTCACAATAGGAGGACAGCGGATACCCCGCCTTCTCCTCCGCAGCCAGCCTGAGCAGCTCGAACAGTCCCGGCGTCAGTCCCCGCAGGAAGTCCGCCAAGTCGCCCCGCCGCTGCTTCATTTGCAGCCAGAGCAGATATTCCGCCAGCTCAATGCGCCTCTGACTGCTGCCCAGCAGGCCCAGTTCCCCCTTGACCTCCGGCTTGATGGAGCTGCGCGAAACTGACCAGCGTGACCATCCCGGCGGGCGTCAAGAAAATCTGGGGGGATGCCTTCAAGGGCTGCAAGAACCTGACCAACGTCACCATCCCGGCGGGCGTCACGGAAATCGAGCGGAGTGCCTTCTCTGGCTGCAAAAAGCTCACCATCCACGCCCCCGCCGGGTCAGCGGCAGAGCAGTACGCCAAGAAGTACAAGATCCCGTTTGAGGCCATCTGAACAGGAGGAATTTTACCATGGAAAACAAGCAGGATTTTGTCATTCTATGGCTGTTCTGGTCTGCGAAACATGGTTATTCCGGCAAGCGTTGCTCAAATAAGCAAAAGTGCCTTTTCCCACTGTGCCGGTCTACAGTCGGTGTCCCTCTCGGAGGGCATCACCGAAATTGCTCAGGCAACCTTTTATCAATGTACCAGCCTTCAGAATTTCGCCATTCCGGAGAGCGTCACTGCGCTTGGCCGGGAGGCCTTCCGGGACTGCACCGGACTGGAAAGCATAGTGATTCCTGCTCATATTACCGAAATCAACTCCAGCATCTTCTCCGGTTGCGACCGTCTCGCCCTGATTGCGCCCCATATCCCCGTTTCCGGATTTGAAACAGTGGACAAGTTCAAGGCGTGCGCAGGGTTTGCCAAGGCATATCTGGACGGCACGGAGATGGACAAATCCGGGCGGGCTATCTCAAGTACATCAAGGGCCAGAAAAAGCGGCTTTTCCCTGCGGCGATCCAGCACGAGGAGCTTTTACAGCTCATGTTCGCGGAGAAGATGATACCCCGGAAGGATATCGACCCGCTGCTGGAGGAGTGCGATAAGCAGAACAATATCGCGGCCAAGGCGGCGGTGCTGGACTATGCGGGCAGGAATTTGAAGCCCGTGGACCCGACGAAGGAATTTAAGCTGAAGGGGCTGTAAAACAAACATCCGCCCGCCGGGCGCTCCGGCGGGCGGGGATCATTCAAATTTACTTCAAAGCAGTGCGCGGTAATCTCTGCGGCCGTATAGGATGCGCCGTATCTGCACCATACCTCCGGATACGACATAAAAAATCAGATAGTTTTCCACGATCAGATACCGGTAGCCTTTTGCCGCCAAAGCCAGGTCCCGCGGTCTCGGACACCGCTCCGGCATGGTTGACAGGCTGGCGATCTCCTCGGTCAGCTTGTCGTAATACCGCAGGGCGGCACTGGGTGAGAGGGTATTGAGATAGTCCACGATATCCCGCAGGTCCTGCTGGGCGGAGGGATAGATTTTGACCTTATACCGCTCCATGCACAGACTCCCTCAACTGGCGGGCGAAGGTCAGAAAGTCTTCTCCCTCCGCGCCGGAGGTGATCTCCTGTTCCGCAACGGCCAACTTTCCGTACAGGTCGATCAGGGCCTGCTGGCGTTCGTAAGCCTCCATGCTGACTACCACCATGTCTCCCGCCCCGTTGCGGGTGATATAGACCGGCTCCCCGGTCTGACGGCAGAAGTCGGAAATTTCATTGGCACTGCTCCGTAAATCGGAGATCGGGCGAATGTTTGGCATAATACCACCTCCTTACAAGCAGGATATCATAATTTCACACAAAATACAATCAGAATTTTGAAAAAAGGAAGCCGCTATGAACATCAAACAAGCCAAAACACAAATTCAGAACGCCATGACGGCGTATTTCACCAAGGACCCCTTCGGCAGCTACGTCATCCCCATCGAGCAGCAGCGGCCCGTGTTTCTGATGGGCCCTCCGGGCATCGGCAAGACGGCCATCATGGAGCAGATCGCCGCCGAGCTGGGGGTGGGGCTGGTGAGCTACTCCATGACCCACCACACCCGCCAGAGCGCCCTGGGCCTGCCCTTCATCGTCCGCAAAACCTACGGCGGCAGGGAGTACGACGTATCCGAGTACACCATGAGCGAGATCATCGCCTCCGTCTACGACCTGATGGAGGACGCCGGGGTGAAGGAGGGCATTTTGTTCCTGGACGAGATCAACTGCGTGTCCGAGACCCTGGCGCCCTCCATGCTCCAATTTTTGCAGTACAAGATTTTCGGCCGCCACAAGGTCCCCGACGGCTGGATCGTAGTGACGGCGGGCAACCCGCCGGAGTATAACAACTCCGTCCGGGAGTTCGATATCGTCACCTGGGACCGGCTCAAGCGGGTGGACGTAGAGCCGGATTTCGACGCTTGGAAGGAGTACGCCTACAGCCGGTCCACCCACCCCGCCGTGATGACCTACCTGGAGATCAAAAAGTCGGACTTCTACCA
>CATLJA010000092.1 GCA_949959305.1 uncultured Oscillibacter sp.
AGCCCAGCATTACAAAGATTCCCGTCAAACATCCTTCTTCACTTCCTCCCGCCGCACCCGTACAACCTTCACGCCGTTCTTGACGGGGATCAATTCCGCGCGGTCGCCTTTTGCAAGAACGGATTCAACCTTCTTGATTGTTTTTTCGTCAATCATGTGTATAACACCTTCATCCTCTCCCGCTGCTCCGGCAGTCCCGCCGCCTTGCTGAACTCGCTGTATTCCTTACTCAGCCGCCGCAAGCGGATGTTTGTTGCCTGGGCGTCCTCCTTCAGGCCCGCCGCCTCGAAAGCGGTCTTGCGGCGTTTCAGCTTGCGGACGGTGCGCTCGATCTGGCGCTGCTTTTGGGTAGCTTGATAATCATCGTACTTTCGTCCCTCGAAATCGATTTTAGGCCGGTTCTCCGGTTTCATGGCCTCCAGCTCCGCGTCGGTGTAGGTGCGCTCTGATACGCCCTCTATGTATGGCCAGAAACTATGCCGTACATCGGCAGTTCGCCCCACCAATGCCGGTCACGGAACCATAGCCGCACGTTTTAACAAAATCGGGGTATTCTGCCATTACATCACCACCTTTAGCTGCTCCTGAGCTTCTGCAATGCGCTTACAAGCCGTTTCAAAATATCCTGGGTCTAACTCCATGCCGATGAAGGAACGGCCTGTGTTGAAACAGGCCACGCCGGTTGAGCCGCTTCCCATGAATGGGTCAAAAACAATTCCACCCTCTGGGCAGATTGCAAGCAGTTTTTCCAGTAGCTCAACAGGCTTTTCGGTCTGGTGGTGTTTCTTTTTTGTTGACACGCTTTTCTCGTTGTATAGTCCGGGTAATGCGGAAAAGCCCGGCGACCAATCCACGTGTTTTACTCCGTCTGTGCCCCATACAACGAATTCACAGTCTTGCCGGAACCGCCCAGGGATATTTCTGGCATTTCCCTTGTTCCAACAAATAATTCCTCTATAAATCCATCCTGCGGCCTGTATCGCGTCTATCATGGCGGCGATATTGCGCCAATCCACAAATACAGAGCACACACTTTCCGGTTTGGCCTTTTGCCTACACTTTGCAAGCACCATGCGCATGAACTCCGTGAAACTCCGCTGGTCCATGTTGTCACCGCTGAAATTCTGAAACCTTGCCGCTCCGTTGTAATCACTGTCGCAGTATTTCGTGCGGGTGCTTGCCTTGCGGTCTCCCGCAAACAATCCGCCGGATGAATAGGGCGGATCAGCCAGCACCATATCCACGCTGCCGTCCGGGATGTCCTTCATCAGCTCCAGGCAGTCGCCCTGCAATAGCTTTATTTTCTCCATCGGTACACCTTCCCATGCCACTTGGCATGATTTTCCCACCCGTTTGTCCCGTCTATGTTCCGCGCACCCAGATGGGCCGTAACCTCCACCAAATCCGTCTCCAAGTAGTCCATGGACTGCTCCCTGTACTTCTGGTTGAGCTGGTTCACGCCGGTCATCACGGCCCGCCTAACTGCAACGTCTAAATGGTCTACGCGGCCTTGCTTCCCTGGCGTTTTTTTGCTTTCATATGCGACACGGTTTTTAATTGGGTTCCCGTCCTTGTCATAGGCTATGCACAGCCCGCTGTCGGCCAACTGTCGCACCGCCACGGCGATGGCCTGATTGTAGCTGATGGCCCCGGACTGTATCTGCATCGATGCGTTGTCCAGAGCCCATTGGTACGCCTGAGCGGGCGGTAACATAACCCGTCGCCGCCCTTCCCTCACCAGAAATCCCATAGACTGGGTAATGTTGCGGTACTGGCCTCTGGTCTGCTCATGGATGGCATATATGTCCTCGTGGCTTACAAGCCGCTCCGGGGCCGTCACTCCGGCAAGGTCGATCATGTCGGTATAGTATCGCTGATTTCGGGCCACCACTTCGGCCAGCAGCTTGTCCAGCTTCTTTTCGCCAATGCTAGTTGCCTTCCGAATGGCCTTCTTGATGTCCTCCAGATCGACACCGTGGGCGCGGAGAGCGCGGATGTCCTGCACCGTGACCTCGTTGAGCTGGTCCGCGATCCTGAGCCGGGAGCATATCTCTTCCAGCAGCTTCAGCTCCAGGTCCCGGAACAGCTCCGCAAGCTCCTCGGGAAGGGCGTCCAATATCTGAGGGCTGAACGGATAGCGTACCATTACTCACCCACTATATCAGTAAAACGGATGTCTTCTGGCCTTGCATTGACAATCCTCCCGTCTTCGTCCTCCAAAATACCTATGGTACATTCTTTCGGCGGTCCAGCATGACTAAAATGGTGAAATGGAACACCATGTGACCACATATGAAATTTTGCTGGTCTGCCAAACCACCAACACGGCCTAGTTTGTTCTGTTCCGCCGTCACTCAGATATTCTTTACACACCGACATGTGCCCGCAGGAAATCACTCGATCAGGCTCTCCGCAACAGAAAACAGACGGGGTAAGCCCACTGCATCCAGACGGGTCAAAATGCTCACACGTCAAGCAGCATTCTTTCAGCTTGATTTCGATTTTCTTCATCATTCCACCTCGTCCTGTTCCTCGTCCGTCATATCCTCCATATCTGGCAGCATCTTCCGGGCGGTCTTTTCGTCCTCGCCAAAGTAGCGCACCCTGTACTCCGCTGGGCCAATGATGGAAGCGTTCAGCAGAGAAAGCCCCATCGCCATATCCTGCCGCTTCGTCTCCGGATCGTCCAGCACGCCGTCACCCCAGTTATAATCTACGCTGTATGTACCCGCAGGAGCCAGCCTTGCCAGATCGCACCATGCGTCCATAGCGTAGATCAGATCGTCAAGCGTTGACTGGAACGCCGCCTGTATCGCCTTTTCCGTGACGAACTGGCGCTGCTTGGCCGTGAGTATCTCCGTAGCGGTCTTCTCCACGCTCTGCGGGTCGGAAATGGTCCCGAAGGCTAGTCCCACGTTGAACTCGATCCGCTGAAGGATCCTCTGGAACCCGTTATAAAGCGGATCGTCCCTGATCTCCGGATTGATGAATTGGAAAAAGTCCTTGCTGCTGAATACTCCATATTCGTATATCTCATCATCCGCCTGCGAAGCGTCCATCACGGCCTTATCAATGATCATCCGGCGTTTTCCGGTCTTATACTCCCTCCGGAGCTGCTGCCACTGCTCGTCCGCCTGCAAGATCAGGTCCACGGTAGGACCGGAATACACGGATACACCCAGCGCGGAAGACGGCTCAACACTGTTGGCGGACGGCGGTTTGAAGTAGGCAAACAGCGGGCCGTCCAGCCGCTCCAGCTCCTCCCGTTCAGAAAGCCCGGCCCACGCTTTTACGGAATCAAGCGGGACCTGCGCGCCGGTACCGCCGCCGCTCCCGCTGCGAAACGCCTTGTTTTCCACCACGTAGACAGTGCTGCCGTCCTCCCGCGTCTGAAGATCATGGTATTCCAGCTTGACGAACCAATCCTTGCCCTGGCGCACCGGATCGCTCTCGAACACGCCGCCAATGGCCTTGCCGGTGCCGTCAAACCTGGTGGGCGTAAACTTGGTGGTAAACGCATCCACCAGCACCCTGCCATTGTCCGGGTACGGTTTAAGGCACACCCCGCCCAGACACAGGCCCAGCTCCAGATCGATCCCGAATTTCGCCGCCGCCAGCTGCATCTGCCGGTTGATGTACTCTGCCCGGGCACTGCCGGACACAGCCACGGAAAACTCCGTCAGCGCGTGCCGGGCCAGCTCCCGCCCGATAGCCCCCGGCAGGCCGAGAGGCCGCACATCGCACGATTCCCAGGGCGGGTGGTTGGTATAAAGGGCCCACCAGAGGTTGATATTGTCCTCCATCTTTCTGGAGGCGGCAGGCCGAACGCCAAATTCCTTTTCGATAGTCCCGGCGGGCGTGGTCTCTTTATTCAGTTTTCCGAAACCGAACAGGTTCCGCGCCCAGTCTATCAATCCCATATCGTCACCTCTTTTGGAAAAACCCCGCCACCTCATATCGAGATAGCGGGGATGATGGGCTAGTGGCCCAAAAACATATTCACAAAATACTGCTGCCCCTTGCCAGTGACTTTCGGCGTCTTATTGACGCTGGTATGGCCGTCCGAATGGTTGATGACCGTCTCCTTGATCTCAAACAGCCCCATTTCCATGGACTTCTGTGTGGGCATGTTGTAATCCGATCCCTGCCGCTTGATAAGAAACCCCTTTTCCCGCAGCGTCTCAAAGAGCCGGTTCTGACCGGTATGTACGCCGTTTTGTTTGAGCAGTTTCGCCATTTCGCCTACCAGGATAGAGCTCTTCGAGGCGGTGACGGAATCGGCGAAGAGGACCTTTGGGCGGTCTGCTTCGGTTTTGGCCTCCAACGCCTTGATGCGCTTATCCGCAATGCGAAGCGCGCGGGCCATGACCTTCTCCGGACTGTTCCAGTCCTTCTCCAACTGGAGAAAATACTGCCGGGCGATCTTTCCCTTCTCGTTGCGCTGGAGCATACATATCTCCTTTGCCATGTCGATGGTGAGGATGGCGTCGTCAACCATGCGGCTGACCATCCGGTTTCCCTCCTGCTGAACCCGCTCAATTTTGAGCGGGTTGAAATCAATGCCATGAGAAAAACCGTATTCGCACATACGGGGAAACCAGTCCTTGTAAGCGGTTCCGACTTCCAAAAACTCGTGCAAGTCTCGCGCCGAAACGGCTGGGTCGTCATTGTGGTAGGTGATAGGGATCAGTTCGTTCATATTGAGAGTCCTCCTTCAAAATTTAACAGGAGAGGCGGCGGGGGCATATCCCGCCATGCGTTTCCTCTCGAACGAAAGCATTTCGCCAACTGAAGATCAAAATTTCCGCTATCTCGATATAAGGTTGTCAAGGTGCAGATGATTTTTTCTATATGCCCACAGCCCGTACTTCCCGCTCCATGATGGTGGCGCAGAAATAGCGGAGCTGATCCTCCGAATGGTCAAATTCTTTTATCACGGCGTCCTCTTTCGCATCAGTGTCCCACACATACTGCCCCATTTCTCTGATAAGCCCTTTACAGCTTCTGTGTATCAGTATCCGTCCGGACTTCAGCAGGGCGGCGGTCAGGCGGATGCCGTCCAGCACGCGGTTGTCCGCGTCCCACACGGGAAAACGTCCATGCCGCTGGATCGTCTCCTTGAAGCTGGCCGCGCTTGGGTCCACGATCACCCGTTCGATCCGCCGGTCCCCGGCCAGCTTTTCCAATTCCGCGTAATGCTCCTCATCCGTGCGGCGGGGGTTTTTCCCGTGCCCGTTTTCATCCTCCGCGCGGCTGTCGTAGTAATATTCTCCGGTCATGTACGCCGTTCCCTTCCACAGGCACCACAGGCCCGCCGCCGTCGGGTTGACCGTGCCATAGTCCACGGAAAGGAACCATTTCCCCCGCTGAAGGGCCTGCCATGGAATTTCATCAACGATCATGCTGTCATTGAAAAAATCGTAGACCAGGCCCTCCGCGACCACCCACAGCCCCCGGATATACCGGTCATAAAACACGCCGGAATACATGGACTGATACCGGGCCAGCGTCTTATCGCTCAGGCTGGGGTTGTCGGTCATCTCGAAGTGGAGGTAGAGCGCGTTCCGCTCCTCCCGCTTGTCGATCCACTCCCGCTTGAACCAGTGGTTCGGGTTCCCCGGGTTGCAGGAGAACCATATCCGCGCTCCCTCCACGCTGCACCTGGCCAGCGCCTGGTTGACAAAGCTCTCCGGCATCAGCACTACCTCGTCCAGCAGCACGCCTGCCAGCGTCCGGCCCTGGATCAGGGCGAAGCTGCTCTCGTCCCGGCCGCCGAACACCTCGAAGTAGTTCACCCTGGGGCCCCGCCGTACCTCCAGTATCTTCTGCGAACGCCGCCAGCGGAGCGTATAGCGCTTCTTGGCGTAGCTGCGGGATATGTACGGTATGACCATGTTCTCCGTTGCGCTGCCCACGGTCTTGCCGCAGATGCCGAACCGCTGGCTGGAAAACTCCCGCATGGCCCAGTCGATGAAGGCCACAACCTCGATGGAGGTCTTGCCGGAGCGGACCGCGCCGTCGCAGATCAGAGCATCGTAGGGGCTGTAGGGAAAGGCTAGGATTTTCTTTTGCTTTTGGCTAATCATCGCTGTGTATCTTCATTGGCCGTATAGCGTCATAGACGCACTCTTCAGAACCAGACTCATAAAATGGGCATCGCTCTGAATCACTGCATTTATCACACATCGCTCTCCAACTCCTCTCCCAATTCTCTCAGGCTGCGGCTCAGATCGTCCTCTTCGACTTCGTCCTTCGGGCCGTCATCCTTCGGCTCCCAAGTGCCTAGGTGTTTCCCCAGCAGCTCAAGGGCCTTGAGCTTATCAGCCATCTTGTATTTTTTGACAAACCCGACGTAATCCCCATCGTTATCAGCTATGTCCTGCACATCCAGCCCCACCAGAGCGGCGGCTGTGTCTGCATCCAGCTCCGAGATATCCAGCGGCTTCCCGTCCTTGTCAAACATCTTGCGGATATCAAAAAAGGCCAGCTTCGCAGTTTCTCGCAAAACCATGTCCTGAGTAATTTCTGTACGCTCCTGTCTAGCCTGTTTAGCCTCCTGCACAGCAGTTTGAACCTTAACATTTGCTAACAGCCGGGCCGCCTGTTCACAGGCTGTTTTTTCACTGTACCCTGCCCTTTTTGCTGCGGCGGTGGCATTGAGGTCCACCAGATACTCCGCAACAAAACGCTTTTGCTTTGGTGTTAATGTCATTCCACCACCTCTCGGTCAAAAATGATCTGGTACAAGCCCCGGCTCATGCACCAGTAGGCCTGTATATCTTGTTACCGTTAATTTCGACCCCTAAATAGCTACTCGAATCCTGCCGTATAGAACGGAAGTCTCAGATCGGCCCAGCTTTCCCCGACTTCCAGCGCGGGCGGGTCAGGTTTTCGCCATATGTCACGGGGGTCAGAGTGACAATATGCGGCAAGGAATAGCAGATAAGCAAAAACATAATAATCATTTGTCTGCTACACCTCCTTTGATGTGATGCCCATTCATATCCCGCAGGGCTGGCGGGTCTGCCGCTGGCCGGAGTCTAACCGGCATCGCATCTGCTGACGATCAACCCAGCATACCGCTCTTTCATTGCGCTACAGCAGCATACCTCCCACAGCCGGGAACGGCCCCCGCCGCCCCGGCCGCAGGGAGAGAAAAGGATGGAGCAAGAGTGCAACCGACACCCTTACTCCATCAGTGTAGCATAGGCTTCTATTTCTGTCGTGCTATATATAGCACCCTCGAAAATTTTTCTGTGGTTTCAAACTTTGTTTCACAGAGCCTGCATATCCGTTTCCGGGTGATTGTGCCATCTCGTTTCTCTATGCTGCGGAACACGACGCTCTCTCCGCCGCATACCGGGCACATCCTGGCAGCGCGCTCCGTATTTAATGCCACCGAGAATTCATCCATCACCCCTCACCTCCGGCACCCACTCCCCGCAATGCCTCCACTCCACAGCAGCGAACCTCTCGCGGCACTTCCGGTTCCCGCAGGCGGAGCATTTGACCGGTATCCGCTTCTTCGGCAGCGGGAACGGAGGCGGCGGTACCGGCTTCCGATTTCCATACGGCACGATTCAGTCTTTCCAATCAACCATACGGCATTACCTCCACCATGATCGCTTTCTTTTCCCAGAACTCGCAGGATACATGCTTGACCCATTTCCTGTTGTCGTCCGGCAGTATGTACCCCTTCATGGCGTCAATAATCATCTTCACCAGCGCCCCATGATTGTCTAGGTCAAGGCCGTCATTCCAGTAAAAACATATCTCCACTGGATGATCCAGCAGCTTCCTGGGGACCTTCGCCTTGCCCATGCACAGCCGGGTCAGCGCGTGGATGTCTCTGGCGTCCAGGCTTCTGGCCTTGTAGTGCTTTCCAGACCAGTATGCGTTGAGGCTGTATCGCTTGCTCCAGGCGGTCATCCCTTCGCGGGTGGACGGATAGGGGATGGTGAAGCGTATCACCCGATCACCTCCCGCTCTCCAGCGCTACACACGCGGCCACTCCGGCGATCACTCGCTTCACTTCTGGCGGAAGCAGAGCGTCCCGACGCCTGCTTTCCTGCCGGACGCGGTATGCCTTCTGAAAATTGCTTCCGATCACGCTGGCGAACACGTCAGCGTCCATCTGTGAATACTCGAAGAGCTGCCCCGGAGATGTCATTTCCTGGACCTCAGGCGGGAGCCTTTCGTATTCCTCCCGCGCCCCGTAACCGCTGCGGGAGGCAGCTTCCCGCAACAGCTCCCACGCCTGGGCGGCATCCAGCCCACCGGCGGAAGACAGCTGGTGCATGGCGTTCTTGATGGCCCCGATATGAGGCGGAAAGCCCTTGACATCGGTGGCGATATAGCTTTTCACCGCCGCAGCAACAAGGTCCACCCTGTCGTCCTCAAACATCTTGGCCCAAAGGCCCAGGGCTTTCGTTCGGTCCACCGCGCCCGGTCCCGAA
>CATLJA010000093.1 GCA_949959305.1 uncultured Oscillibacter sp.
AGCAGGCCCAGGAACATCCAGAAGAAGGCCTTGGCGGTGTATACGCCGATGGGCTCCCCGGTATAGGTTCCTAGGTTCTGGTCATTGTAGTCGTTGTATTCCACTCCGTTTAACTGCATAAAAGGTCCCTCCCTTTTTGATTTTCTCCATCATAGCACAGTCTCCGGAAAATGTCCAGACGCAAACGGGCGGGAGTTTCCCGCCGGACGGAATTTTCAGGCCGGACGGCAAAGCCGCCCCCTTTTTGCCAGATACTCTAAAAAAGCCGCCGCC
Organism: uncultured Oscillibacter sp.; assembly: GCA_949959305.1. Taxonomy (GTDB): domain Bacteria; phylum Bacillota; class Clostridia; order Oscillospirales; family Oscillospiraceae; genus Oscillibacter. The sequence goes on from CATLJA010000093.1 coordinate 274, forward strand.
TGCGCCCCCGGCTTTCAGTCCCTTCGTCACTTGCAAAGGGGGAGGGGGCTTGTTAGAATATTTGTGGCATGGAGATTCTGAGGGAGCGGGCTCCTTTTCCATTCCGATAACTGACATAGAGGTGCAAAATGTATCATACCGTAATTTTTGACTTGGACGGGACCCTGCTGGACACCATTGAGGACCTGGCCGCCGCCGGGAACTGGGTCTGCCGCCGCAACGGCTGGCCGGAGCACTCCGTGGCCGCCTTCAAGGACATGGTGGGCCACGGCATCCCCAACCTGGTCTCCAAATTCTCCCCCGGGGGCTGCCAGAGCCCCCTGATTCTGATGAACACCCTCTCCCAGTTCAGCGAGTACTACGGCCGCCACAATATGGACGCTACCACGCCCTATGAGGGCGTGGAGGAGCTGCTGGAGCGGCTGAAGGCCGCCGGAATTCAGATGGCGGTCTATTCCAACAAGGCCGACGCGTTCAGCCGGGAGATTGTGGAGCACTACCTGCCCGGCTTTTTCCGGCTGGTCCGGGGGAAGGTGGACGGCGTGCCCATGAAGCCGGACCCGGCGGGCCTTTGCGGCGTCATGAAGGAGCTGGGCGCCGCGCCGGAGACCACCCTCTTTGTGGGAGACAGCGCCACGGATATCCGGACCGGACACAACGCGGGGCTGAAAGCCTGCGGCGTCACCTGGGGCTTCCGGCCCAGAGCGTCCCTGGAGGAGGCCGGGGCGGACCGCCTGGCGGACACGATGGAGGAGCTGGAGGCCGTTATTCTGGAGGGCCCATGCGCCTGAGCTTCGAGCAGGCGGCGGAGCTGCTGGACCGGCTGGCGGAGCCCTTCCCGGAGGCGCTGTTCGACGGGCTGAACGGCGGCGTGAACGTGCTGGAGGACGAAGTGCCGGACCAGTCGTTTCCCGACGGGGAGATGTACATTCTGGGGGAGTACTGCGACGGCCTCCTGGGGCGGTACATCAACCTTTACTATGGCTCCTTCGCCGCCCTGGCGGAGAAGGAGGACTGGACGGAGGAGCAGTGGGCGGAGGAGCTCCGGCAGACCCTCTCCCACGAGCTGACCCACCACATGGAGGCCCGGGGCGGCCTCCACGCCCTGGACGACAAGGACGAGGAGGAGCTGGCCGCCTGGCGGGCGGAATATGAAGAGGAAGAAGCGTGAGAAAAACCGGAAGGGGAGGCCCTTCCGGTTTTCCGCGCTATTTTGTGGGGAAGCCGAACTGGCCCCGCATGTCGAACAGGAACCGCAGGAAGCTCTCCGGGTAGGGGATGAAGTCCCCCTGCTCCAGCATGTCCAGCACTTCCTCCAGGGAGGCCCAGCGGACGGCCTGGACCTCCTCCTTCTGGAGGGTCAGCTCCTCCAGGGGCAGATCCTTCGTGAGAATGTAGAAGTCGTCGAAGCCGCCGTCAAAGTTCACCGTCACGGAGGGCCGGAGCCCGCCCAAATCCAGGGGGAGCCCCAGCTCCTCCCGGAATTCCCGTTCCGCCCCCTGGCGGCTGCTCTCCCCGGCGTCCACGCCGCCGCCCACGGACACGTCCCAGCGGTCCGGCCAGATGAATTTTTCCGGCGTCCGCCGCTGAATCAGCAGCCGCCCCCGGCGGTCGAAGACGCAGACGTGGACCACCGTGCGGTATTCGCCGGGATTTGCCGCCCCGCCCCTCTCCGCCGTCCGGCCCAGGGGAAGACGGTTTTCGTCGTACAGGTCTACCAATTCCATAGGGTCCTCCCTCACTGCTTCGCCGCCGTCCTGTAGTCCCCGCCGGGGCGGTAGAAGGGACAGGCGGTGTTGGTCCCCTTCAAAAAGCGTTCCATCTCGTCCTCGTCCAGGTCCATGGTGCAGACGAAAGCCTCCAGCTCATCGTCATAGTCGTAAAAGACGCAGTCCTCGCAGATGTTGGACATACAGCATCACCTCTCAGAGGATAATAGCATAAATCCCGTCCACATCCAAGCGTTTTTTTATGGCCAGTTCCTCCAGCGCCTCCCGGCTGTCCGGCGGAGCGGCCCAGCAGAGGCCGCAGCCGGCGGCAACGCTCCGGGGCAGGGGAATCAGCCGCCCCGGCAGGCCCGCCGCCTTGCAGGCGGCCTCCATGGCCATGGCCCCCGCCGTGGTGCGGAAGGTCACCACGCATTTTTCTGATTTTTGCCTCAACCTTCCGCCGCCTCCCGGGCCAGGAGGGCCACAGCCTCCGCCGCCGCGTCCGTTTCCGCCTCCGTGTTGAAATAGGACCAGGAGAAGCGCACCGCGCCCTGCTCCTCCGTCCCCAGGGCGCGGTGGAGCCTGGGGGCGCAGTGGGCCCCGGGGCGGGTGGCAATTTCAAACCGCTCCGCCAGCTCGTCGGAAACTACGGCGGAGTCCCAGTCCCCGATGTTCAGCGCCACAACCGGGGCCCGGACGGGAGCCTCCCAGTTCCCATAGACCGTCACCCCCGGCAGGTCCCGGACCGCCTTGTAAAACCGGCGGGCCAAGGCGTCCTCATGGGCGCGGACGGCCTCCAGGCCCGTCCCAGCCAGGAAGTCCAGGGCGGCGCCGAGCCCCGCCAGGCCGTGGCCGTTGAGGGTTCCCGCCTCCAGCCGGGTGGGGTATTCGGCGGGCTGGGTTTCGGAGTAGCTCTGCACTCCGGTGCCTCCCACGGCGAGGGGCCGGATTTCCAGCCCCTCCCGGAGGCACAGCCCCCCGGTGCCCTGGGGGCCCATCAGGCTTTTGTGGCCGGTGAAGCACACCACGTCGATGCCCTGCGCCGCCATGTCAATGGGGAGGAGCCCCGCCGTCTGGGACGCGTCCAGAATCAGGAGGAGGCTGTGGGCCCTGGTGAAACGGCACACCCGATCCAGGTCCACCGCATCCCCCGTCAGGTTGGAGGCGTGGGTGCAGACCACGGCCTTTGTCTCCGGCCGGAGAAGCCGCTCAAACGCGCCGTAGTCCAGCCGCCCCCGCCGGTCCGCGGGGACAAAGTCCACTGCCGCCCCCTGCTCCCGGAGGCGGTAGAGGGGGCGGAGAACGGAATTGTGCTCCAGGTCCGTGGAGAGAATGTGGTCCCCAGGCCCCAGCAGGCCGGAAATGGCAATGTTCAGCGCCTGGGTGGAGTTCTGTGTGAAACAGACGCGGTCCGCCCGAGGGCAGCCCAGCAGGGCGGCGATTTTTTCCCGGGTCCCATAGATGGTCCGGGCGGCGGAGAGGGCCCCCTCGTGGCCCCCCCGGCCGCAGTTGCCGTAGGAGGACAGGGCCTCCAGCACGGCCTGGGCCACGGCGGGGGGCTTGGTCCGGGTGGTGGCGGCGTTATCCAGGTAGATCACGGCTTGATCACCTTGCCCGCTCCCGCCAGCTTCTCCACGATGGAGTACATGTTCGTTACGCTTCCCACCGCCAGCTCCTCCGCCAGCCCGTAATGGTTCAGGCAGGTTCCGCAGGTGAGGACTTCCACCCCTTGGGCCTCCAAGCTCCGCAGGTCTTCCAGGGAGTCGGAGCCCCGGCAGGTGAGATGGGCCCCGCCGTTGTAAAAGAGCATGGTTTCCGGAAGCTGGGGGAGCTGGCTGACGGCGAAGAGGAAGCCCTTCATCAGCGCCTTTCCCAGCTCATCGCTGCCGCGGCCCATGGCGGCGCTGTCCACCGCCACCACCAGGCTTCCCCTGGCGTCCGGGGCGCAGGAGAGAGGCGGCTCCTCCAGGGGGGCCTCCCCTGTGGGCTCCGTGACCTCCATGGTGACCACAAACTCCTTTTCGCCCAGCTTCTCCGATTTGGTCGCCAGCTTATGCCCGGAGGCCATCCGGGTCAGGTTCTGCACGGCGATTTCATTGTCCACATGGACCTCCAGGAGTCCCGGTTCGGTCATCTCCCGCAGGGCCCGGGTGGCTTTTACCACTGGAATGGGGCACTGCTCGCCCACGGCGTTTACAACGACTGTTCCCATAGCGATACCTCCGTTTCCGCCCAGGGGGCGGGTGTTGTCTCCCTCATTGTACCGCCGGGGAAGGCGGAATACAAGGGGGGAGTTTTTATTGATTTTATTTGATGATTACCGTCATTCGTGCCACCAGGGAGAAACTGCAAATTGAGTGAAAAATCTGACGGCGGGCATACCGTCAGGCCGGTATCTTTTTATGCTCTTGTCCAGTGTAGTTCAATGTATAACCCGGTGTGAAGCTGATTTCGACCCGCCTTGTTTTGCCCCTCTTCGCCTAACAGATATTTTTTAGACCCACTCCACTTTAATTTCTTTATCTAATTTGCTCTTTTTGGCATGGTAATGCTCCCTTTAAGTGAGGCAGTTTATTTTTCGCTGTCTCACCTAAAAGGAGCATATCATTCCGTAAGCGGGGCTTTGCCGTCAGTCCTCCTTCAGGTGAATCACGCACTGCCCCAGGGCGTAGAAGGGCTCCGCCGCCGTGGGGGCCAGTCCCTCTGCCACCTCCGCCTGGGTCAGCACGGAGAAAGACTTGAAGCACACAGGCAGAATGGGAGCCTGGTCCTTCAAATGGGCGCAGAGGGCCCGCATGGCCGCCGCCCGGTTCTCCGCCCCGGCGAATTCCGCCAGGAGGCGGCTGGTGTCCGGGTTGGACCAATGGCCGTAGTTCAGCGCCCCGGCCGGCTCCAGAAGGCTCCCCAGGTCCCAGTCGGCGGTGAGCCGGACCTCGCCGTAATAGAGGTCGAAATCCCCCGCTTCCAAGGCGGCGGCGTACTCCTCCCAGGGCAGGGCCCGGACCTCCACCGGCACGCCTCCGGCGGTCCAGGCCTCCGCCAGGTAAGCGGCAATTGCGGTCTTGAAGCGGTTCTCCTCGTTGACCAGCAGGGTCAGGGGTCTCTCGGGCGTGTAGCCGCTCTCCGCCATGGCGGCGGCGAAGCCGTCCAAAGAGTAGCCCTCCTCCAGGTCTGCCGGATACAGCTCCGAAACCGGGGATACCGGGAAGGCGGCGGGCCGCCCGTGGCCGGAAAGGTACGCGCCGCTCACATTGGCCCGGTTGATTCCCGCCGACAGGCACCGGCGGAGCGCCGGACTGTCCAGGGGAGACCGGGAGGTGTTGCAGCCCACATACTGCAAAACGGAGGTCTCCGCGTCCACGCAGCCCACGCTGCCCGTAGTGCTCACCGCCGTTACCCCGGTGAGGTCCGCCGTGATGAGCTGGACCTCGTGGGAGGAGAAGCGGTAGAGCATGGCGGCTTCATCCGGAGCCTCCACCAGGGCAATCCGCTCTACCGGCTGGCCCTCTCCCTGCCACCAGGACTGGTTGGCGATGAGATAAGCTCCCGTCTCCTCCTCAGCGTAGAAGTAGGGCCCGGTGCCCAGCGGGGCGGGGCCGTTCTGGGGCTTCACGATGGGCACGTCCAGCAGGGCGGCCAGGGCCGCGTTGGGGCTGTTCAGAGAAACCGTCACGCTGTTTCCGCTGGCGCTGACGGAAGCGATGCCGGAAAGGCGGCTCCGGTAGCGCTCGGATTCCCGCGCCCGGTCCAGGGACGCCTTCACGTCCCGGGCCGTCAGGGGCGACCCGTCGGAAAACGCGGCCCCCTCCCGGAGGACGAAGGTATAGCGGCTGGCGGTCTCGTCGTGGGTATAGCTGACGCAGAGACAGGGCTGGGGCTCAAAGCGCCCGTCCAGGCGGAACAGTCCCTCGTACAGGAGGGACGCCGCCACCTGCTGCATCCCGTCGGCGCAGTCCAGCGGGTCCAGGCTCCGTCCCGGCATATAGGGCAGGGCAAAGCGCTCCGGCAGGACGGTCCTGTCCTCATCCGCCGGTTCCTCCTCCCCAAAGGGGGGAAGCACGTCCTCCGGCTCCTCCGGCAGCTCCGGCTGGGCGCAGCCGGTAAGCAGGCAGGCCGCCGCAAGCGCGGCGGCCATTATCTTGATTCGTCTCATAAAAATCCGGTTCCTATTCCATTCCGGCGGTAATGGCCCCGCACTGGACTCCCCGGGCCTCCCCCTGCTTCCGGTGAGACCAGAACAAATCCCGGCGGCAGGCGGTGCAAAGGCCGGAGGTTTCGATATTCTCCGGCAGGACCCCCGCCCGCAGGAGCCACTGGCGGTTCAGGCCCTCCAAATCCACGTGCCACTTGGGCCCCCGCCTCTCCAGGTACGGCTCCGCCGCCTCTCCCAAGGCCGCCCGCATGGCGGCGGGAACGTCATCGCCGCTTTCGAAACAGCACTGCCCGATGCAGGGCCCCAGGGCTGCCCGCAGGCGCTCCGGCCTTGAGCTGTACAGGCGGGCCAGCTCCCGGACGGTCTTCTCCACAATTCCCCCGGCGCAGCCCCGCCATCCCGCGTGGGCCGCCCCCACGGCCCCGGAATCCGGGTCGTGGAGCAGCACCGTCCCACAGTCGGCGGAAAAGACGAACAGGGTCAGCCCCGGCGTGTTCGTCACCAGCGCGTCGGCGCTGCTGTAGTCCCGCTCCCGGAAGAGGCCCTTTCCGGCGTCCTCTGCCGCGCAGGCCCGGACGTTGGCCTCATGGACCTGCCGGGAGAGAACCGTCCGCTCCACATCCGCCCCAATGGCGGCGCAGAAGCAGCGGTAGTTCGTAAGCAAAGCCTCCCGCCCGTCCCCCATGCCGGGGCGGAGGTTCAGGCTGTCCCAGGGGGCGGGGGACACGCCCCCCAGGCGGGTGGAAAAGCCGTGGCGCACGCCGCTCAGATTGGAAGCGGTGAACCAGACCAGGCCGTTTTGTTCGTGCGTCTCAAAGGGCATAAGGGACCTCCCTATCGTTCCTGTTTTTGGGATTCGTCGTTTTTTTCGCTCAGCTCGCGGTTCTTCCCGTTCCAAACACAGTAAGCCCCATAGAGCAGCAGAAAGACGCCGCCGAATAAAATGAGGCCGTCATCCGTTATTATCATAATTCCCCCCAGAAGAATCAGGGCTATGCCAAAGAGCATTTCCTTGATATCCCGGAGCAGCTGGGGAACGCTGTATTCTTTTTGACCCATACGCTCCTCCTTTTAATTGGAGTGATACTCTTTGCAGGTGCACTTCTTCCACTTCAATCCGCTGCCGCAGGGGCAGGGGTCGTTCCGGCCGATCTTCACAACGCGGGTGGGCTGTTTTTTCGGCTTGGTCCCGTCGCCGCCGACGTTTTCCACCATGCCCTTGGCTACCCGCTCCCGCTTGACCTCCTCGTCCTTCTTGAGGCGCACGGAGTACAGCTGCCGGACCGTCTCGTCCTGGATGGCGGCGATCATCTCCTCGAACATGTCCAGGGACTCCCGCTTGTACACGTCTACCGGATTGTTGTTGCCGTAGGACTGGAGCCGGATGCCCTGCTTCAGGTCGTCCATAGCGTCGATGTGGTCCATCCGGTACTCGTCCACCACCCGGAGCATGATGACCCGCTCCAGCTCCCGCATGATGGGGCTGGTGATCTCCGCCTCCTTGGCCTCATAGAACGCCTCGGCGGCGGCGGTAAACGCCTCGTCAAAATCCTCCTGGCTCTTTTGCGCGGCCTCCTCCTCGGGGATGTTCACCGCGCCCTTGGCGAAGTACATGCCCTCCAGCCCCCGGAGCATCTCCCGGTATCCGGCGGCGTCCAAACGCTGCTTCTCGCCGAAGGCCAGGCTGACGTGGTTGCCGATGGAGGTGCGCATCATGTTCAGCACCGTGTCCTTGATGTCCATGCCGTCCAGAACCTGGCGGCGCTGGCTGTAAATCAGCTCCCGCTGCTTGTTCATCACGTCGTCGTACTCCAGCACGGATTTCCGGGACTGGAAGTTCCGGGACTCCACGGTGGTCTGGGCGTTCTCGATGGCCCGGGTCAGCATCTTGTTTTCAATGGGCGTATCCTCGTCCAGGTCAAAGCGGTCCATCATGCCGGTAATCCTGTCCCCGCCGAACAGGCGCATCAAGTCGTCCTCCAGGGAGATATAGAACCGGGTCTCGCCGGGGTCCCCCTGGCGGCCCGCCCGGCCCCGGAGCTGGTTGTCAATCCGGCGGGACTCGTGGCGCTCCGTGCCGATGATGAACAGCCCCCCGGCCTTCCGAACCTGCTCCGCCTCGCTGGCGATCTCCGCCTTGTGCTGGGCCAGCTTCTCCGCGAACAGCGCCCTGGCCTCCAAAATTTCCTGGTTATCCGTGTCGGCGTAGCCGGTGGCGTCCACGATGACCTCCTCGGAGTAGCCCGCCCTGG
>CATLJA010000094.1 GCA_949959305.1 uncultured Oscillibacter sp.
TGTCCGGCTGCCTCTGCTTATTTCAGGGCCGCGTCCTGCAGCGCGTCAAAGGCCGCCATGCACTCCTCCACCGAGCTGCCGCCCAGCAGATCCCGCACAATCAGGCAGGTGTTTCCCCACTGCTCCACGCTCATTCCCGCGTTGGAGCCCAGGACATAAACACCCTCCTCAATCCGCTCGTTCAGGAGGCGCAGGGCGGGAACACAGTCCACCTTCACATTTTTGGAGGGCGATATCACCCGGTTGTTTTCCGAGTAGAGCTGAAGCGCCTCGTCGGAGACCATGACGTCCAAAACCGCCGCCGCATCCTCCCGATGCTCCGCCTCCGCGCCCACGGCTAGCCCTGTCATGGGCATGACCGGCATCTGCCCCCGGCTGCTGGGAAAGCCGATGACCTGCATCTCAAAGTCCGCCGCCCCGTAGGCCGTCTCCGTGTTCGCCGCGCCCCAGTAGGCCATGACGATGGGAGTTTTCCCGGCAAGGAAGTCCGGGCCCTCCGCCTCAATGGCCTCGCTGACCAGGGCCTTTTCCGCGTCGATGTAGCCGCAGTCAATGAGGGTCTGGAGAAACTCGAAGCCGGGGCGCATATAGTCGCTGTACCGGGCCTTCCCGCTGTTGAGGGCGGCGATTTCCGCCTCCGTGTTCCCCCCGTTGTAGAGATCCGCGTACGCCTGGGCGAAGACGAAGGTCTCCAGCCACCAGCGGTTCGCCCCCACAGGCGTTTCAATCCCATTCTCCTGGAACACACGGCAGCATTCCAGAAAGTCCTCCGGAGTCTCCGGCAGGGCGAGGCCGCAGCGGTCAAAGAGGTCCTTGTTGACGAACAGGCCGTAAGCCACCACCTCCTGGGGAATAGCCACCAGCTTCCCGTCCACCGTGTTGGCGGTCCGGATAATCTCCCGCAGGTTTCTGGCGCTGTCCAGCCCTGAGAGATCCATCAGCTTCCCCTCCGCTCCCAGCGCCAGCACCGTATCCGGGTTGAGGAGGTACAAATCGTCCATGTTGTTCCGGGCCCGGTCCAGGCAGACCTCGTCATAGGTCTTGTCCTGGTAGTTCTCCGCCGTATAGGTCCTGTACACCATGGTTACGCCCAGCGCTTCCTCCGCCATGGCCACCGTCAGGTCCAACGCGGTTCTTGCCACGTTTTCCGCGTTGGGGTCCGTCTTTTCCATGGGGCTGAACAGGTTGACGGTCCGCTCCTCTTCTTTCTCCTGGGGAATCAGGTTTTTCGGGTTCTCATGGCCTCCGCAGGAGGCCAGCGCCAGAACCAGAAGCCCCGCCAGGCAGGCGGCGGCTCCCTTCCTCGCATGCTTTACCATACTGCTCACTCTCCCTTTTGTTTGGCGTACTGCCGGATGGTTTTTTTCAAAAGCTCCACATCCAAGGGCTTCGGCACATGGGCGTCCATGCCCGCGTCCAGGGCCGCCTTCTCGTCCTCGGCAAAGGCGTTGGCCGTCATGGCGATGATGGGAATGCTCCCCGCGTCGCTTCGCGGCAGGGCCCGGATGGCCCTGGCCGCGTCGTGCCCGTTCATCACCGGCATCTGTACGTCCATCAAAACCGCGTCAAACTCGCCCTTCGCCGATTCCCGGAAACGCTCCACCGCCAAAAGACCGTTCTCCACCACCTCGCAGGAGGCCCCTTCGAGCTCCAGGAGCTCCGCCAGGATTTCCGCGTTGATTTCGTTGTCCTCCGCCGCCAGGAACCGAAGCCCCTTCAAATCCCCGCTTTCGCCGGAGGGCGGCTCCGCCGCCCCGCCGGGCTCCGTCCACAGCGCTTCCGCCTTCTCGCGGAACACGGAGGCAAAGAAGGGCTTTGTAAGGACGGCTCCCCGCCCGGACTGGAGCGCTTCCTCCAGCCCCTCCGCCTCCAGCTCCGCCAGAAACAGGATGGGCGTGTCTTCCGGAAGCGCCTCCCGGAGGATTCCGGCGGCGCGGAGGCCGTCCGTCCCCAGCGCCTCCCAGTCCAGCAGGACCAGCCGGCAGTCCCCGCCCCGGATTTTTTCCAGGGCCTCCTCCGGGCCGGCGGCGGACTCCAGGCGCACGCCGGAATTTTCCATAAGGGCCTGGACGCCCTCCCAGCTCTCCGGGGCTCCGCCCACGGCCAGAACCCAGGAGACGCCCCGCGCTTTCCAGAAGTTCCGGTCCGCCTGCTCCTCCTGGACGCGGAGCTCCAGCTCCACCCGGAACAGGGAGCCCCGGTTCACCTCGCTGAAAACCTCGATGGTCCCGCCCATGAGCTCCACAATGCTCTTTGTAATGGCCATGCCCAGGCCGGTGCCCTGAACCTTGTTGGTCGTGCTGTTCTCCGCCCTGGTAAAGGCGTCGAAAATGGTCTCCAGATACTCCGGAGTCATGCCGTAGCCGTCGTCCTCCACTTCAATGCGAAGGCGCTCATACTGGCTGGAGCGCCGCTTCTGCCCAATGATGCGCAGCCAGATATGGCCCCCCTCCTGGGTGTACTTCACGGCGTTGGACAGGAGGTTGATCAAAATCTGGTTGATCCGTGTCTCGTCGCCCACCAGGTACTCGTGCCGGACGCCGCTCACCTCCATGCGGAACTCCTGCCGCTTCGCCTTGGCCATGGGCTGGATGATGGCGTCCACGGAGGAAACCACGTCGCCCAGATCGAACTTCTCTAGGTTGAGCACCACCTTCCCGCTCTCAATCTTGGACACGTCCAGGATGTCGTTGATCAGGCTGAGCAGGTGCTGGCCGGAGGCCGTAATCTTCCTGGTGTACTCCCGCACCTTGGCGGGGTTTTCCGCGTCCTTGGCAAGAAGCGTCGTAAAGCCCAAAACGGCGTTCATGGGCGTGCGGATGTCGTGGGACATATTGGAGAGGAAGGTGGTCTTGGACTCGCTTGCAATCTGAGCGGCCCGCAGCGCCTCCGCCAGCTGCTGGCTGTGGAGCCGCCGCTCCTCCTCCCGCTCCTTCCGCAGCTTATCCTGCTGCCTCCAGTTAAGGTAGTACAAAAGGATGCACAGGAAAAACGCCGCCAGCATGGAGCCCACGACAATGTAGATGTTCTGGTTGACGGTCCGCCCCTCCTGCTGGATGGCCTGGACGGGCACATAGCCCACCAGGAAGATGGTTCCGCCGTTTACCGGCCACATGTAGTTCAGGGCGTTTACATCCCGGATATCGTGGTAGAACAGGAGGTTCTTCCCCTCCTTCAGGCACGCGTCCACCTCCGCCCGGATTTCCGAATCCTGGATGTCGTTGGCCCGGTAGTAGTCGGCCAGGTTCAGGTGCCCCGCGCTCCGCTGTCCCATCCCCTTGGGCTTGAGGACAAAGCGCTCGCTCGCCGCATCCATGATATACACCGACGCCTGCCGGTTGTAAAACCCGTCGGGGAGGGACTCATCCACCGCATCGTAGACGTACTCGGCGTAGAGGGTTCCAATCTGCCGCCCGTCCCGCTGAACGGGGCATTTGATGGTATAGGACCACGTTCCCATGAAATTCAGGTAGGACTGGGAAACCGGCAGCCCCATCACCGTTCCGCCGGCGGAAAAGTCCAGGCCCTCCTCTGTAAATGGCTCCCCAGTGCTGGAGATGCCCTCCGTCTTCCCGGAGAGAATCAGGGACAGCTTTGCCATCGTCTGATTCCGCTCATAGGCCAGGATGTAGTCCTCCGGGTCCTCCGCCCGGCCTACCTCCCGGGCGATCAGCGTCTGGAACTCCGCCTCGCTCCGCAAAATCGCCTCGATGGTGCACTGGAGCAGGTCCAGGCTCTCGCTGAGGTTTTGAATGGCGGAGGCGGACATCTCCCGGGTAATCTCCCGGGAGACCGTATACACCACCGTCCCCAGGATGCAGAACACCATCATAATGGAAAGGAACAGCGGCGCTCCCTTTCGCTTTTCCTGCTTGTCTTGCTTTGCTTTCATTGGCAAACTCCATTCCGGCGCTCAGGGAGCGCGTCGTCCGGGGCCCCTCGCCGGAAGCGCCTGCGCCTCCGGCGGACGGGCCCGCCGAGCGATATGCCTTATTATACTATTCTTTCCATTTTTGTGTCAATAGCTTCCCGTTATCCGCACTGCCTCGCGCCGCATGATTCCCGGACGCGCCGGTCCTCCCCCTTGTCCCGCCCCGTCCCGTGTGGTACAATAGAAAAAACCGTCGAATTAAGGGAGGAACCGCTATGAGCAACGGCCCGTCTGAATTGGATTTGAGGGAGAGGGAAGAGACAGTCCGGCCCCGGGGTGAAACGCCGGGGGCCAAAGGCAGGCGGCAGAGCCCGCCGTCCTCCGGCTCCCAGAGGCAGCCGACCCTGATTGTCCTGTCCCTGGCGGTTTCCGCCGCCGCGCTGATTACCGCCATTGCCGCATTGGTTCTCGCCCTGCGGGGATACGGGGGAGCGGAGCCCTCTCCCGCCGCTCCGGAGGAGGAGGCCGTCACCTTCCGCTTTGGCGGCATGCTCCTGTCGCCGGTAGAGGGGATGCCTCTCAACCCGTATGACAAAAACGCCTTCGGCCTGGACGGGAAGGGCCGGGTCACCTATGAGCTGGACGGGCGGCGGGCCAGGCAGGGCATTGACGTGTCCATACACCAGAAGGACATTGACTGGCAGGCGGTGGCGGCGGACGGCGTTGAATTCGCCATTCTCCGGCTGGGCCTTCGGGGCTACACCGAGGGCGGGCTGTTCCTGGACGACGCGTTTGAGCGGAACCTTCGGGGAGCGCTGGACGCCGGTTTGGAGGTGGGCGTTTATTTCTTCTCCCAGGCCGTCACCTCCCAGGAGGCGGAGGAGGAGGCGGAATATGTTCTGGAGGTTCTGGACGGGCAGGCGCTTACCTTCCCCGTAGCGTTTGACTGGGAGCCCATCCCCGGAGACGAGGCCCGCACCGACGGCCTGGACGGAGAGACGATGACCCGCTGTGCCGCCGCGTTCTGCGAGAGGATTGAGGCCGCGGGCTACCGTCCGGCGGTCTACTTCAACCAAACCCAGGGCTACCTCCGCTACGACCTGCGGGAGCTGACAGATTACGAGCTGTGGCTGGCGGAGTATGATTCCGTGCCGGATTTCTACTACCATTTCGACCTGTGGCAGTACTCCCACACCGGCCGGGTAGACGGCATACAGGGGGATGTAGATTTGGATTTGGCCTTTTGACGCGGACCGGGCGGGCGCCGCGCCGGGGTTAAAAGGATTCATCAGATGGCGGCCCCGCCAAGTGGAACGGAACGCCGCTGAGCGGCGTTCCGTTGAGAAAGGTCTGCTTATTGTTTAAGATCCGAAAGGCGGCGCCGCCTGAAGCGGAGCTAGACGCGCCGGATTTGGGCCCCTGCGGCGCAGTCCGCCGCTGTCAGCGTTCCGGCGGCGTCCAGCAGGGCGGCCCGGAAGCTGCCGGGGCCCCTGCCGCCGGACCATTCTTCCGCCCGGCGGGAGCAGGCCTTCCAAAAGGCGGCGGCGGAAACCGCCGCGGCTGCTGCGTCCGGCTCCACCGCCGCGAAAACGCCGCAGAGGACGGACAGCATGCAGCCTGCGCCGGTGATTTGGAGTATTTGGGCGCTTCCGCCGGAAATCTCCCAGAGGACGTTCCCGTCGCAGACCATATCCGACTGCCCGGAGAGAAGAACGGCTGTTCTCCTCTCCCGGGCCAGGCGGAGGGCCAGCTCCGCCCGCCGGGCGGGGGAGGAGGCGGGAGCGTCTACGCCCCGCTCCTGGCTCTCCAGGCCGAGAAGGGCCTGCGCTTCTCCCGCGTTCACCCGGAGGAGGGTGGGCGTGAACGCCGCCAGCAGCGCCTCCGCCTGTTCCAGCCGCCAGGGGCTGGCCCCCACGCCCACCGTGTCCAGAACCAGCGGCTGCCCCAGGCGTTCCGCCTCCCGCCCCCGAAGAAGGCAGGCTTGGAACTTCTCCTCCTGCGGCGTGCCGGTGTTGAGCACGGCGGCGGCGGAGACGGCGGCGATGGCCTCCATCTCCTGGGGGGCCTGTGCCATGATGGGGCTGGCCCCCACCGCCAGGGCGAGGCTGGCGCAGCCGCACGCGGAGACGGCGTTGGAAATGCAGTGGACCAGGGGACGGCGGCGGCGGACGGCCTCCAGTATGGAAAAATCAGGCGTTGTCATAAGTCCTCCAAAGGTGGGATTCAGTGCTCCAGGGCGGCCCGCATGGATTTCAGTGCGCCGCTTTTTTGCAGGGCAAGGATCAGGGCTCCCGCCAGGATGGAGCCCGCCGCCGTGGAAATCAGAAATGGAATGATATAGACGGTATAAGTCTCCGGCGTCAGGCCCATCAGAACCTTCGCCACGGGATAGGCCGCCAGCCCACCGAGAACGCCGGTGCCGAAGACCTCCGCCGCGAGAGTCAGCGGCAGGTTTTTCGTCAGCTTGTAGGCCAGTCCGCACAAAAGCGCGCCGCACATGCTGCCGGGGAAGGCCATCAGGCTTCCCAGCTCCAGAAGATTCCGCAGTACGCTGGCCACAAAGGCCGCCCCCAGGCCATACCAGGGCCCCAGGAACACGGCGCAGAGGATGTTGACCATGTGCTGTACCGGGGCGCACTTGCTGCCAAACACCATAACGGAAAAGGTGCTGCCAGCCACCGCCGCGGCGCAGAGCACGCCGGACAGGGCCAGTTTTTTGACGGATGTGTTTTTCATAAAAAGACTCCTTCACAGATTTGAGCCGCAAAGAGAAACACGCGGCAGCGCTTTCCCCCTGCAAGGCAAGGCCGGGCGTCGCTCCGCCCTGGAAAAGTCGGTCGAGGCTTCCTGGCCTCCTCTCACGCCGGAACACGGCTTCCCATCGCTACCGGAGCCCGCCGGGGCGGGACCCGCGTTTGATCCGGCCCGGACGCAGGGCGCTCCCCCTCCGTCCGCTCCCGGCAGCCCGGGACGCCGGCGCGCGTGCTCTCATCCCTCCCTTGTGAAGAATTGGCAAAAAGCAAGGCGGCGCGCCTGATGACGCTCCGCCGTTTAAAAGTCCCCTATAGACTCCCTCCGGCGGCATTACCCGCATCAGGTTAAGGGTCGAAGCCCACGCTTCCTCTCAGCCTTCCGGCTCCCCTGCTTTTCGAGTGTAGAATACCACCGGGGAAAAAATTTGTCAAGGGGGCTTGCAAAGCGGCGGCAAAGGGCGTATGATGGGCTTACAACAAAAGGGGAGTCCGCTGGCGCGGGCTGAGAGGGGACCGTGAAGGTCCCGACCCGGAACCTGATTTGGATCATGCCAACGTAGGGAAATAAGCGGACGCTGTGCCGCGGACAGACCAGGTTGGACTGTCCGCGGATTTTTGTTTCTGGAGGGGTTTTTATGAGCATCGGGCGGGAGGCCCTGCGGCTTTACGCCGTCACCGACCGGGCCTGGGCGGAGGATGGGGCGGCGCTGCTGCGCCAGGTCGAGGCCGCCGTCCGGGGCGGGGCCAAGGTGGTCCAGCTCCGGGAGAAGGGCCTGGAGCATGACGCTTTTCTGGAGGAGGCAAAGCGCTTTGCCGCCCTGTGCCGCCGCCTGGGAGCCGTCAGCATCATCAACGACCGCGTGGATATCGCTCTGGAATCCGGGGCCGACGGGGTCCACGTGGGACAGGGCGATCTGGAGGCCGGACGGGCCCGGGCCCTGCTGGGGCCGGGGAAAATTATGGGCGTGTCCGCCCAATTGCCAGAGGAGGCCCGCCGGGCCCAGGCGGCGGGGGCGGACTATTTGGGCGCGGGGGCGGCCTTTGCCACGGGCACCAAGGCCGACGCGGCGCCCATTTCCCGGGAGACTCTCCGGGCTGTCGTGGCGGCGGTGGACATCCCCGTTGTCGCCATCGGCGGCGTGGGGCGGGAAAACATCCTGGAGCTGAAGGGTCTGGGCCTGGCCGGGGTGGCGGTGGTTTCCGGCATTTTCGGGCAGAGGGACCCGGAGGCGGCGGCCAGGGAGCTCCGGGCCCTGGCGGAGCGGCTGTAGGAGGGAAAACCGGCTGAGGCCGTTTCCACACGGTACATTGGGGGCACCACCTTGTATCGTGCAATAAAACTTCAATGCGGAAAAGGAGAAACCAGTATGAAAACAGCATTGACGATCGCTGGGACCGACCCCAGC
>CATLJA010000095.1 GCA_949959305.1 uncultured Oscillibacter sp.
CGACACCATCTGCGCCGCCGCCGCCCCTGAGCCTCTGCCCTTTGTGAAGATTTCCGCCCCCACCATGGAGATGACCTTCTCCATCAACGACTCCCCCTTCTGCGGCCGGGAGGGCAAGTTCGTCACCTCCCGCCAGATCCGGGACCGCCTCTTCCGGGAGACCCTGAAGGACGTGTCCCTCCGGATCACGGAGATCGAGGGCGCCATGGACGCCTTCAACGTAGCCGGGCGGGGCGAGATGCACCTGTCCATCCTCATCGAGACCATGCGCCGGGAGGGCTACGAGTTCCAGGTATCCCCGCCCCGGGTGCTCTACCAGGAGATCGACGGCGTCCGCTGCGAGCCCATCGAGCGCCTGGTGGCCGACGTCCCCTCCGACAGCGTGGGCGCGGTCATCGAGAAGATGGGCTCCCGGAAGGGCGACCTGGTGGAGATGACCCCCGTGGGCGACCGGATGAAGCTGGAGTTCCTGGTCCCCGCCCGGGGCCTCTTCGGCTACCGCAACGAGTTCCTCACCGATACCCGGGGGGAGGGCATCATGGCCTCCGTCTTCGACAGCTATGCCCCCTACAAGGGCGACCTGAGCCGCCGGAACACCGGCAGCCTCATCGCCTTCGAGACCGGCGAGTCCATCACCTACGGACTCTTCAACGCCCAGGAGCGGGGCGCGCTGTTCATCGGCGCGGGTGTCCCCGTCTACGCCGGCATGGTGGTAGGCGTGAGCCCCAAGCAGGAGGACATCACCGTCAACGTCTGCAAGAAGAAGCAGCTGACCAATATGCGGGCCAGCGGCAGCGACGAGGCCCTGCGCCTGGTGCCCCACCGGATCTTGAGCCTGGAGCAGTGCCTGGAGTTCCTGGCGGACGACGAGCTGCTGGAGGTCACCCCCAAGAGCCTGCGCATCCGCAAGCGCATCCTGGACCACGAAAAGCGCATGAAGGCCCTGAAGGGCGGCAAAAAATAAGGAACCGATCTCCAAAGACGGCGGTTGATACAGAAGATGTATCAACCGCCGTCTTTCTCTGCCCTGTTCGATTACAGTGTGTATTTTAGACGCCGGTCCAGCGCAAATTTGCCAGATTTCGACCAAGAGTGTGCCCGGGTGAGGGGAGGAGGGGACGCCCGCCCATGGGGCCGGTCAAAAAATCTGTATTATCCGGCAAAAAAAGCGGGAGATTCACATGATTTCATAGTTCTTTTTTCCTCGGATCGGACGTGTTCGATTTACATAAATAATTTGATAATTCCAAGTACGAAAAGTTATAAACATTTTCCACAGAGTTATCCACAAGGGTTTTCCCCCGTTTTTCAGTGGCTGGGACTAATTATCAACAGCCTGTGGAAAACGCGGAAACCCCAGTTTTCCCCAATTGCCGACCCCCTGCTTGTTGACATAACGACATTTCCTGCATAACCTGGTCATTTCCCCGTTTTTCCCGCCAGGGAAAAACGGGGAAATGACAGCGGCGTGTAAAAGAAAGCGCCCCTCAGCTGTTCTTCCGGCTGATGGGCTGCCGGATCAGCAGCCGCCCCAGGGCCTTGCCGTCAAAGGGGCAGATCGGGTACAGATACCCTCTGCCGAGGATCGGCTTCGTCGTCGCCAGCAGGACGACCCACACGACGGCTCCCCCTGCGAGCCCCCACACGTCGAACAGCGCCACCAGGATCAGGAACAGCATCCTCGTCAGCTTCAGCGCGTACCCCAGCTCGAAGGACGGCTGGGCGAAGTTGGCGATGGCCACGAAGGCCATATAGACCAGCACCTCCGGCACCAGCCACCGGGCCTGCACCGCGAAATCCCCCAGGATGAGCGCCCCCAGCATGCTGAAGGAGTTGCTCAGCGCGTCCGGCGTGTTCAGGCTGGCCAGCTTCAAAAGGTCCACCACGAAGTCCAGCAGCAGAAGCTGGATCAGCAGCGGCACGCTCCCCGGCTCCTCCGGGACGATAAAGGCCAGATACTCCGGCACCCGCCCGGCGTCCTTCACCAGCAGGTACCATACCGGCGTGATGAACAGCGCCAGCAGCATCACGATCACCCGCAGCCACCGGAGGTAGGTCCCCACCAGGGGCGGGAAGTAATAATCGTTGGCCTCCTCCATAAAGTCGAAGAGGGACGTGGGCATCAGCATCACCGACGGGGAGTTGTCCACCAGCATCACGATGCTGCCCTCCATGACGCAGGCGGTGGCGGTGTCGGGCCGCTCGGTGTAGCGGACCTTGGGGAAGGGATTGTACCACTGGGGCTTGACGATGGCCTCGGCCACGCTCTCCTGGCTCATGGCCACGGACCCAACGTCGATGGCGTCCAGCTTGGCCCGCAGGGACTCCAGATCCCCCTGGTTCACCTGGTTGTCCATATAGGCCAGCACCACGTCCGTCTGGCTGCGCCCCCCTACCTTGTGGCTCTCCAGGGTAAAATGGGGGTCCCGGATGCGGCGGCGGAGGAGGGCCGTATTCTGCACCAGCGTCTCCGTAAAGCCGTCGTGACTGCCCCGGAGGACCTTGCCGTCGCTGGGCTCCTCCACGCCGCGCCCGGGGAATTTCTTCGCGTCGATCATGGCGCAGTGGTCGAAGCCCTCCAGCAGCAGGATGGTCTTCCCTAAAAACGCCCCGGTGAGGATCTTGTCCACCTGGTTCTCGCAGTCCACCTCGCAGAAGGTGACGCACCGGTCGATGAACTCCTGCATATCGGACGCCCCCTTCCCCAGGGATGCCCCCTCTCCCAGCAGGAAGGAGGTGATGCGCTCGATGACCCCGTCGTCCCCGTACCCGTCGATGACGTAGAGCCTGCCCTTCCACGCGCCGATGTAGAGGTCCCGGCTGATGACGTCGTAGTTGCGCCCCACCCCCAGAAGCTCGTCCAGCTTCTTCTGATTTTCCGCAAGATCTTTTGTCAGCTGCTCCATAAAGCCTCCCGCTTCCTTCGTTTTTTCGTGGATAGTATCTGCGAAAAAGAAAAATCTATCCAAAGGGCCGCCGCCGTCAGGAATGTTTTCAAATTGTAACCGATTTCCTCTTGCATTTCCGCTGGGAATGGTGGATAATATTTTATGTCAAATACCGTCGAAGGAAGTCCATATAATGAACCGTCTTTATTCTTTTTTCCTCGCCCTTCTCCTGCTGCTGGCCTGCTCCGCGTGCGTGGGACGGGCCGCCGCGCCCGATCCGGCTCCCGGTCAGGCCGCGCCGCTGGACGCCGCTGCCGCCCAGCCCCCGGAGCCGGAGGAAGTCCCCGAGGAGGAGCCCCCCGCCCCGCCGGAGCCGGAGGAGCCTTACGTCCGGGTGATCGATCCCGCCAAGCCCATGGTGGCCCTTACCTTTGACGACGGTCCCGATGCGGCCTGCTCCGACCAGATCCTGGACATCCTGGAGGAGCATCACGCCCTGGCCACCTTCTTCGAGGTGGGCAGGAACGTGGCCGCGTGCCCGGAGCCCGTGGGCCGGATGGTGGAGCTGGGCTGCGAGGTGGGCAGCCACTCCAACGCCCACAAGGACCTCAGCAAGCTGAAAAAGAGCAGCCTCCTGCGGGACCTGGACACGGCGGACGAAGCCTTCGCCCTGGCCGGAGCCCCCGCCCCCCTGCTGGTCCGCCCGCCCTACGGCGCGGTGAATAAGACCGTCAAGACCGCCACCGGCCGGGCCATGGTAACCTGGACGGTGGATACCGAGGACTGGCGGAGCCGCGACGCCCAGAAGGTGATCGACTACGTGCAGAACTACGGCGCGCTGGACGGCGAGATCATCCTCATGCACAGCATCTACGAGAGCACCGTGGAGGCTGTCCGCGTGCTGGTCCCCTGGCTCCAGGAGCAGGGCTACCAGCTGGTGACCGTGACGGAGCTGATGGCCTACTACTACGGCGAGCTGCCCCAGCCGGACCACTTCTATGGCTATACCTACTTCGCCAACCACGGACGCACCGACGCGCCCATAGAGCTTCCCAGCATGTATCTCCCCGAGGAGGAGCCGGAAGCGCCCCCCGCCGCCGGTCAGGAGCAGTCCCCCGACCCGGTCCCCGATGCCCCTGATGCTTCCGATACCCCGGACGTTCCCCCGGAGCCCTTCGATCCCACCGGCATCATCGCCGTGTCCGCCCCGGACCCGGAGCCTGAGGAAGCGCCGGAGCCTCCTGCCGGAGAGGCTTCCGATCCCCTCCCTCCGGCGGAGCCCCCGGCCCCTCCCCAGGAGGAGCCGGAGAAGCCCGCCAAGCAGTCCCAGGACGCGAAGCCCGTCTCCCCCAGCGTCTCGGTCCCCAACCCGGCTATGTTCTATCCCTGAAAGAAAAACAGAGAGTATCGCCCATCCGGCGGATACTCTCCGTTTTTTGATATTCCGACATCTCTATGACATTCCCAGGAGGAATCAATACGATGAAGCTCGTAACATTCAACATTCGCTGTGACTTCGGTCAGGACGGCGAAAACAACTTCTGCTTCCGCAAGCCCCTGATTCTGGAGAAGCTCCGCCGGGAGCGGCCGGACCTGATCTGCTTCCAGGAGGTTCTGCCCCATGTGGCCGCGTGGCTGAAGGAGGAGCTGACGGACTACTACGTCATCGGCTGCGGCCGCAGCGAGACCCTGGAGGATGAACAGCTGACGGTGGCCTACCGGAAGGACCGTCTGAACCTGATCCAGATGGAGACCTTCTGGCTGTCGGAGACGCCCCACACGCCGGGCTCCCGCTACCCCCGCCAGAGCGTCTGTCCCCGCGCCGCCACTGAGGCCCTGTTCGAGGACCTGTCCGACAAGACCGTCTTCCGTCTGGTCAACACCCATCTGGACCACGAGTTTCCCGAGGCCCGGGCCCAGGGGCTGGTCCAGATCTTGCAAAAGCTGACCCAGGGGGCCCTCTTCCCCCACGCACCCGCCGTCATTACCGGCGACATGAACGCGGAGCCCGACAGCCCTGAGATGTCCGCCCTCCGGACTTCCCCTTACCGGAACGTGACCGCCGGGACCGGCGTCACCTACCACGGCTACGGCCGGGGAGACCCGCCCTGCGCCATCGACTACATCCTGACCCAGGGCTTCGACTGCGAGCGCGTGGAAAAGTGGACGGACTGCCGGGACGGGGTCTACCTCTCCGACCACTACCCCGTGTGCGCCCATATCCACCCCGTGAAGCCCTGATTTTCCCGTATCCCGGCATTGCCTGTTGCGGATCGGTGAAAAATGTGATATGCTGGACCTGAGAGCCCGCCCCGAGCGGGCTTGGGAAGTGCGGCGAGAAAATCATATGAAACGACAGAAAAAAGCGAAGCTGTCCAGCGTGCAGATCATCGCCCTGGGCTTCTTTATCATGATCGGCCTGGGGACGGCGCTGCTGATGCTGCCCCTGTCCAGCCAGGCCCCCGGAGGCGCGTCCTTCCTGGACGCCCTGTTTACGGCCACCTCCGCCTCCTGCGTAACGGGTCTGGTCCCCCAGGACACGGGGACCTATTGGACCACCTTCGGACAGACCGTCATCATCCTGCTGATCCAGACCGGCGGCCTGGGCTTCATGTCCATCGCCACCCTGTTCCTCCTGCTCCTGCGCAAGCGTCTGGGCCTGCGCCAGCGGGAGGTGGTGGTGGACAGCGTCAGCTATGACCGCCTGGGGGGCTTCGTGCCCTTCATCCGGCTGGTCTTTCTGGGGACCTTCCTGGCGGAGGGCCTGGGGGCCGTATTGCTGTCCATCCGCTTCGTGCCCCAGTTCGGCTGGGGCCGGGGCGTCTACTACGGCGTGTGGCACAGCATTTCCGCCTTCTGCAACGCGGGCTTCGACCTCATGGGCCCCTACAGCGGGGAGTATTCCTCCTTCACGGCCTACGCCGGGGACCCGCTGGTGAGCCTGACCATCTGCGCCCTGATCCTCGTCGGCGGCACGGGCTTCCTGGTCTGGGAGGACCTGGTCCGCAACAAATGGCGCTGGCGGCGTTACCGCCTCCAGACCAAGGTGGTCCTTACCGTGACCATGGTCCTGACTCTGGGCGGCGGGGCGATGTTCTTCCTGCTGGAGCGGAACAATCTGGGGGCGGGACGGCCCCTGGGGGAGCAGGTCCTCTCTGCCCTGTTCGACGCGGTGACCCCCCGCACGGCGGGCTTCAACTCCACGGATACCGGCGCGCTGACCAGCGGAAGTCTTCTGCTGACCATCATATTTATGTTCATCGGCGGCAGTCCCGGCTCCACCGCCGGAGGCGTGAAGACCACCACGGTTTTTGTGATTCTTCTCCACGCGCTGTCCGGCATCCGCCGGGAGCGAAGCGCCAACGCCTTTGGCCGAAGCATCGGCGATGATGCTTTGAAGAAGGCCACAGCGGTTTTGTATACCAACCTTCTGCTGGCTCTCGTTGGCGCGGTGGCTATCTGTGCGATTCAGCCCTTTGCCCTGACGGAGGTCCTGTTTGAGACCTTTTCCGCTATTGGCACCGCAGGGATGACCATGGGGATTACCCGTGATCTTCTTCCCCTGAGCAGGCTTATTATTATTTTCCTGATGTACTGCGGAAGGGTGGGGAGTATTTCCTTTGCCGTGGCCCTGCTGGAGAAGAGGGCTTTGCCGCCTGTGACGCTGCCTCGGGAAGATATTACTATTGGGTAGTTCTTGCCGCGCTTTGCGCGGCAGGGGGAGTTGTTTCTCCTCGAAAGCCCGTGGGCTGTCCGCCCCCCGTGGGCCGCCTGCGGCGGCCTTAGCGCTAAAAGCGCCGCCTTGCGGCGCTTCACGGGACCCCGGACCTACTTTTGCCGCGCGGCAAAAGTAGGCAAAAACGCGCTTAAACCTGGCGGTTTAAGAATCCCTTACATTACGGGGGTTATTATTTACGCTACGACCTTTAGATTTCCGGTCTATCGTCCGTGCTATGGGCCGATGCCGGTGCTTACTCCTGCGCACGGCTCTACCGATGGTGCTGGTTGCCTCGCGGCACTCGGCACGAGGGGCTGGCGTTTTTGGTGCTTTTGGGCGGCTGGCCCTTCTATTCCACAATGGGACGCAGACCCTCTATGGTCAGTTGCATCCCTAGACGAAACCCCAACGCGAAGCTGTCTAGGTAACCGGCGTTTTCTATGTCCGTAGTTGCGCGCCAGAGAGCGTCAAATTCTTCGAGAGTCAGACGATCCTTCACCGCTTGGATCGCTTTCGCTGATTCCCTGACCGCCCGGCGCTCCGCTTCCGATGAGTGGGGGCCATTCATTAAGTCAAACAGGGTTTCCATTAGCTGGCTCATTTTATACACTCCATTCTGTTACTTGTTTAACCACTAAGTATAATAACAGATTTAACCACTAAAGTCAAGCAACTTGGAGGCAGTATGGCAAATTTTTCTGAACGAGTAAAGGAATTGCGTCTAAAAAACCATATGTCACAGGAATCGCTGGGAAAGGTCCTTGGTGTCAAGCAAGACGCGATATCAACATATGAACGTGGGAAATTCTACCCGGAAGTACGTAACCTCCTCATTTTGGCAGACCATTTTGGCGTATCTCTCGACTATCTGATGGGCCGGACAGACGACCCGGAGGTCCACCAATTAGAACCCCGGTGAGCTTGCCGGGCTAAAACGGTAGGGGCTATCGTCAACCACGCTGAAATAGACGCAGGGATGAACGAAGCGGACGGCAGTCAGTTTAGACCAGACCGGCTGTGCCTCGGGCGCAAAATAATCACCCCCGTAATGAAGGAGGATTCTCAAGGAACGTAGTTCCTTGAGTGACCTGAGATTGTGCAATGACCGCATCGAGCGGTCATGCACAATCAATTCTGCGCGGCCACTCGATGTGGCC
>CATLJA010000096.1 GCA_949959305.1 uncultured Oscillibacter sp.
GAGCTTGGCGCCGCATTTGCGGCGTCAGGCTATTTTCATGTCCCGAGGGAGGTGAAAACCATGTATGAGGGCCGAAGGGCGCAAAGCCCCTTCGATGATTCCGCCGCTGACCGTCTGCGGCGCATGGGCCTGACAGACGGAAACGGAAGTCCGGACCGGGATGCCATAGTGGTATGCGGCTGCGTGTTCGCGGGCCAGTTTTTTGACGATCTCTGCGACTATTTTGAGAGCTACGAAGATGTTCGGGAACTGATCTCGAATCTGTCCGAGTCAGCGGAGAACGCCGCGGGAAAGCAAAAATTCCTGCTGGTCTGCTTGCAGTACGACGCCATTTACCGCACGCTGCCGGACCCGGTCTGGTGGATCAGCGGCAATCCGGCTGCGGCGGAGCTATTTACGGAGGGCTTCACGGCCCATCTGAAGCAGCTCGATCAAGACAAGTGACGGAGGTGAGAATTATGGAAAATATCAAAGTTTATAAACCGCCTGGCGGAGTTTCCCAGGTTGAAACCTTTATTGGTGGCCTGGAGCCCAAACTGCGTGAAAAACTGGTCTGGCAGATCTTCTGCCTGTCCCGTACCCCGCCCGCTGGACTGAAGGAGCCTCACTACAAGCACTTCTCCATTGAGAAGTACCGGGATTTCTATGAGCTGCGAGAGAAGAATCGCATCGTCATTCGGGTCATCTTCACAGTGCTTACGAATGGGGAAATTCTTCTTCTGCACGCGTTCCAGAAGCGCCAGTCCCGGGATACCATGCAGGCGCTGGAGCGTTCTCTGAAACTATTGTCGTTGCTCCGGGACCACCCGGAACACGCGGTAGAATATATCATTGAGGAGGAACACAGATGAAGCACACCCACGGCATCACCCTCGCGGCCATGCTGGCGTTCGCCGGCATGGTATTTTTATGGAGAAGGAGGCCCAAACCGCAATGAAAAAGCTCTGCATGTGCCTGCTGCTGGTCATGGCCCTGTCGGTCAACGCCCTGGCACTGGAAGTACCTACGGATACCGTGGTGCAGAATCTCAACGGCAGCCAGCAGCTCATCAAGACCTATGTGCTGTCCCCTGACGCCGATCCACAAGGTTTGATTGAGGAGCCTTTTGAACAGGAGGGCTACCTCTACACCTTCGCGGATATCGTCAAGGAGGAAAACCAGCTGTCCGTCACCCTCTACCACCGGGAAACGGTGACGGTGGAAACGGCCAGCAATGACCTCTCCAAGATCCTGGAGCAGCTGGAACCCTCTGTCGATTATGACGACGGCACCTACAAGGGTACTCTGGCCCTGGATCATACCAGCATCCATACGGAGGCATCCGGTTATGAGACCCGGAGCAGTACCGTCACGGCTACCAAGACCATCGGCCCGGTGGATCGGAACGATATGTCCTATGTCCCCGCCACCACGGTCAAGAACGGCGTGACGCTGAACCTGTCCGGCGTGGACTGGCAGGTGACAGGAACGGACCTGGTGGGCGAGGCACTGTCTCCGTCGTCCTATCAGGCGGTCGCTACTTATTCTGGCAAGTCCTATTATAAGGCTGCCACTGGCTATGTCACTACTGCCGGCTATGCGGGAGAAATCTCTCGGGACGGCGTGGAGAGCGTCACCTACAAGGTGATGTACCTGGGAACGGAAGGAGGAAAAATCGAAGCTGCCGCTGAGCACATCGGGAATACGCTCCCGGGCTATGTGCCCTATGTGATCGGTGGCCTGGGATTGGCGCTGCTTGCTGTTCTGGTGATGCTGCTCCGGTCCCGCAGAGAAGTACAGGAGTTCCGGGATGAAGAACCGGGAGAACATGAGGAGGAAAGCAGATGAAATGGAAAAGATGGGTTTCGGGTCTGGCGCTGTCGGCGGCACTGCTGGCCCTGCCTGCCCAGGCGGTGGATTACAACTTCAGCACCGCCGCGCCCCAGGACTTCTATAAGAGCGGGTCCTATGAGGACGTCTACGGCTCCCAGTACAACTACGGTGGCAGGAATGTGGTGGACTACCAGATTTCCGAGCTGGAGTACGGGCTGTTCAGCACTACGCAGACCGGCGTGATGGAGCGGACAACGCTGCCTGGCCTCCAGGCGACGGTTGCCACCAGTGACGGCACCGGAGGCGGCGGGTTCGGCGTCAGCGGCGGCGGGCCCATTACGGTGCTGACGGAAGCCGGCGCCTCCGCCGGGGGTGCGGAGGCGTTTCTTCCCCCCACCTCGGTCAGCCAGCCCGGCAGTTCGCAGAATACCCCTCAGAAAACAGCCTACACCAGCATTGAGGGTATGAAGCGGAGTGATGGCAGCATCGGAACGGTGAAAATCCCCTCCCTGAATATCAACATGAAAGTGTGGGAGGGTGAAACCAACGAGAGCATGAAGAAGGGGCTGGGGCATTACAGCTCCACCTCGGCCTGGGACGGCAACGTTGGAGTGTGCGGGCATAATCGGGGGGCTAAGTATACGATTGGCTCCATCAAGGACCTGGAGTATGGGGACACCATCACCTATACCACCGTTCATGGCACCCGGACTTATTCGGTGGTTTCCGTCAAGACCATCTCCAATTCCGACTGGAGTTATTTGCAGGCCACCAGTGATAACCGCATCACGCTGACCACTTATGCCGCTGTTTACTGAAACATCTTTGCGGCTACCGTTAGAAAACAGTGGCGGAAATCAGCAGCATCATGGGACGGCGCAACTCGTCCTGCATTCCCGGAAGCTCCATCATGCTTTCCGGCGGCTGGGGTTCTACCACCCGTTGCAAAGAAAAGCCGCCCCGCAGCAGCGTATCCAGGTAAGTTGTCAGAGTCCGGTGGTATTTCACGACCGGCTCACCCAGGAAAACAGCGTCCCGCTTTCCCTCTATATAGTAGTTATCTACGGGAAAGTGGAGGATGTTTCCACTGGCGTCATAATACCAATCCTGGGAGCCATAGGCAGTAAAAACCGGATGCTCCACAGAGAAGATAAAAGCCCCGCCCGGCTTCAGCCAGCGCTTGACCTGCGCCGCTAAAGAGGGAAAGTCCTCAACATAGTGGAACGCCAGGGAACTCAGCACGACATCAAAAGAAGCGGCGGGGAAGCACAGGTCCTCCATAGCGGCCTGGCGGTATTCAATCCCATCTCCGCCGTTGAGAGCCTTTGCCTGCTCCAGCATTTTGCGGGAGATATCCGTCCCCAGTACAAAAGCCGCTCCATGTTCCGCAGCGTATTTGCAATGCCAGCCGTAGCCGCAGCCAAGATCCAACACCCGCTTGCCGGAGAAGTCCGGAAGGAGCTTTTGAAGCTCATGCCACTCGCCGGCTCCACTCAAGCCCTTTTGAGAGCGGGACATTTCGCTGTACTTTTGGAAAAAAGAATCCTGATCGTACTTATTCTCTTTCATGCAGATTCCCCCTTATTCATGGACAGTATAGCGTGTTTTTTATCCGGTGACAAGACGGAAGCGGCAAGTCAGATTTTATGTCAGGAGGTTTTATTTTGAATAAACACATTTTCCGGGACCGCATCGGTCCCAATCTGCCCAGGTACTACAGCCGCATCATGATGCTGGTCATCATCTGCGCCTGTCTCACCGTCCCCGCGTTTGCGGTGCAGGACCTGTTTGCCGTGGCAAGGACCATCATCATTGACCTCTACACGCAGATCGCGGGCATCAGCACCGTGCTGGCGGGCCTGATGTCCGCCGTGGCGGTCATTGGCGCAAAGCTTTCCAACAATCAGCACAAGGTAGACCAGGCGTGGGACTGGCTGAAGCGCATTTGGATATGCTGGGCCATTATCAACGGCATCGGGGCCTTTATTGCGTACATCGTTTCCAAATTCTCCGGCCCTTGCTACCCTCACGCCCTAATACCATTCCCATGGCAGACAAGACATTCTTCAATAAAATATTCCAGATGGACTGCATGGAGCTTCTTCCGCAAATACCGGATGATTTTGTATCCTTGATCCTAACGGACCCGCCTTATGGAATCGCCTACCAGAACCAATACACACACCGCAGGCACCCTTTGCTTGCCGGAGATGATGGCATAGATTATGAGCGGTTTGCTCATGAGTGTTACCGTATTCTAAAGAAAAACAGCCACGCCTACTTTTTCACCCGTTTCGACCGCTATCCCTACCACTATCTTTGCTTGAAGCAGGCGGGGTTTACGGTGAAAAATTGCCTGGTTGTAGAAAAGGGTACGATTGGCGGCATTGGCGATTTGCAGGGGAGTTTTGCCAATAACGCGGAGTGGATTATATTTTGCCAGAAGGGCCGCCGCGTGTTCAACCGGACGACGCTGCTCCAGAACCGAAAGAAAGAGGGAAGCTGTTTCCAAGCGGGCCGAAAGCCAAGCCAACGGTACAAGACCCGTTTTAATGCCTGCTGGTTTGGGCCGGAGTATCCTAAAGCGACGTATAACTCCACTTGGCAGAAACGGCATCAAATCTATCATCCAACAATCAAAAATGTAGAGTTTCTATCATGGCTGATTCAACTGTCCAGTGATCCGGGAGAATTGGTTTTTGATGGGTTCATGGGCAGTGGCAGTACGGCGTTGGCTGCGGTCCTGTCCGGCAGGAAGTACCTGGGGGCGGAGATTGAACCGGACTATTTTGAAACAATACACAAAAGACTTCGGGATATAGAATAGAAGGGTGTGATGTTGAGGCCCCTGAGTTTCCAGGGGTAGTCGTAATCAAATAAGGAGGTGGTTATCCTGCTGGAGCTTATCTTTCAAGGCTTCTTTGAGTGGGTCTACAGCCTGATTCTGGAGTGCTGGAACTTTTTCTTCTCGTCACTGCTGGACATCATGACGCTGGACTTCGCGTATATCAAAACCCATGTCCCGGTAGTCGAGGACATTATAGAGGTCTTTCTGGCGGTGGGCTGGGCGCTGCTGCTGGGGAATCTGGTGTTCCAGGCCATCCGCAGTATGGTTTCCGGCCTGGGCTTTGAGGGCGAGGACCCGAAACTGCTGTTTGCCCGGACCTTCGTGTTTTCATTCCTGCTTCTGGCCAGCCCGCAGATCTGCGAGATTGGCCTAAACCTCACTTCAAGAATTATGGACCTGCTGGAGATCCCCGACACCATCAATGTCCATCTGGTGGACAGCGGCGTTTTCGGAACCCTTACGGCGGCGTGGCTGCTGGTCATTATTTTTGACATTATCATCATGTTCAAGGTGCTGAAGCTGCTGCTGGAAGTGGCGGAGCGCTATGTCATTCTGGCGGTGCTGACGATTACAGCGCCGCTTGCCTTTTCCATGGGCGGCAGCAAAAGCACGGCGGAGATTTTCACGGGCTGGTGCCGGATGTTCGGTAGTATGTGCCTGCTGATGGTGACCAATGTGATGTTTTTCAAGATGCTGCTGTCCGTGGTGTCCGCCGTGCCAAGCGGCCTGGATGTGTTTCCGTGGATGGTCCTGATTATTACCATTGTAAAGGTCGCCAGGAAAGCGGATGAAATCATTACCCGCATTGGCCTGAATCCGGCTATCACCGGGGACCGGGGCAAAGGTTTCGGCAGCGTTTTGGCCTATACCGTTTTGCGGAGCGCCACCTCTAAAGTGGTCAAAACAGTCGGGGCGGCGGCAACCGGCGGAGCAAGCACAGCCGCCGGAGCTGTTGCGGGAGGCGTTAAGGCTGCGGCCGGTGCGGCAGGTGCGGCGGGAGCCGCTGGCGCCGCGGGAGCAGCCGGAGCGGCTTTCCGATCAGGAGGGCAGCGCGGCGCGGCCCAGCGGCCCGATTCGCCCCAGGAACAGCAGACGGGGACCGTCCCGCAGGGTGCGGCAAAAGAATCTGCCACAGGTGCTCCCGGCCAGGACAGTCAGAGAAGCGGTACTTCCAGAAAATCCGCTGTGCCGCAAGGCGCACGGCGTGGAACATCGAATATTGCCGGCACTGGAAGGGATGCCGCGGCAGGAACTTCGGCAGCCACCGGCGCCAAAATCCATAGGGAAACTCCAGGTGGTACCAGCAGAGCCGGCGGCGGTTTCAGCGGCGGCGCTGGCCGCGATCCCCTGCGGCATTCCGGTAAAACAAGCAGAACCGGCGGCACTCCCTCCCGGCGCGGAGTCAATGTTTATGTTGGAGACGATTTCGACGACGGGCAAGTTGGTATGGGCGGAGGCTCTTCTGTTTCTGGAACCGCAGCCACGGCCGCACCTGCTGGCGGGGCTGGAAGAAGCGGATTGTCCGGTGTAACAAGGACTACACCGCCCACGGATGATGGTGCGAGGACAGTCAGCGGCAAACAAAAGCCTTCCTCACGGGGACCCCGACAGCAAGGGAGCCGTTCTGCCCAGCAATCCGAAACCCGCTCCACCCGAAAGGACAAAACCTCAACGCCGTTTGAATCGAGGATGCGCCATTCTGGTTCCGCAGGAACAAGAACCGCTGTCACTGCACAGACAGATTCTCTGTTGAGACGGCAAAGTTCCAGTACGGTCCGGCAGGAACAGCATTTGGCATCTTCTACTGTTGAAGCATCCACCAAAAAGGGTGGAGGTTCCGCCGCCCGCTCCGGCGGGAAGCCTGAGGCCGATCCACCAGGAACCGGAGGCGGCGCGGATAGGAATACGGTTCCTCGCTCAAGGAGACAGGGACCTGCCCCGGCCCGGCAGGAAGCGGAGAAGCAATCCACTTCTGCCACGGCCTCACCCAAAAGCGGTGGGACTGCTGTGCCTCCCACTCCGGCGGGAACTGGCGGCGGAACTGTTTCCGACAAGGCCATGCGGTCACGGGACAGAAGCCCCAGTCCGGCCCGAAGAGAGCAGTTCGGCGGCCCTTCTCCCAGGGAAGTGATTCAAAAAGACGGCTCGCCCAAAATCCACCCCGGTATAGCAGGAACAGGCGGCACGGCCCTGGCACAGACGGTTTCTCCGCCGAAGCAGCGCAGTTCCAGCCCGGTTCAGCAGGAAGCGGGCAAAGCCTCAATTTCCACCGGAACAAAGGCGGCGGGGGGCGGGCCAGTTGTCCGCCCCGGCCTGGCTGGAACTGGCGGCAGTATCTCTACACAAACGGGCGCCGAATCAAAGCAGCGCAGTTTCAGCCCGGTCCGGCAGGAACAGGGCAAGGTTCCTGCGTCCGCCGATCCTCCTATGAAGGGCGGAGGGCCGATTGCCCGTCCCGACGGGAGGCCCGCCGCCAGTTCCACAGGAACGGAGAAGGGAACGCCAAAACGCTCCACTCACGCAAAGCATGATCGTTCAGAGCAAGGAGGAACCCATGGGAAACCAAGACCGTAGAACTCCTGAAATTCCACTCATTATAAAAGTGATTGCTGGCGTTGTGGTTTCGCTGCTACTGATCCCCCTACTGATTTTCACAGCCCTGCCCAATATGTTCTTCGGCTACGGCAGCTCGGAGACAGAGGCCATTACCCATATGACGGAACAGGCCATGACCATCGGCGGCATCTACACCAGCCTGGAGGACTTTGACGGCACACAGGTGGATTCCATTGTCACCGGCATTGCCAGTGAGTACGAGGAAAATGGAACCACGATTGATAAAATCGAAGTCACCAGTGATTTTGAGGAGGAGGATCTCCTCTGGCTCATTGCCATCAACTCCGTGGCCCACCAACAGGACCTGGATACCATGAGCGCCGAGGATGTTCACTCCTTCTGCACGGCCCATCTCGTTCTCACGCCCTCCCTGGACTTTCTGACCGGGGAGGGTGACGCTGTGACCACGATCTTAAAGATCAAGGTCCAGAAACCGGACCCGAGCCAACTCATGAGTCGGCTGG
>CATLJA010000097.1 GCA_949959305.1 uncultured Oscillibacter sp.
GCCGCCCGCAGGTCCCGCACTATGAAATTTAGCTTTGCTATTCTATCACGCCGTTTCAGGTTTGTCAAGAGGTTTTTTCGGATCTTTTTCTCTCCGAAACCGCAGCCCCCCGCGCCCCTCCGCCGTGTCAGACAGCTTTGTTAGATTACCACGCTCCCCTCCCTTTGTCAATCCCTTTTTTCCCTTTTTTCTCCCTTTTTGTATAATGACGGCGAATCGCCTGTATTTCGGTATGACCTCTGTACAGTTCAGACAATGCCGGCGCTTCCGCCTCCAGGACAACAGGCCGGCTCCCTTCAGGAAACCGGCCTGTATGGCGGCTGCTTCTATTCCACAGGCCCCGTCACAGATACCAGGAAGGGCCCCTCCGCTGTTTCCGGCAGCTCCTCCCGGCGGCCCAGAGCCTCCAGCAGCGCCCGGTATTGCTCCGCGTTCAGCTCATAACGCCATTCCACCGCGTTTTCCCAAACCACGGCGAACCCGTCCAGCAGGTCCCCGGCCTCCTCCGCCGTCAGGCACAGCGCCGCCTCTTTATCCGCAGCGCCGCCATACGCCGCCATCGCCGCCTCCGGCGCCGCTTGGTCTTCGCTGTACGTCTCCACTTCCCGGGGCTTTGTCATCATCCGGGGCTCCGCTTCGCCGGGAGCTTCCTCCGAAGCCTCGGCCGCAGGGGCCGAAGCCATCTGCGGAGCAATTCCCGCCTCCCCGCTTTCGGCCCTGCCGCCAGTTGCAGCAGTCGTTTCATAAGCGGCGCTGGCGCCGTCTTCCCCGGCGGGCGCGGCGGCCATGTCTCCGGGCCCGCTCCGCACCAAAACTACCAGCGCGCAGCACGCCGCCAGCGCCGCGCCCGCCGCCGTCCAGCGCCGGAGCCCGCGGCGCTTCAGCTTCAGAACCGTTTCCTCCCTGGCCGGGGCCTTTTGGATGCGCTCCATCACGCCTCTGGCAAACCCCTCCGGGACGGCGGCGTCCTCCGCGTCCGGGAACCCCGCCCGGATGGCCAGCGCGTCGTCCACATAGGCTTGGCATCCGGGGCACTCCGAAAGGTGGCGCCCCACCCGTTCCATATCCTCCGCCGCCAGCTCCCCGTCCACGAACAAATCCAGCAGGGCCGCGTATTCCTTACAATATTTCATGAACGGCCCCCCTTTCCTGTCTCTTTAGACGGAGGCGGCGGAGAAAAGTTCCCCCGCTCCAGCAAAAAACTCCTCAGTTTTTTGCGTCCCCGGCTGATGCGGGACTTCACCGTCCCCATGTCCAGCCCCAGGACCTCGCCGATTTCATCATAGCGCAGCTGCTGCATCTCCCGCAGCACCAGCGCCGCCCGGTACTCCGGCGGCAGGGCCCGGAGGCCCTCCTCTATCTGCTCCCGCAGCTCCCGGCGCTCCGCCTCCTCCTGGGGGGAGGGCAGGGAGGCCGGAATATCCAGATTCAGCTCCTCGTCGTCCAGGGAGGCGGCGGCCTGGCGCTTCCCCTCCCGGCGGAGCAAATCCACGCATGCGTTGGAGGCCAGCCTGTAAATCCAGGTGGAAAAGCTGCTGTCGCCCCGGAAATTCCCCAGGCCCTGCCACGCCGCGAAAAACGCCTCCTGGGCGGCCTCGGCGGCGTCCTCCGGGTTTTTGCACATCCGCCGGGTCAGGGCCAGAACCCGCTTTTCATAGAGCCGGACCAGCTCCTCGAAGGCTCCCTGGTCCCCCTCCCGGGCGGCTGCAATCCATTTTTGCTCCCGCAAGTCCGTCATAGGCGCTCCTCTTCCCGCCGTGCGTCCCGGAGGTCCCGCCTGATGCCCCGGGTCACCCGGTAAACATCTTCCAGGGTGTTCATCCGCACGATTTGCTCCTTATAGTAATTGGCATGAGGCACGCCCTTGAGATACCAGCAGTAATGCCGCCGGGCCTCCAGAACGGCCGTCCGCTCTCCTTTATGCTCCGCCGCCAGCTCGAACTGCCGCACAGCCAGGCCGCACCGCTCCGCCAGGGGCGGCGCGGGCGGGACCGGCTTCCCCTCCAGTATGGCCTTGGCCTGCTGGAAAATCCAGGGGTTCCCGAAGCAGCCCCGCCCAATCATCGCCATGTCGGCCTTGGTGTGCAGGAGAATCCGGGCCGCGTCCTCCGGCTTCCAGATATCCCCGTTGGCAATGACGGGAATGGACACGGCTTCCTTCACGGCCCGGATGCAGTTCCAGTCTGCCTGCCCGCCGTAGACCTGGGCCCGGGTCCGGCCGTGGACCGCCACGGCGGAGGCCCCGGCTTGCTCCAGCGTCCGGGCGAACTCCACGCAGTTGCAGCTTCCCAAATCCCAGCCCCGGCGGAACTTGGCGGTGACGGGAGTGGAGGGAAGCGCCTTGACCACGGCCTCCACGATGCGCCCCGCCTTCTCCGGCTCTTTCATCAGGGCGGCGCCGTCCCCGTTGTTGACAATTTTCCCCATGGGACAGCCCATGTTGATGTCCAGCACGTCCGCCCCGGTGTGCTCGATGGCGATTTGGGCGGCCTCGGCCATGCAAACCGGGTCGCTGCCGAAAATCTGCACGGCGGCGGGATGCTCCCCGGGGAACTGCCGCAGGAGGGAAAAGGTTTTTTTGTCCTTGTAGCAGAGGGCCTTGGAGGAAATCAGCTCCGTACAGGTATAACCCGCCCCCAGCTCTGCGCAGAGCTGGCGGAAGGCCGCGTCGGTAACGCCGGCCATGGGGGCCAGCGCCAGTTTTGAGGAAATGGGCACGGTTCCAATGTTCATAGGGCGGGGCTCCTCTCCTCCCCCGCCAAGGGGGAAGGTTGTTGATACCTGCATCATAGCACGGATTTTGGAAAATGTCCACTTCCGGGTTTTGTAAGCCGCCGCCCCTCCTCATTTCCATTCCTCGTGCCCCCGCTTTTCGCCAATCATGCCCAGAGCACCCTCGCCGCTCCTCCGTTCCGCCCCACATTTTGTTACTATTTTGTAACTTTTTTCGTCTCAGCGCCTGCTCCCTTTCAGTCGCATCTTGTCCAAACAGGTCAAAAAGTGGTGCAAATATTCCATAAAATCACTTAACTATTGACAATCTAGATACTTTTAGTGTATACTAAGCACAGCTTCCCAATTGGTAACAAAAGTTACAGGCCGTCTCTGCAAAAGACGGCTGCCCAATACTTCCCAGCGGGGACCAGCACGGTGCTCCTCTGTTCTTCCCAGGCACGGCCCGGGGCGGGGCATTTGAGGGCCGCCGTGAAATCACCTTATCAGGAGGGTATCCACGTGAACACCGACCAACAGCCAAGCCCATTATACCGTCTTTGCAGGCGCGGCGGCATGATACTGTTCTGCCTGACCGCCGCCGCCGTCACCGGCCTCTGCGCCACCGGCTGGGCCGGCTCCCTGTTTCTCGCCGCCGGGGCGGACGGGGAGGCCGCCATCGTCCTGGAGCCGGGGCGGGCGGAGGCCCCGGACCTGTCCTCCCGGATAATCTACGTTTCCAACGGCAGCCGGGGCTATGACGTCACCCTGCGGGAGGGCGCCGCCGTCACCGTCCGGCACGGGGATTCCACCGTCTCCGTCCAGTCCCGCAAAGAAACCGTCTCCGCCCTTCTCGCCCGCCTTGGCGTCCGCCCCGGCTCTCTGGAGTTAATCGGCGTAAAGCTCTCCGGGGACGGCGCGGAGGTCAACGTCTCCTCTGAGCTGACCTACTATGACTGCGTCACCGAGGCCGCCCCCTTCGCCACCCGGCGGATTGCCAACCCCGAGATGCCGGAGGGCACGGAGAGGGTAATTCAGGAGGGCTCCGGCGGCGTGCGCTCCGCCGTTTATGAGGTGGTCTGCTCCAACGGGGCCCTGCGCTCCCGCCGCTTCGTGGAGGAGCTGAGCTCTACCGCCGTGGAGCGGATTGTGGAGTACGGCGCCGCCGGGCCTGAGCCCCAGCCAGAGCCCGCCCAGGAGAAGAAGGCCGCGGGCGGCGGCTTGGCGGAGTACGGCGAAACCGGAGGCGGCATCGCCGGCGTTTCGGAGAACGCCGCCGGCGGCGGCGTGCTGACTTTAAAGGACGGCACGGAGCTGAACTACTCCGCCGCCCTCTCCATGACCGCCACCGCCTACACCACGGGATATGACGGCGTAGGCACCATCACCGCCAGCGGCACCGCCGTCCACGTGGGCTCCGTGGCCGTGGACAAGAGCGTCGTCCCCCTGGGCACCCGGGTGTATGTCGCCGCCGAAGGAAATATCGTCTACGGCCTGGCCTTGGCGGAGGACACCGGCGTCAAGGGCAGCTGCATCGACCTCTATTACGACACCTACGACGAATGCGTCCAGTTCGGCAGGCGGCCCTGCACCGTCTATATTCTGGAATGAGCTTTGGAAAACTCCCGGCCTCCCGGCCGGGGGTTTTCCCGTTCCCGGGGCCATCTTTGCGAAACCATCCCAAGCCGGGGCCGGAATCTCCCTGGGAACTGTCAATTTTGTCAATTGCGGTCCGCGCCGGAAACAGATACAATAGGTATGACCTATCCAGGAATCTTCATTTGGAACGAGGCATACGGAATGAACACTCACACATCCCATACCAAGGCCATCCGCGCCCAGCTGCTGGCGGACATGCGCGGCGGCGAGTACGCCCACCGGGAGCGCCTGCCCCGGGAGAGCGTCCTGTGCGTCAAGCTCGGCATCAGCCGCACCCAGCTGCGGGACATTCTGGCCTCCCTGGAGCGGGAGGGCTTCATCACCCGCCGTCACGGCGTGGGCACCATCATCAACCGCCACGTGCTGGACGTCCACACCAGGATGGACATTGAGGTGGAGTTCCTGGACATGATCCGGCAGAACGGCTTCACCCCGGCGGTGGCCTCCATCCGCTCCTGGGAGGAGCCGGCGGACGGGAAGACCGCCGCCCAGCTCCAGCTCCCGGAGGGAACCCCCATGCTCCGTGTCTCCCGCCTCTGCACCGCCGACGGCCGCCCCGCCATCTACTGCGAGGACGTGATTGAAAAGGCCCTGATCCGGGAGAACTACACGGAGGAGGACCTGAAGCCGCCCATCTTCCACTTTCTCCAGCAGTCCTGCGGCGTGTACCCCTACCTGGACCTGACGGATCTGCGGGCCGTTCCGGCGGACAAAAAGCTGGCGGACATCCTCCAGGTCCCCGAGGGCACCCCTCTGCTGTATATGGAGGAGGTGGACTTCGACATCGACGGAAAGCCGGTGTTCTGCTCCACCGAATACTTTGCCGACGGCATTTTCCGCCACACGGTCCTGAGAAAGAAGCTGTAAACAGAAGGGAGAATTGGTTATGAAAAAAGTTGCCGTGCTCATGGGCTCCGATTCCGACTGGCCGGTGGTCCGGGCGGCCTGCGCCCAGCTGGACGCCTTCGGCGTGCCCTACGAGGCTCACATCATGAGCGCCCACCGCAGCCCCGCCCAGGTGGCGGAATTTTCCTCCTACGCCCGGAAGAACGGGTTCGGCGTTATCATCTGCGCCGCCGGCATGGCCGCCCACCTGGCGGGGGCCGTGGCCGCCAACACCACCCTGCCCGTCATCGGCATCCCCATGAAGGGGGGCGCCATGGACGGGCTGGACGCTTTATTGGCCACCGTCCAGATGCCCTCCGGCATCCCCGTGGCCGCCGTGGCCCTGAACGGGGCCAGGAACGCCGCCATCCTGGCCGCGCAGATTCTGGCGGTGGAGGACGGGAACCTGGCCTCCTGGCTGGACGCCGCCCGCCGGGACATGGCCGCCCAGATTGAGGAGAAGGACGCCGCCCTCCAGGCGGAAATCTGAGCGCATGGAGGAGCACACCTATTTCCTGAAAGCCATGGACTGGGCCGCCGCCGGGACCTACTACGACGAGGCACACAACGCCTTTCCCCTCTGCGGAAACGTCCGTATTCTCCGGGAGCCGGAATGGACGCTGAGCGGCTTTCTGGAGGTCCAGTCGGACCCGCCGGTCCGCTTTACCAACGACTACCGCATCCGCCAGGCGGTTTCCCCGCTCACCCTGGAGTGGACCTCCTTCAACCCGGCTCTGGGCCCGCTGGAGGGCTCCTTCGAGTTTGTGGGGCGCAGCATTCTCTCCGCCTTCCGCTCCCGAGACGGCGCGTACGGCGGCACGGAGGTCCTGACTTTGCGGGAGGACGGGAGTTATTACAACGCGGGAGCCGCGTTTCGGGGCGGCAGGCGGCTTTCCTCCTGGGAAGCGGTCCTGACGCCAGTCTGATAAAAACCTTGAGTTTAAAAGTTTAAATATACAGGACGGAGGAATTCAATATGCAAAAGCTGGAGCAGCTCTACGAGGGAAAGGCCAAGAAGGTTTTCAAAACCGACGACCCCGGCCTGTACATCGTGGACTACAAGGACGACGCCACCGCCTTCAACGGCCTGAAAAAGGGCACCATCGCCGGAAAAGGCGTTATCAACAACCAGATGACCAACCGCTTCATGGCGAAGCTGGAAAAGGAAGGGGTCCCCACCCATTTTGTGGAGGAGCTGAGCGAGCGGGAAACCGTTGTGAAAAAGGTTTTCATCGTTCCCCTGGAGGTCATCATCCGCAATATCTCCGCCGGGTCCTTTGCCAAGCACTACGGCGTGGAGGAGGGCGTCGTCTTCGACGCGCCCACCATCGAGTTCTCCTACAAAAACGACGATTTGGGGGACCCCCTGCTGAACGAGTACCACACCCTGGCCCTGAAGCTGGCCACCAGGGAGGAAATTGAGACCATCAAGAAATACGCCTTCCAGGTCAACGACTTCCTCAAATCCTTCTGGGCCTCCTGCGGCGTGACCCTGGTGGACTTCAAGCTGGAGTTCGGCCGCCTGGAGGATGGAAGCATCGTCCTTGCGGATGAAATCAGCCCGGACACCTGCCGCCTCTGGGATTCCAAGACCCATGAAAAGCTGGACAAGGACCGCTTCCGCCGGGACCTGGGCGGCGTGG
The DNA here is from genome assembly GCA_949959305.1 of uncultured Oscillibacter sp. Classification (GTDB taxonomy): domain Bacteria; phylum Bacillota; class Clostridia; order Oscillospirales; family Oscillospiraceae; genus Oscillibacter. The sequence goes on from CATLJA010000097.1 coordinate 6,900, forward strand.
AGGACGCTTATGCCGAGGTGATGCGCCGGATGGCGGAGGCGCTGTAAGTGGGCGTTATCGGAGGGGCGGACGGCCCCACCGTAATTTTTCTCTCCTCCATCCCCGCCGGGGCAGCCGTTCCGGCGCTTCTGGCTGCGGCGGCGCTGGGGGCCGGGCTCTGGATTTTCCTGGGCAAGCGTAAAAAATAAGGAGGCTGCGAATGGGCGGTTTTTTTGGCGCGATTTCAAAACGGGACGTGGTGCTGGACGTGTTCTTCGGCACGGATTACCACTCCCACCTGGGCACCCGCCGGGGCGGCATGGCCGTCTACGACGGGGAACAGGGCTTTCACCGGCAGATTCACAACATTGAGAACACCCCCTTCCGCACGAAGTTCGAGAAGGACCTCAGCTCCTTCCGCGGCCAGGCGGGCGTCGGCTGCATCAGCGACACGGACCCCCAGCCCCTGCTGATGCGCTCCCACCTGGGGCTGTACGCCATCTCCACCGTGGGCATCATCAACAACGCCGAGGCGCTGGTGGAGCGGCATTTCGACCACCACGGCCACCAGTTCATGGCCATGAGCTCCGGCAAGGTCAACGCCACGGAGCTGGTGGCCTCCCTGATCAGCCAGAAGGACGACCTGGTCTCCGGCATCCGCTACGCGCAGGAGCAGATCGAGGGCTCCATGACCATTCTCATCCTCACTCCCGGGGGCATCTACGCCGCCCGGGACCGCCTGGGCCGCCTCCCGGTGCTGATTGGCCAGAGCGCCGAGGGCTGCTGCGTCTCCTTCGAGTCCTTCGCCTACCACAAGCTGGG